>NZ_JBFUBW010000009.1:0-238487 GCF_056405555.1 Variovorax sp. P1_G12 | reverse complement strand
GTCACACGCCGTTCTTCAACAACTACCGTCCGCAGTTCTACTTCCGCACGACCGACGTCACCRGCGCGATCGAGCTGCCGAAGGACAAGGAAATGGTCATGCCCGGCGACAACGTGTCGATCACGGTCAAGCTGATCAACCCGATCGCGATGGAAGAAGGCCTGCGCTTCGCCATCCGTGAAGGCGGCCGCACCGTGGGCTCGGGCGTCGTGGCGAAGATCCTCGACATCTGATTCGAAGAAGCGAAGGAATCACCATGGCTACCAAGCAAAAAATCCGCATCCGCCTGAAGGCGTTCGACTACAAGCTGATCGACCAGTCGGCCGCTGAAATCGTGGACACCGCCAAGCGCACCGGCGCGATCGTCAAGGGCCCTGTGCCCCTGCCGACCCGCATGAAGCGTTTCGACATCCTGCGTTCGCCGCACGTCAACAAGACCAGCCGCGACCAGTTCGAGATCCGCACGCACCAGCGCCTGATGGACATCGTCGACCCGACCGACAAGACCGTGGACGCGCTGATGAAGCTCGACCTGCCGGCCGGCGTCGACGTCGAGATCAAGTTGCAGTAAGCCCTCGGCTGTTGCATTTGTGAAGCCCGCTTACAGAAATGTAGGCGGGCTTTGCTTATTCTGACTTCTCTGTGGCATCCTCGGAAAAATCTGCAACTTACGCAGAAAACGCTCATCAGAAGCGAAGTAATTTCTCAGAGAGGTGCGGAATGCGGGTGAAGTGGGTCTGGCGAAGCATGGCATTGGCGGGCGTGGTGATGCTCGCGGCCTGCGGCGGAGGTGGTGGAGGCGGCGGCGGCTTCGCACTGCCGGTGGCTGCCGGGGGCGTTCCGGGTGTCGGCACCGTCACGCTGAGTGGCACCGCGACCTACGAATCGATTCCCAACGTCAGCGGCGCGCTGGTCTACGCGGCCGCCGCCCCCAAGCCGATCCGGGGCGCCAGCGTCGAGATCATCAACGGCTCGTCGGCGGCGATCCTGGCGACCGCGACCACCGACGCCAGCGGCGCGTACTCGGTGTCGTTGCCGTCGAGCACCTCGGTTCAGGTGCGGGTCAAGGCGCAGCTGACGCAAGGCGGAAATGGCCCGAGCTGGGATGTCACGGTGCGCGACAACACCCAGTCCGATGCCATCTATGCACTCGAGACGCCTTCGTTCTCCACCGGGGCCTCGGCCAGCACACGCGACATCCGGGCGCCGTCGGGCTGGGACGGCAGCCGCTACGCCGGCACCCGGGCCGCAGCGCCGTTCGCGGTGCTCGACACCATCTACGCCGCGCAGGCGAAGATGCTGTCGGTGGCGCCTGGAACGGTCTTTCCGGCGCTGCGCGTCTTCTGGAGCGTCAACAACGTCCCGGCAAGCGGCAATCCTGCGATCGGACAGATCGGAACGACCTCCTTCAGCACCAGCAGCGCCGGGCGCGCCATCTACGTGCTGGGCAAGGAGAACGTCGACACCGACGAATACGACGGCTCGGTGGTCGCCCATGAATGGGGGCACTACTACCAGTCGGCGTTCAGCCGCGACGATTCGCCCGGCGGCAGCCATACGATGACGGACCGGCTGGACCGGCGCGTGGCGTTCTCGGAGGGCTGGGGCAACGCCTGGTCGGGCATTGCGCTGGCCCGCAGCAACTACACGGACTCCGTGGGGCCGGGACAAGGGCAGGGCGCAAATATCGACCTCACGTCGAGCGGGACACCTACTCCTGGCTGGTACCGCGAAGCCTCCATCCACTCGCTCCTGTGGCGCCTGAACGGACAGGTCGGCTTCGGGCCGATCAACGACACCTTGACCAGCGCTGCGTTCAAGAACGGCGTGGCCGTGACGTCCATTCACCCGTTCACGGCGGCTTTCAATGCCGTCGCCCCGGCCAGCGCCTCGGCGCTGAGCGGCCTGCTGATCGGCGAGCAGATCAGCGCGGCCCCCAACGATCCGTTCGGCGCCAACGAAACGAACGGTGGCGGCGCAAGCATCGCCGCGTTCTCGCTCCCGATGTACCGGCCGCTCACACCCACGGCCTGCGTGACCAACTCGGAGGGGGCCGGCAACAAGCTCGGCAGCTTCGTCTACCTCCGATTCACGATGGCGAGCGCTGGCAGCCGTTCGATCACGGTGTCCGGCCCGGCAGCGGCAGACCCGGATTTCACGGTCTATGCTGGCCGACTTGTCGCCGCAAGCGCGGGATTCGGCTCCAGCGAGAGCGCGACGGTCAGCCTGCCGGCCGGCGAGAACGTTCTGGTGATCAACGACTTCAACAATTCCTCGGCGAACACATGTTTCAACGTCACCATCCAGTGAGACTCGCGGCTGCCCTGGCGTGCGCCCTGGCGCTCGCCGCGCCCCTGGCGGTCCAGGCCGCCGGCGGGCCGATGAAGACGGCGCCGATGAAGGCCAACGGTTCCGGCGTGGAGGTGCAATACCGCGTCGATGAAGCGGCCCAGGCCGGCCGACCGGTGTCGGTGCTGCTGAGCTTCGCCGGCGTCGCGGATCCGGCGGGCGCCACGGTGCGCCTCGCCGTCGACGGCGGCCTGTCGCTCGCGGCTTCCGAGACCCAGCGCAGCCTCCCGGCGGGGCAGGCCGCGACCTGGACGGTAGACGTGGTGCCAGCCGCGACAGGCGTCGGCTATCTGCACGTCTTCACGACCCAGTTCGGCGTCACCAGCGTCACGTCGGTGCCGGTGGGGGTGGGAAAACCCGCTGACGCGACGACCGGCGGCGAGACCCTCAAGCAGGGCTCGGGCGGCGACAAGATCCTGCCGATGAAGGTCAAATAGGCCCCTACGCGTCTGCGCCGCCCGGCCACTTGCCTCCGCAGCCCTTTGCGGGCTATAATCTTCGGCTCTGCCTAACTTGCGTCTTTTGGCGCGGGTCGAGCGGAGTTTTATCAACCTTCTTTCGTGAAGCCAAACGGGTAAGCCGTACGGCCAAACGCTGTCGCCAATTGAAGTGGCAGCGGCGGAAGAGGACTTCCATTTTTGGAGAAAACAAATGAGTCTGAGCAACTCCCTCGGGTTGCTGGGCCGCAAGGTGGGGATGATGCGTCTCTTCACCGATGACGGGGACGCAGTTCCTGTCACGGTGGTGGATGTGTCCAACAACCGCGTGACCCAGATCAAAACCCAAGAGAACGATGGCTACGTCGCACTGCAAGTGACGTTCGGTTCGCGCAAGGCATCGCGCGTGACCAAGCCGGCAGCCGGTCACCTCGCCAAGGCGGGTGTCGAAGCTGGCGAAATCATCCAGGAATTCCGCGTGACCGCCGATACGGCCGGTCAGCACAAGGCCGGTGGCGTCATCGCCGCAGCCAGCGTGTTCGCGGTGGGCCAGAAGGTCGACGTGCAAGGCACCTCGATCGGCAAGGGCTTCGCTGGCACGATCAAGCGCCACAACATGAGCTCGCAGCGCGCGTCGCACGGCAACAGCCGTTCGCACAACGTGCCCGGCTCCATCGGTATGGCGCAGGATCCCGGTCGCGTGTTCCCCGGTAAGCGCATGACGGGCCACCTCGGCGACGTCACCGTGACGACCCAGAACCTCGACGTGATCCGCATCGACGAAGCGCGTCAATTGCTCCTGATCAAGGGCGCGATCCCCGGCTCGAAGGGTGGCTTCGTCACCGTGCGTCCGGCCGTCAAGGCCAAGCCGCAAGCCGCTGAAGGAGCCAAGTAATGGAACTCGAACTCCTGAACGAACAAGGCCAGGCCGCGTCGAAGTACGACGCCCCCGAGACCGTGTTCGGCCGTGACTACAACGAAGACCTGGTTCACCAGATCGTCGTCGCATTCCAGGCCAACGCCCGCCAAGGCACGCGCGCCCAGAAGGACCGCGAGCAGGTCAAGCACTCGACCAAGAAGCCTTTCAAGCAAAAGGGAACGGGCCGCGCCCGTGCTGGTATGACGTCCTCGCCGCTGTGGCGCGGGGGTGGCCGGATTTTCCCGAACATGCCCGACGAAAACTTCTCGCAGAAGATCAACAAGAAGATGTACCGCGCCGGCATGGCGTCGATCTTCTCGCAGCTCGCTCGCGAAGGCCGTCTGGCCGTGGTCGATTCGATCAAGGTCGACTCGCCCAAGACCAAGGCGCTGGCCGCCAAGTTCAAGGCGATGAACCTTGAGTCCGTGCTCGTGATCGCCGAAGAAGTCGACGAGAACCTGTATCTGGCCTCGCGCAATCTCGTCAACGTGCTCGTGGTCGAGCCGCGCTACGCCGATCCGGTGTCGCTGGTTCACTACAAGAAGGTGCTGGTCACCAAGGGTGCCGTCGACAAGCTCAAGGAGATGTTCGCATGAGCCGCATGAACCCTACTCCCAAGCAGCGTCAGTTCGACGAAGGTCGCCTGATGAACGTGCTGGTCGCCCCGGTCGTGTCCGAAAAGGCCACGATGGTCGGCGAGAAGTCCAATGCCGTCACCTTCAAGGTGCTGCAGGACGCCACCAAGCCAGAGATCAAGGCCGCTGTTGAACTGATGTTCAAGGTCGAAGTCCAGGGCGTGTCGGTGCTCAATACCAAGGGCAAGTCCAAGCGCTTCGGCAAGTCGATGGGTCGTCGCGACAACGTTCGCAAGGCCTATGTCACGCTGAAGGCTGGTCAAGAGCTCAACCTCGTCGGGGAAGGCGCTTAATCATGGCCGTCATCAAGATGAAACCCACTTCGCCGGGCCAACGCGGCGCGGTGAAGATCTCGCGGGACCACCTGTACAAGGGTGCTCCTCACGCCCCCCTTCTGGAACCCCAGTTCCAGAAGGCCGGTCGCAACAACAACGGTCACATCACGACCCGTCACAAGGGTGGTGGCCACAAGCACCACTACCGCGTGGTGGACTTCGTGCGCAACAAGGACGGTATCCCGGCCAAGGTCGAACGCATCGAGTACGACCCGAACCGCACCGCCCACATCGCGCTGGTGTGCTACGCCGACGGCGAGCGCCGCTACATCATCGCCCCGCGCGGGCTGGAAGCCGGTGCAACGCTGCTGAGCGGTTCGGAAGCCCCGATCCGCGCCGGCAACACGCTGCCGATCCGCAACATCCCCGTCGGCTCGACCATCCACTGCATCGAACTGCAACCCGGCAAAGGCGCGCAGATCGCTCGCTCGGCAGGTACGTCCGCAACGCTGCTGGCCCGCGAAGGCGTCTACGCCCAGGTCCGCATGCGCTCGGGTGAAGTGCGCCGCGTGCACGTCGAATGCCGCGCCACCATCGGTGAAGTCGCCAACGAAGAACACAGCCTGCGCCAGCTCGGCAAGGCCGGTGTGAAGCGCTGGATGGGTATCCGCCCGACCGTTCGCGGCGTGGTGATGAACCCGGTCGACCACCCGCACGGTGGCGGCGAAGGCAAGACCGGCGAAGGCCGTCATCCTGTCGACCCATGGGGCAATCTGACCAAGGGTTATCGCACCCGTAACAACAAGCGCACGCAAGTCTTCATCGTGTCGCGTCGCAAGAAGTAAGGGTTAGCACATGACTCGCTCTCTCAAAAAGGGTCCGTTCGTCGACCACCACCTCGTGGCCAAGGCCGACAAGGCCGTGACGAACAAGGACAAGAAGCCGATCAAGACCTGGTCGCGTCGCTCGATGGTCCTGCCCGAGTTCATCGGCCTGACCATTGCCGTGCACAACGGCAAGCAGCACGTGCCCGTGTACATCACCGACCAGATGGTCGGCCACAAGCTCGGCGAATTTGCGCTCACGCGCACGTTCAAGGGGCACCCCGCGGACAAGAAAGTCCAGAAGAAGTAAGGAACGACCATGTCTGAAACACGTGCAGTCCTCCGCGGCGTCCGCCTTTCGGTCGACAAGGGCCGTCTGGTCGCTGACTTGATCCGCGGCAAGAAGGTCGATCAAGCGCTCAACGTTCTGCAGTTCACGCAGAAGAAGGCCGCTGTGATCATCAAGAAGGTGCTCGAGTCGGCCATCGCCAACGCCGAGCACAACGACGGTGCCGACATCGACGAACTGAAGGTCAAGACCATCTACGTCGAGCAGGGCGCCACGCTCAAGCGCTTCACCGCGCGCGCCAAGGGTCGCGGTAATCGCATCAGCAAGCCCACGTGCCATGTGTACGTGACGGTTGGCAATTAAGGCTGGAAGAACTATGGGACAGAAAATCCACCCAACCGGCTTCCGCCTCGCGGTCAGCCGTAACTGGTCCAGCCGCTGGTACGCAAGCAACAAAGACTTCGCCGGCATGCTGGCCGAAGACATCAAGGTGCGCGAGTACCTGAAGAAGAAGCTCAAGAATGCATCCGTTTCGCGCGTGCTGATCGAGCGTCCCGCCAAGAACGCCCGCATCACGATCTACTCGGCACGTCCGGGCGTCGTGATCGGCAAGAAGGGCGAGGACATCGAGAACCTCAAGCGTGAACTCGGTCGCCAGCTCGGCGTGCCGGTCGCGGTCAACATCGAAGAAGTGCGCAAGCCCGAAATCGATGCCAAGCTGATCGCCGACAGCATCACGCAGCAGCTCGAAAAGCGGATCATGTTCCGCCGCGCCATGAAGCGTGCGATGCAGAACGCCATGCGTCTGGGTGCCCAGGGCATCAAGATCATGTCGTCGGGCCGCCTGAACGGCATCGAAATCGCGCGTTGCGAGTGGTACCGCGAAGGTCGCGTGCCGCTTCATACGCTGCGCGCCGACATCGACTACGGCACCTCGGAAGCCAAGACCACCTACGGCGTCATCGGCGTCAAGGTCTGGGTCTACAAGGGCGACACGCTGGGTCGCAACGACCTGCCGGCCGTCGAAACGCCGCGTCCTGACGACGAGCGCCGCCCCCGCGGCCCGCGTCGCGATGGCCGCCCGGGTGGCGACCGTCCGGGTTCGGACCGTCGCGGTCCTGGCCCGCGCGCTGGTGCCCGTGGCCCGATCGGCGGCAACGTCGCTCCGGCCGATGGCAGCGACAAGCCCGCAGAAGCCACTGGTGGAGCTCCGGCTGCACCGGGTGCAGACTCGAAACCCGCCGTTAAGCGCGTACGCAAAGCCGCGCCAGCTGCAGCAGCTGACGGTGCCAAGACCGAGTGATCGGTCTTAGAACTACGGAGTAACAAAAATGCTGCAACCTGCACGCAGAAAGTTCCGCAAGGAACAAAAGGGCCGCAACACCGGCATCGCGACGCGCGGCAACGCAGTGTCGTTCGGTGACTTCGGCCTGAAGTCGATCGACCGCGGCCGCCTGACGGCCCGCCAGATCGAAGCCGCACGTCGCGCGATCTCGCGCCACGTCAAGCGCGGTGGACGCATCTGGATTCGTGTGTTTCCCGACAAGCCGATCTCCCACAAGCCCGCAGAAGTGCGGATGGGTAACGGCAAGGGCAACCCCGAGTACTACGTCGCCGAAATCCAGCCTGGCAAGGTGATCTACGAGATCGTCGGCGTGCCCGAAGAGCTCGCCCGCGAGGCGTTCCGTCTGGCCGCTGCCAAACTGCCGCTGCGCACGACTTTCGTCGCACGCCAGCTCGGCGCCTGATCGAGGAGAACACCATGGCAACACGTAAGAAGAAGGAAGTCGCGGCTCCGGCCAAGACTTCGAAGGCAGCAGCGCTGCGCGACAAGGACGTCGCCGGCCTGCAAACCGAAATCAAGGACCTGCAGAAGGCCCATTTCGGCCTGCGCATGCAGAAGGCCACGCAACAGCTGTCGAACACCTCGACGCTGCGCGTGACGCGCCGCGACATCGCGCGCGCCAAGACCATTCTTGCGCAGAAGCAGCAAGAAACCCCAGCCGCCAAGTAAGGAGTGAACATGACGGAAGTTAAAAAGTCCCTCAAGCGCACCTTGATCGGCAAGGTGGTCAGCGACAAGCGCCAGAAGACCGTGACCGTGCTGGTCGAGCGTCGTGTCAAGCACGAGCTCTACGGCAAGATCGTGGCCAAGACCAGCAAGTACCACGCCCATGACGAAAATGGCGAATACAAGCTGGGCGACACCATCGAGATCACCGAAAGCCGGCCGATCTCGAAGTCGAAGAACTGGGTGGTGACCCGCCTGGTTCAAAAGGCCGCTCTGGTCTGATCGCAGGCGAAGCAGCCAAACCGAAAGCGGCCCACAATGTGGGCCGTTTTTCTTTTTCTGGAGCACATCACATGATCAAAGTCGGCGACACCCTTCCTCCCGCAACCCTGCAGGAATATTCCGAGGTGGAAGGCGAGGGCTGCAGCATCGGCCCGAACCCGGTCGACGTCACCAAGGCAGCCGCGGGCAAGACCATCGCGCTGTTCGCGCTGCCCGGCGCCTTCACGCCGACCTGTTCGGCCAAGCACGTGCCGGGCTATGTGCAGCACTACGACGACTTCAAGGCCGCCGGCGTCGACGAGATCTGGTGCGTGAGCGTCAACGACGCCTTCGTGATGGGCGCCTGGGCGCGCGACCAGAACACCGGCACCAAGGTCCGCATGCTGGCCGACGGCAGTGCCGCCTTCGCCAACGCCACCGGGCTCACGCTCGACCTGACCTCGCGCGGCATGGGCGTGCGCAGCAATCGCTACTCGATGCTCGTGAAGGACGGCAAGGTCGCCAGCCTGAACGTCGAAGGCCCGGGCAAGTTCGAAGTCAGCGACGCCGACACTCTGTTGGCACAAGCCAAGGGCTGAGGCTCAGCTCTTGTTCGTGGAATACCGCGGAACCGGCTTCGCCGGGCCGCTGGTATGGCCCCCGGGAGGGGATGGGCGGCTACACGAAGTGAGCCAACCTGGGGGCGAGCTACAGATCAGCTTTCAGGTAGTGCGACCCCGCGATGGGGTTGTGATAGTAGGGCGGCACTTCCGCGAAGCCCAGGTCCTCGTAGAGGGCGCGGGCTGACTCCATGTCGTCCAGCGTGTCCAGCAGCACGCAGGCATAGCCGGCGCCGCGGGCGGCATCGAGGATGGCCTCGGCCAGTTGCCGGCCCAGGCCGAGCCCACGGAACTGCGGTCGCACGTAGAGCCGCTTCATCTCGGCCGCATTGGGATAGTCGGCCGCGTCCAGGGGGCGCAGCGCACAGCAGCCCGCGACGTGCGCGAGCCGGCCCTGGGCTCGCGGCAGCGGCTCGGCGGCGACCGCGGCCGTGACCTCGGTGGTGTCGACCAGCGCCAGCAACAGGGCGCCGCGAGGCTCCGCGTATTCCCCCGGCAAGCTGGCCAGTTCCTGGTCGAAATTCTGGAAACCGAGATCGATCTGCAGCGAAGCGGCGTAGTCGCGGAAGATCGCGCGCACCGCCTCGAACTCGCGCGCCTCGTCGGGCGTGACCATGACGATGTTCGGCGCATCTGCCAGCGGCAGCGGACGTGACAAGGAATGGCTCATACGCGCAGCGACGCGATCCAGGTCGCAAGGGCGGCGCAGGCTGCAAACACCGCCATGGCCAGCAGCCGCGAGGCGGCGTCGTCGCGGCTCGGCGCCGCGGCGGCGCCGTCGACGAGTCGCTTGTCGCCCGTGATCATCGGCCGCACCAGCCGTTGCCGACGGACCAGCACATAGAAGAGAACGGCCAGCAGGTGCAGGCTGACCAGCGCGATCACGATCCACTTGCCCTGGACCGCGTGCCAGTGGGTGGCCGCGGCGACGATGCCACTGGAGGCGAAGCGGGCGAGCGGGCCGGAGGCCGCGATCTCGTCGTCGGCCACCAGGCCGGTCGCGACCTGGATCGCCAGCAGGCCCAGCAGGGCGAACACCGACAGGGCTCCCAGCGGCGAATGGCCGATCAGGTGATCGGGGTGGGCGCGCCCGCGCAGATAGTCGACCACCGAGCCGGGCGAATAGAGAAAGCTCGCGAAGCGCGACCAGCGTCCGCCCACGAAGCCCCAGAACCCTCGGAACAGCAGCAGCGCCAGCAGCGCGTAGCCGATCCGGAAGTGCCATTCCATGGCGCCGCCGAGCCCGGTCGCGATCTGGGCGGTCACGGCGGCCGCCAGCAGCCAGTGGAAAACGCGCGTTGGCAGGTCCCAGATGCGCGTGTGCTGCGAGGGGGCGACCTCCAGCCCCGCGCGGTGCGTGTGGGTCTGGAACGAAGCGGTCATCGGTGGCGGCGGGCGCAGGAGCGGGATCCGCAGATTAGCAAACTTCCGGGGTCGCGGGTTCTGCGGGTTACCTCTAGTCGCAGGTGGCGGCCAATCCCTAAACTGGCCCGCGCGGCATCGCCCGCCACTTGAACAAGAAAGAACCACGCATGAAAAGTCCAGCCGTGCTCGCCCTTGCGGCCGCTTCGTTTGCGCTCGCGGTTCCAGCCGCCGCGCAGTTCGCCAAGGCCGAGGATGCCATCAAGTACCGTCAAAGCGCCATGTTCATCCAGAGCCAGACCTTTGGCCGTCTGGCCGGCATGGCCAGTGGGCGGGTGCCCTATGACGCAGCGGCGGCCGCCGCCAACGCCGAGGTGGTGGCCCAGATATCGAGGCTGCCGTGGAGCGGCTTCGGGCCCGGCACCGAAGGCGGCAAGGCCAAGCCAGAGATCTGGAAGGAGCAGGCCAAGTTCAAGGAACTCAGCGAGCGGCTGATGGCGGACGCCGACAAGCTGGTGCTTGGCGCCAAGGCCGGCAATCTCGATGCGTTGAAGGCCGCGGTGGGCGCGGCGGGTGACACCTGCAAGACCTGCCACGACACCTTCAGGAACAAATAGCTCGCCCCCAGGTTGCCCGGCACTTCGTGTCCGGGCGCCCACCCCCTACCGGGGGCAACACCAGCGGCCCGGCGAAGCCGGTTCCGCGGTGTTTCACGAAGGGGCCGGGCTGCGCCGGCCGAAGGGTTAGGCTTCGGCGAGCAGTTTCTCGATGAGCTTATGGAGCTCGGCGAAGTCGGGTTCGCCGACGTAGCGCTTCACGATCTCGCCACGCTTGTTGACGACGTAGGTGGTGGGGGTCAGCTGCACGTCGCCCCAGGCCTTGGCGACGGCGCCGGTGTTGTCGATCGCCACCTTGAACGGCAGCTTGCGGGTCTCGGCGAAGTTGACCACGTAGCTCGGCGGGTCGTAGCTCATGGCCACGGCCAGCGTGTCGTAGCCGCGCGCCTGGTACTTGTCGTAGGTGGCGATCACCTTGGGCATCTCGGCGACGCAGGTGACGCAGCTGGTGGCCCAGAAATTGACCAGCGTGACCTTGCCCTTGAGGTCGTCGGTGCTCTTCTTGCTGCCGTCGAGCAGCACGAAGGTCGATGCCGGCGCCGCCGACACCCCGGTGCTCAGGTAGACACCGACGCCGACGGCCAGGGCGATCGCGACAGCGGCGGTGCAGACGACTTTTTTCATGGAAGAAGGATGGAGCGGGCCTGCGGATTTTAGTTCCGATCGGGCTCGCTCGATAATCGAGCTCCCGATGCCCTTGCCACCCCGACTCCGCCTCGCCGCGTTCGCGTGGATTGCCGCCAGCGCGCTCGCCGGCTGCAGCCCGACCTTCAACTGGCGCGAAGTGCCGATCGGCAACGACGGCGTCGTCGCGCTGCTGCCGTGCAAGCCCGACCGCGCGACCCGCTCGCTCCCATTGGGCGTCGAGGCGGTCACGGTGGACATGGCGGGCTGCGAGGCTGGCGGCGCCACCTTCGCGGTCGCCCATGCGGTCGCCGGCAGCCCGGCGCAGGCCGAAGGCTGGATGCGGGCCTGGCGCGCCGCGACTCGCGGCCAGATCGCCGGTGTTCCGGCCACCGAAACCGAGGCCGCCCTGCTTCGGGCGGCGAACGCACCCGCGCCGGTGCGGCTCGACACGCAGGACGCCGGCGCCGGTACGCAGGCCACGGCCCTGCATGTGATGTGGTTTGCGCAACTGCATCCGGAGGGGGTCTCGCTGTACCAGGCGACCGTGCTCGGCAAGCCTTCTTCGACGGACGCGCTCCCCACCTTCTTCGAAGGGTTGCACATCCCGTGAGCCCGTCGCCGCCCGGTCGCATTGTGGGATGCTTGCGTGTTGTCTTCCTTCTACATCCTGCGGGCGCCCCCGCATAATCGAGAGACCGTCCGCCGATCCGCATGAACAGCATCCTCATCATCGCCCACTCGCCGCTCGCCCAAGCGCTGCGGCAGTGCGCGCTGCATGTTTTTCCCGACAGCGAGGCGTCGATCGCCGCGCTCGACGTGCTGCCCAATGTGTCGCCGGACGAAACCCTCGCTGCCGCCCGCATCATGCTGGCCCAACTGCAGCTCATCCCGCGCTCGCAGGTGCTGGTGCTGGCCGACGTGTTCGGCGCCACGCCCTGCAACGTGGCGCAGAAGCTGGTCGACGGCGTCCGCTCGCGGCTGGTGGCGGGCGTCAACCTGCCGATGCTGCTGCGCGCGGTGAGCTACCGCAACGAGCCGCTCGACACGCTGGTGCAGCGCGCGCTCACCGGCGGGACGGCCGGCGTGATGCAGGTGGCGGTGGCAGCGCCGCAGAATCAGGCAAGAAGAAAGCACAGTGACAAAGACATCCGTGACCATCAGCAATAAGCTGGGGCTGCATGCACGCGCCTCGGCCAAACTCACCAAACTCGCGGGCAGCTTCCCGTGCGAGGTCTGGCTCGCGCGCGGCGATCGCCGCGTCAATGCCAAGAGCATCATGGGCGTCATGATGCTGGCCGCGGGCCTCGGCGTCACGGTGGAGATCGAGACCATCGGCGAGCGCGAGCAGGAGGCGCTCGATGCGATCGTTGCATTGATGAACGACAAGTTCGGCGAGGGCGAGTGACCTTCGTTGTCCACGGTCTCCCTGTTGCCCGTGGCATCGCCATCGGGCGGGCGGTGCTGGTGGTCTCGAGCCGCATCGACGTCGCCCACTACTTCATCAAGCCGGAACAGATCGAGACCGAGATCGATCGGGTCCGGATGGCGCGCAACGCGGTGGCCGAGGAGCTGCAGAAGCTGCAGGCCAGCGTCGCGCTGATGGGGCCCAACGATGCACCGCACGAACTCTCGGCGCTGCTCGAGGTGCACCAGATGCTGCTGCAGGACGAGGTGCTCACGGGCGGCGTCAAGCACTGGATCGTCGAGCGGCTCTACAACGCCGAATGGGCGCTGACCACCCAGCTCGAGGTGGTGGCGCGCCAGTTCGACGAGATGGAGGACGAATACCTGCGCGAGCGCAAGGCCGACCTGGAGCAGGTGGTCGAGCGGCTGCTGCACCGCATGAAGGGCACGGCGGCGGTGCTGGCGCCGACGCCGCCGCGCCGCAAGCGCACCGCCGAGGAAGACGACCACCACGACCTGATCGCCGGCGACGCCTTCGATGCGCCCTTGGTGCTGATCGCGCACGACCTGTCGCCGGCCGACATGCTGCAGTTCAAGAAGAGCGTGTTCGCGGGCTTCGTGACCGACGTCGGCGGGCGCACCTCGCACACCGCGATCATCGCGCGCAGCATGGACATCCCGGCCGTGGTCGGCGCCCGCAGCGCCAGCCAGCTGGTGCGCCAGGACGACTGGGTGATCATCGACGGCGATGCCGGCGTGATGATCGTCGACCCGTCGCCGATCATCCTGGCCGAATACGGCTTCAAGCAGCGCCAGGGCGACCTCGAGCGCGGGCGCCTGTCCCGGCTGCGCCACAAGCCGGCCGTGACGCTGGACGGCCAGCGGGTCGAACTGTTGGCCAACATCGAGATGCCCGAGGACACGCTGGGCGCGGTCAAGGCCGGCGCGGTCGGCGTCGGGCTGTTCCGCAGCGAGTTCCTCTTCATGGGGCGCGAATCGCACAACCTCACGCGGCTGCCCGACGAGGAGGAGCAGTACCAGGCCTACCGGCGCGCGGTCGACGGCATGAAGGGCATGCCGGTCACGATCCGGACCATCGACGTCGGGGCCGACAAGCAGCTGGACGGCAAGATGGGGCGTGAGGATTCGCACCTGAATCCGGCCCTGGGCCTGCGCGCGATCCGCTGGAGCCTGGCCGACCCGGCGATGTTCCTGACGCAGTTGCGCGCCATCCTGCGGGCCGCGGCGCATGGCGAGATCCATCTGCTGATCCCGATGCTGGCGCACGTCAGCGAGATCCGCCAGACGCTCTCGCTGATCGACTTCGCGCGCGCCGAACTGGACAACCGCGGTGTGGTGCACGGCAATGTGAAGCTCGGAGCGATGATCGAGATCCCGGCCGCCGCGCTGACCCTCAAGACCTTCCTGAAGCACTTCGACTTCCTGTCGATCGGCACCAACGACCTGATCCAGTACACGCTGGCGATCGACCGCGCCGACGAATCGGTGGCGCACCTCTACGATCCGGCCCATCCGGCCGTGTTGCGGCTGGTGGCCGACACCATCGCCGAGTGCCGGCGGCAGGGCAAGGGCGTCAGCGTCTGCGGCGAGATGGCCGGCGACGTGATGTTCACGCGGCTGCTGCTGGGCCTGGGGCTGCGCAGCTTCTCGATGCATCCGTCGCAGATCCTCGCGGTCAAGCAGGAAGTGATCCGGGCCGACACCAGCAAGCTCGAAGCCTGGGCGCGCGAGGTGCTCGAGTTGGAGAATCCGGCCGCCGCGCTGGTGCGATAGGCCGGCGCCGGGCCGGGCGTGGGGCCAGTGCCGCAACAAAACGAAACACAGCGAAACCGCGGCGCAAGGATTTCGGCGACCCCTGAGCCGAGCATCGAGTCTTCCGGATCACACCGATCCTCTTGAAGGAAGACTCCCATGAAACCCTGGTTCAAACGTTCTCTATTCGGACTCGCCGGTGCTGCGCTCGTGGCCGGCAGCCTGGCTGGCTGTTCCGGCCATCGCCATGGCTGGAGCGGCTCGGAGCAGGACCGCGCCGAGTTCCGCGCCCGGATGGTCGAGCGCGTGGGCAGCAAGCTCGATCTGGACGCCGCGCAGAAGCAGAAGCTCACCGTGCTGACCGAAAAGCTCCAGGCGCAGCGGGCCGCGCTGCGCGGCGGTGGCGACCCGCGGGCCGAGTTCCGCAGCCTGTTCGCCGGCGCCAAGCTCGACCAGGAGCGGGCGAAGAAGCTGGTCGATGACAAGACGGCCGCGGTGCAGGCGGGGAGCCCCGAAGTGATTGCCGCGGCGGCCGACTTCTTCGACAACCTGAACCCGGCGCAGCAGCAGAAGGTGCGTGACTTCATGGACCGCGGCGGTCGCCGGTGGGGCCGGGGATGACGCCCCCGCCCGGCGGCGTGCGCACGATGCTGCGGCTCGAAGGGCTGGCCATGCTGGCGGCGGCGCTGCTGGGCTACGCCCAGCTCGGGGCCGGCTGGGGCGCCTTCGCCTTGCTGTTCCTCGTGCCCGACCTCTCGCTGCTCGGCTTCCTGGCCGGGCCGCGGGTCGGCGCGGCGGTGTACAACGCCGCGCACTCCTACCTCGGGCCCTTCGCCGTGCTCGTCGCCGGGGTGCTGGGCGAACAGCCGGTGGCGCTCGCCGTGGGTCTGGTCTGGTGCGCCCACATCGGCTTCGATCGGCTGCTGGGCTTCGGGCTGCACCATGGCGACGGCTTCGGTGTCACCCACCTGGGCCGCATCGGCCGCGCCGACCCCTGGTGAGGTAGCGGCTTCCGGTGTCGCCCGAATGCACAATCGCCGCATGCCCCGCATCCTGCTGATCGACGATGACGAGCACCTCGGCGCGCCGCTGGCAAGCTACTTTGCGCGCTTCGATTTCGTGCTGGACAGTGCGAGCCGGCCGAGCGAAGGCCTGGCAAGGCTGCGCGCCCAGCCCTACGACGCCGCGATCCTGGACGTGATGCTGCCCGAGATGGACGGCTTCGCGCTGTGCCGCGAGATCCGCAAGGAGAGCGACATCCCGATCGTGATGCTGACCGCGCGCGGTGACGTGATGGACCGGGTGGTCGGACTCGAGCTCGGCGCCGACGACTACCTGCCCAAGCCCTTCGAGCCGCGCGAACTGGTGGCGCGCGTGCAGACCATCCTGCGCCGCCAGCGTGCGGTGCCGGCGGCGCCCCCGGCGCAGCGCCGGGAGTTCGAGGGCCTGTCGATCGACCTCGACCGGCGCGAGGTCCTGCGCCACGGCGAGCGCGTCGACCTCACCGGCACGGAGTTCGAACTGCTGGCCCTGCTGGCGGACCAGCCCGGCAAGGTCTGGAGCCGGGACGACATCCTGAATCGCCTGCGCGGCCACGAGGCCGAGCTCTACACGCGCGCGGTCGACATCGTCGTGAGCCGACTGCGCAAGAAGCTCGAACCGCTGGACTGCATCAAGACCCTGCGCAACGCGGGCTACGCGCTCGCCGTCGGCAAGAGCACGCCATGAAGCCGCAGCGCAGCGGGCAGAGCCGCTGGCGACATCGCTGGCGGCATTCGCTGCGCGTGCGCCTGATCCTCGTGTTCGTGCTGCTCGCGCTGGCGATGACGGCGGTGTTTCTCGGCGGCATGCAGCGGGCCTTCTCGACCGGCTGGCGCGATGCCGCCCGGCCCCTCGTCGCCGACTACATGGATCGCATCGTCGCCGAACTCGGCACGCCGCCCGACGTGGCGCGTGCCCAGGCGCTGGTCACCCGGTTGCCGATCTCGATCCGTATCGAGGGGCCGGTCGTGAACTGGGATTCGCACGCCGATCGCCCCCGGCATGGCTTCGGCCAGCGCGGCGATTGGCTCCACCGCACGACCGCCGACGGCCACCGCATCAGTTTCGGGGTCGGCACGCTGCCCTGGGAACGCGAACCGCAGGGCATCGGCTGGATCACGCTCGCGCTGCTGCTGGGCTTGATCGTCCTGGCCTACGCGTACGTCCGGCGCCTGTTGCGGCCGCTCGACGACATCCGCGCCGGCGCCGAGCGTTTCGGGCGCGGCGCCTTCGAAGTGCCGATTCCGCTGCGCCGGCGCGACGAACTGGGCGAGCTCGCGCAGCGCATCAACACCATGGCGCACGACATCCAGGGCATGCTCGACGCCAAGCGCGCGCTGCTGCTGGCGCTCAGCCACGAGCTGCGCTCGCCGCTCACGCGGGCGCGTCTCAATGCCGAACTGCTGCCGGCGACGCCCGAAGGCGCGGCCGAACGCGCCGCGCTCCTGCGCGACCTGGCCGAGATGCGCGACCTCATCAGCGACCTGCTCGAAAGCGAGCGGCTCGCCAGTCCGCATGCCGCGCTGCATCGTGAGCCGGTCGATCTGGCCGCCCTGGTGCGCGAGGTGGCGAACGAGCTGTCCGGCGGGCAGGACATCGTCACCGAGAACCCGGCGGATCTGCCAATGCTCTCGCTGGACCGTTCGCGCGTCCGCCTCCTGGTGCGCAACCTGCTCGACAACGCGTTGCGCCACGGCGCCGAAGGCGAAGAACCCCCGCGTGTGACGCTGCGCAGGGCCGGGCAGGGCATCGAACTGGAGGTGCGCGACTTCGGCCCGGGCGTCGACGCGGCGCAGCTGGAGCGCCTGACCGAGCCCTTCTACCGCACCGACAGTGCGCGCCAGCGCGCGACCGGCGGCGTCGGGCTCGGCATGTACCTGTGCCGGCTGGTGGCCGAGGCGCATGGCGGCACGCTTGCCGTGCGCAACGCGGCGCCCGGGCTCGCGGTCACCGTCTTACTGGCTTGACGCGGATGCGCGAGCCTGCTCCACGGCATCGTCCACGCTCCAGGCGGCGTACAGGGAAGGCGGCAGGTCGGGGTTGCGCACCTGGTCGAGCAGATCACGCAGCGTGTCCTTGACACGCGCGAGCACCAGCTGCGCGCCGCACCGGCGAATGGAGGCGGCGAAGTCGCAGAGCGCCTCGATGCTGGTGCCGTCGAGGTCGGCCGACTCCTCGAGGCTGAGCACCAGGTGGCCGAGCGGCCGGGCCGCTTCCACGCGGGTCCGGATCGCGGCGAACACCGCATCGGCATTGCCGAAGAACAAGGGCGTTTCGGGCCGCGCGATCAGCATGCCGGCGGGCACCCGGGCTTCGGGGTGGCGCGCGGTGTCGACGTAGTCGTGGCCCTGCGCGAGCCGGCCGAGCCAGCTCACCTGGGCGCCCGACATGCCCTGCAGCAGCATGAGCAGGCTGACGCCGATGGCGGCCAGCAGCCCGTCCAGCACGCCGAACAGCAGCACTGCGCCGAACGCGACCAGGGCGACGAGCCGGTCGCGCCGCCAGGCGAAGTAGGGCCGCAGGCTGCGGGGATCCAGCATGTGGCCGACGGCATGGATCACGATCGCGGCGAGCAAGGGCTCCGGGGTATGCATGATCCACGGCAGCAGCGTGATGGCCGCGAGCAGGACCACGGCGCAGGCGACCAACCCGGCCGCACGGCTCTGCGCGCCGGCGGCCTCGTTGGCCGAGGTGGCCGAATAGCCGGCGCCGACCGGCATCCCCTGGAACAATCCCGACGCCAGGTTGGCGGCGCCGAGTGCGAGCAGGTCGCGGTTGGCCGACACCTTGTCGCCGTGCCGCAGCGCGAAGGTGCGAATCGACCCGCAGGATTCCGCGTAGAGGATCAGCGCCATCGCGAAGGCCAGCTCGCCCATGCGCAGCCATTGCTCGCGCGACAGCTCCGGCATGCCGGGCCGCGTGAACCCGAATTCGATCGGCCCCACCGCGGCGATGTGCCATTGCTGGCAGAAACCGGCCACGTCCAATGCGATGCCCGCGGCGATCACCAGCAGCGCCGCCGGCACCGCGCGCCAGCGCCCCAGGCCATGCAGCAGGGCCACGCCGACGCCGGCCATCGCCAGGCCGGCGAAGTTCCACTGGCCGATGCTGGCGAACAGCTCCCACGACAGGCGCAGAAAGTCGCCATGCCCCGGATGGACGTCGACGACCTTGGGCATCTGCTTGGCCACGATGGTCAGCCCCAGCCCGAGGGCGAAGCCGCGCAGCACCGGCTTGGCGATCAGGTTCGACACGGCGCCGAGCCGGGCCGCGGCCGCGATCAGGAAGAAGACACCCGTCAGCAGCACGATCGCGGCGCCGAGCGCCAACTGCAGCGCGGTGCCGTGGCCGTTGGCGGCGCTGGTGGCTGCCAGCAGCACGGCGGCCGAGGAAGAGGTGGCCGAGACGATCGCGAAGCGGCTGCTTCCCAGCAGGCCATAGACGAGCAGGCCCGCCAGGAGCGCGATCACGCCCGATTGGGGCGGCAACCCCGCAATGCCCGCATAGGCCACCGCCTCGGGCAACAGCAGACCGGCGATCGAGAGGCCGGCGACCCAGTCGGCGGTGCGGATGGCGCGACGCGCGGGCAGCGGGGTCACGCGCGACGCCTGCGCGCAGCCTGTCGCCTGAAATCACTCGGACTGCCGCCGGTGTGCGCCCCGAAGACGCGGCTGAAATGCGAGAGGTTGCTGAAGCCCGAGGCGAGCGCGATGTCGGTGATCGGGCGCGCCGCGTTGGCCGGGTCCAGCAGTTGGCGGATGCTGCACGCCAGCCGCTGGTGGAGGATGTAGCCGGTGAGTGTGTCGTCGTCGCCGGCGAAGGTGTTGTGCAGGTGGCGTTTGCTGCAGCGCAGCGCCAGGGCGATGCCGTCGATCGACAGCGCCGGGTCGCGCAGGTGCTGCGCCACGTGCTGGCGGATCCGGTCTTTCAGCGCTTCCCGCTGGGTGCGCGGCGTCTCCTGGCCGGCCAGCTCCATCAGCGACAGCCGCACCAGCTGGATGATGAGCTCGCCGGCGCCGCGCGCGGCCGCCTCGCTCATGCAGACCGGCGCACGCTCCCGCGGCGGGACTTCATCGGTCGACAGAACCATGGACACGGTCATAAGGGCTTGGCTGAAAAACTCCGCCCATTTTCCGGCCCGCCGCGGTGCCCGCAGCTTGCGGGTTAACCACTAGCGGCGTGCACGCTGCGACAAGTGCTTTGTGCGCAGCGGGCACAGCCCTGGAACGCGCCCGTGATCCTCGCCACCCGCGCCATCGCGACGCCGCTGGCCTGCGGCAACACGGTGGTGCTCAAGGGCTCGGAGCTGTGCCCCGAGACCCACGCGCTGATCGTCGAGGCGCTGAACGACGCCGGCCTGCCGCCCGGCGTGGTCAATTTCGTCACCAACGCGCCGGCCGACGCGGGCGCGGTGGTCGAGGCGATGGTGGCGCATCCGGCGGTGCGCCGCGTCAACTTCACGGGCTCCACGCGGGTGGGTCGCCTGATCGCTCAGACCTGCGCCAAGTACCTCAAGCCGGTGGTGCTCGAGCTCGGCGGCAAGGCGGGCGTGGAGGCCTTCACCGAACTGCGCTGGATCACGGTCCAGACCACGCCGCGCCACTATCCCTTCTGAGCGGCGTGCCTTGTCGCCTTGGCTACCGGCCCTGGCGCAGGCCGGAGCTACGATGCGCCGGCATCAGACACCCCAAGGAGACACGCGCATGAGCAGCACCCTCAGCAATCGCCAGGTCCGCCTCGCCAAACGGCCCGAAGGCGCGGCCACGCGCGACAACTGGCAGTTCACCACCGAGCCGGTCGCGGAACCCACCGAAGGCGGCGTCCTGGTCAAGAGCCTGTCGCTCTCGCTCGACCCCGCGATGCGCGGCTGGATGAACGAGGGCAAGAGCTACATCGCGCCGGTCGAGATCGGCGCCGTGATGCGCGCAGGCGGCGTCGGGCGCGTGATCGCGTCGCGCAACCCGGCCTTCGCGGTCGGCGACACCGTGTACGGCACGCTCGGCGTCCAGGAGTACGTGCTGATCCCCCAGGAGGAGATCCAGCGCAACGGCCTCGCCAGAATCGACCTCGGCGCCGGCTCGATCACGCAATGGCTCAACGTGCTGGGCATGCCCGGCATGACCGGCTACTTCGGCCTGATGGACGTCGGGCAGCCGAAGCCGGGCGACACCGTGGTGGTCTCGGGTGCGGCCGGCGCGGTCGGCCAGACCGTCGGCCAGCTCGCGAAGATCAAGGGCTGCCGGGTGGTCGGCATCGCCGGCGGCCAGGCCAAGTGCGACTGGGTGGTGAAGGAGCTGGGCTTCGACGCCTGCATCGACTACAAGGCCGGCCCCTCGGCGGTGCGCGAGGGCCTGAAGGCCCATTGCCCCAAGGGCGTGGACATCTACTTCGACAACGTCGGCGGCGAGATTCTCGACACGGTGCTCGCCAAGCTGGCGCGCGGCGCCCGCATCATCATCTGCGGCGCGATCAGCCAGTACAACAACACGACGCCGGTGCAGGGACCGAAGAACTACCTGAGCCTGCTGGTGAACCGCGCCCGCATGCAGGGCATCGTGGTGTTCGACTACGCCGACCGCTATCCGGTGGCGATCGCCGAGCTGTCGGGCTATCTGAAGGACGGCCGCATGAAGAGCCGCGAAGACGTGGTCGAGGGCATCGACACCTTCCCCGAGGCGCTCACGCGCCTCTTCACCGGCGAGAACTTCGGCAAGCTGGTGCTCAAGGTCGCGGACTGAGCCTGTTCAACGCGCCCGCGTACCCATCACCGCGGCGCTGATGATCAGCACCGCGGCCAGCGCGATGCTCCAGCTCAGCGGCCGCCCGGTGATCAGCAGCAGCAGCGCGGTCGACGCCAGCGGCGTGATGTAGCTCAGGATGCCGATCTGCCGCGCATCGCCGCGTTTCAGCGCCAGGTCCCAGAAGAAGAAGGCGGCACCCAGCGGGCCCAGTCCGCACAGCGCGACCAGCAGCCAATCGCGCGACGACAGCGCGGCCGAGGGCTCCAGCAGCGCGTGGCACAGCAGCGACAGCGCCCCCGAGACCAAGCCGAACAGGCCGATCGCCCGGGTCGGAAAGGCGGGCACGCGTCGGGTCCACAGCGAGAAGCTGGCCCAGATGAAGGCCGAGCCCAGCGCCGGCAGGAAGCCCCAGTAGCTGCCGCCCCCGGCGCTCGAGGTGCTGCCGCGCGCCCCGAGGATCGCGATCGCCGCGCCCGTGAAGCCCAGCAGCGCCGCCACCACGTGCAGCGGCCGCAGCGACATGCCCGGCAGCAGCACCGGCGCCAGCACCACCATGAACAGCGGCCAGAGGTAGTTGACCAGGTTGGCCTCGACCGGCGGCGCATGGCGCAGCGCGATGAAGAGCAGGAAGTGGAAACCGAAGAGCCCGTAGACGCCCAGCGCCAGCGTTCGCAGCGGAACCGCCCAGGCGCGGCGATCGCGCAGCACCAGCGGCCAGCTCAGCAGGCTGCCGATGATGAGCGCCAGCCCTGTCAGCAGGAACGGCGGCAGGTGCGAGAGCGAAGTGCCCAGCGAGGCCAGGGTGGCCCAGAGGGCGATGGCGGCGAGGGCGTTGAGCGTCGGGGACATGCCGCCGAGCTTAAGCGGGCAGATCGTCGCACAACGCCGGGGTGCCGTCGCGCAATGACGGTCAGGCGTGGCGTCGCAGGGCGGCGGTGAGCGCCGAAGGCGAGAGGTAGCCCGTGCGGCGAGCGGTCTCTGCGACGCTGATGCCGCTGTCGCGCAGATGCCGCGCATGCGCCAGGCGTTGAATTCGCAGCCAGTGCATCGCGCTCACGCCCTGCTCGTCGCGGCAGCGCTGCGCGAACTGGCTGGGGCTGAGGCAGGCCACCGCTGCGAGATCCGCGACGCCCAGCGGCCGGTGCCAGCGCAGCTGCGCCCAGGCGGCCAGCGCCGTCCAGTCGATCGCGCGGCCGCGCGCCAGCGACACCGCGGGCCCCCAGGCTTCGAGCAGCAGGGAGGGCGCATGGTGCAGCGCCAGGGCCGGCGGCGAGGGCTGCGCGAAGCAGTGCGCAAGGTAGCGCGACAGGGCCCGCATCGGTTCGGCCGCGGGTGTGCGCCCGGCGCAACGCGTCCACAGGTCCTGCGCCGTGTCGAGCACCAGGCATTGGCTGCCGGTCTTCGATTCGAAGTCGTGCCGGTCGCCGGGCGCGATCACCCAGCCGTCGCCTGGGCCGAGCCGGCGAATCCGGCCTTCGACCTCGAGTTCGAGCACGCCATCGAGCCCCACCAGCACCTGGAAGTGTCCATGCGCATGGCTGCCGCGCGAGGCACCGTAACGGCGCAGCGAGAGGCCGTGGGAAGAGACGGGGGATTCGTGGCGTTGCATGGCGAGGCCGTCGATTCTGCGCGCCTCGCCGGGGCCTGTCACCCCAGCCGCAGCAGCAGCGCCGAGGCGCCGCAAACCAGCAGGAAGGGGATGCTCAGGCGATGGAATTCGCGCAGGCCGTTCGGCAGCTTCGCCAGCCTGAGCGCGATCAGGTTGGCCAGCGAGCCCAGCACGCAGCCGAAGCCGCCCACGCTCACGCCCGCGGCCAGCGCCGGCAGGTCGTGCACGAAAGGATCGAGCACGATGGCGGCGGGCACGTTGCTGATGAACTGCGAGGTGAAGATCGCCGCCAGGTAGGCGCGCCATCCTTCGCCGATCGGCCACTGGCCGAGCAGCGTCGCGACCGTGGGCAGCTCGGCCAACTGGCGCAGGTCGACGAACATCAGCGCGATGATCGCCAGCAGGGCCCAGTCGATGCCCAGCAGCACGCGCGGGCGCAGCAGCAGGAAGGCGCCGAACACCATGCCGAGGCCGGCCAGCAGCCAATGGCGGTCGAGCGCGATCACGAAGCCGACGAACAGCAGGCCCGACAGCGCCAGCAGGCGCGGCTGCACCGGTGCCGCGTCGCGCGCCGCCGGTTTGAGCGCGATCGGGACCCGCGGCACCATGAACCAGATCGCGGCGAACAGCCAGAACAGCATCACCGCCACGGTCGGCGCCATCATCGCCACGAAGCCGACGAAGCTCTCGCCCGAGCGATGCCAGAGGAACAGGTTCTGCGGGTTGCCGATCGGCGTCAGTGCCGAGCCGGCATTGACCGCCAGCGCCTCGATCACCACCAGCCGCGCCAGCGGCAGGTGCGCCTGGGTCGCGAGCACGCGCGTGAGCGGCACCAGCAGGAACAGGCTGACGTCGTTGGTCACCAGCGCCGACAGCACGGCGGCGCTGGCGGCCAGCAGCAGCACCAGGCGGCGCAGGTCCGTGGTGCGTGCCAGCAGCCGCGCCGCGGCGGCCTGCAGCATGCCGCTGCGCTCGACGCCCTGGGTGATCGCCAGCAGACCGGCCAGCGCGCCGAGGGTCTGCCAGTCGACCAGCCGGAGGTAGTCCATCGGTGCGCGCGGGCGGACCAGCGCGAAGAGGACGGCGGCGGCCAGCAGCACCCACAGCAGGCCATGGCCGCCGCCGTGCTCGGCAGCGTCCGGGCCGGCGTCAGCGCGCGGGGAGCTCACGCAACTCGCGCTTGAGCACCTTGCCGATCGCGCTGCGCGGAAGCTCGTCGATGAACTGCAGGCGGGCCAGGCGCTGGGTCTTGCCGAGCTGGTCGTTGGTCCACTGCAGCAGCGCCTCGGCCGTCGTGTCGTCGCCGCCGCGGCGCACCACGAAGGCCACCGGCGTCTCGCCCCATTGCTCGGAAGGCACGCCGACCACCGCCACGTCGGCCACCGACGGATGGGCGCGCACCACGGCCTCGAGGTCGCTCGGATAGATGTTGAAGCCGCCGCTGATGATCATGTCCTTCTTGCGGTCGAACAGTGTCAGGAAGCCGTCGTCGTCGAAGCGGCCGACATCGCCGGTGCGGATGAAGCGCTTGCCCGTGGGATCGAACCACTCGGCTTCGCGGGTCTTGGCCGGTTGGCGGTGGTAGCCGACCATCATGCCGGCCGAATGCCCGACCACTTCGCCGTCCTCGCCGCGGGCGACTTCGCGGCCTTCCTCGTCGATCAGCCGGATGTCGCTGCCTTCGGCCGGCCGGCCCACGGTGTGCAGCTTGTCCGGGTGCAGGTGGGCCTCGAGGATGCAGGTGCCGCCGCCTTCGGTCATGCCGTAGAACTCGATCAGGCCGCCGGGCCAGCGCTTGAGCACGTCGGCCTTGAGCGCCGCGTTGAAAGGCGCGCTGGTGCTGAACTTGTACTTGAAGCTGGCGAGGTCGTGGGCATCGAAATCGGGGCGTGCCATCAGGCGCTGGTACTGCACCGGCACCAGCATGGTGTGGGTCACGCGGCGGTCCTCCGCCAGCTTCAGGTAGGCCGCGGCGTCGAACTTGGGCATCAGCACCACGCAGCCGCCGAAGGCGAGCGTCGGGAAGAACACGACCAGCGTGGTGTTGGAGTAGAGCGGCGTCGACAGCAGCGTGACTGTTTCGGGCCCGTACTCGTACGTGGCGCCGCGCTGCACGTGGGCCCAGCGCATGCCGTGGCCCTGCACGATGCCCTTGGGCTCGCCCGTGGTGCCCGACGAATAGATGATGTTGAAGGGCCAGGCCGGCTGAGGTTCGACCGCGGCGGGCCTGACGCCTGCCGGTGCCAGCCAGCGCTCGAAGTCGCCGCCGGCCGCGGAGCCATCGAGCGCGATGCGCGGGATGGCGCCTTCGGCCGCCGGCCCGATCACTGCCGCGGAGGCTTCATCGACGAACAGGACGCGCGCTTGGGCGTCCTCGATCATCCGCGCCAGGCTGGCGGGCGTGGAGCCAGGGGCCAGCGGAGCGACCGCGATGCCGGCACGAAGCGCACCGAGGAACACGGCCGCGTAGTGGACGCTCGACGCCGCGCAGATCGCGATCGCGTCGCCGGCACCGAGGCCGTCTCGCTGCAGGCTGGCCGCGATGCGGTCCATCAGCGCATCGAGCGCGCCGTAGTTCAGTTCGCGCGCGGCATCGGCCAGTGCGGGCCGCTCGGGGGCTCGCTGCGCGTGGATGGAAATCAGATCGGCGATCACGCCGAAGTCGCGGCGGATGGCGGCCTCGAAATGGCTCATTTTTTCGTTAGCTCCAAAGGGTCGGGCGATGGCGGCAAGGTCAGCGCGAATCTTACGCGGCGGACCCGAGCGCGGCGGCACCCGGCGTCAGGCCGTTTGCCAGCCCGAGCGAAACTTGCTCGGCGTGGCGCCGGCCGCCCGGCGCATGAGTCGCCTCAACGCCGTCGCATCCTCGTAGCCGACCTGAGTGGCGATCTGCTCGATCGTCATCCGGCTCGATTCGATCAGCATGCGTGCCCTGTTCAGCCGCACGCTCTGCACGAGTGCCAGCGCACCCTGGCCCGTGGCGGCGCGCACGTGCCGCGCCAGCGTCCTCTGCGACATGGCGAATTCTTCGGCCAGCACCGCCACGCTGGGCGGCCTGGGCAGGGCCGACTCGATGCGTTGCGTCAAACGGGCGACCAGTTGATTGCCGTTGGACATCATCGACGGCACGGCGAACGGGGCCTGCGCCTGCCGCCCGTCGATCAGCAGCACCTTGCCGACCGCATCGGCGAGCGCGGTGCCGAAGCGCGTGCGCAGCAGGTGCAGCATCAGGTCCGATTGCGCAAACGCGGCGCCGGCGGTGATCACCGGCCCATCGGCGCACACCATGCGATCCGCGTCCACGACGCACCGGGGCTCGACGCGCCGCAGCTCGGGCGCGAGCCACCACGAGGTCGTGACCCGCCGTTGCCGCAGCAAGCCTGCCGCCTGGAGCAGGAACACGGCCGAACACGAGGCCGCCACCGCGCCACCCCGCGCGCCGTGCCGGCTGACCGCGTCGATCGCGCGCGTGGCGTCGTCGCTCGCCAGGCGGCCCGCCAGCTCGGAGGGCTTGTCCACGCCCAGGCCGGGAATGATCCAGGTCGAGGCATCGGCCCGCACACGGCCGGGCAGGGCCGCGGTCGCCACCTGCAGGCCGCCGCTCAGCGCGACTGCGGCGCCATCCGGCGACAGCACGCGCCAGGTCGGCTGCGGCATCTTCACCCGGGGCGCGAGCGCGGCCGCGGCATTCAGGATATCGAGCGTGACGGCAACGCTGGTGCCGTAGGCCCCGGGCAGAACCAGGACGGTGAAGTCGTGCATGGCTGAAAACGCCTGATAAGCGTCTAAATGGACACTGGCAGTCTAGCGGCCGGCCGGTTGCAATCAAAGGCCTGAAACCAAGAAAGGTCCCCCTGTGCCGAAACGCGATCTGAATGCCCACGATCCGCTCGACGACTTCGATTCGCGCGAGATCACCCTGGATGGCGTCGCCAAGGTGGTTCACGTGGCGGGCGCCGGCCCGGCGGTGATCGTCATGACCGAGATGCCGGGCATCAGCCCGCATGTCGCGCGCTTCAGCCGCTGGGTCCGGGACGCGGGATTCACGGTCTACATGCCTTCGCTGTTCGGCCGCGATGGGGCGGTGCCGGATGTCGAGGAGGCCACGGCCACGTTCCGTCGGGCATGCGTCAGCGCCGAGTTCCGCGCCTTCGCGGCCGACCGGTCGAGCCCGGTGACCCAGTGGCTGCGCGCGCTGGCGAGGTTGGCGCACCAGCAGTGCGGCGGCCCGGGCGTCGGTGCGATCGGGATGTGCTTCACCGGCAACTTCGCGCTGACGATGACGCTCGAGGCCTCGGTGCTCGCGCCGGTCCTGTGCCAGCCGTCGCTGCCCCTGGACCAGCCGGCCGGGATCGAAAGCGCGGCCGACGAACTCGCCGCGGTTCGGCGACGCCTGGAGCGGGACGGCCTGACCGTCATGGCCTACCGTTTCGAGGGTGATCGCTTCTGCACCGGCCAGCGCTTCGCCGCCTACGCCGAGGCCCTGGGCGATCGCTTCATTGCGCGCGTGCTGCCGCACAGCGCCGCCAACCGCGACGCGCTGGCGCCGTTTTTCGCCCAGGTGGTCGCGAGCCCGCACAGCGTGGTGACCGCCCACCTGATCGACGAGGCGGGCCAGCCGACGATCGCCGCGCGCGACGAGATCCTGTCGTTCTTCGCCCTGCGTTTGGCCGTCGCCCGCTAGACGCCGGCGGCGTGGGCCTGCTGGTCGGCGTGGTAGCTGCTGCGCACCATGGCGCCCACTGCCGCATGGCTGAAGCCCATCCTGTAGGCCTCTTCCTCGAACATCTTGAAGGTGTCGGGATGCACGTAGCGGCGCACCGGCAGGTGGCTGCTGCTGGGCGACAGGTACTGGCCGATGGTCAGCATGTCGATGTCGTGCGCGCGCATGTCGCGCATCACCTGCAGGATCTCCTCGTCGGTCTCGCCCAGGCCGACCATGATGCCGCTCTTGGTCGGAACCTGAGGGTGCAGCGCCTTGAACTTCTTCAGCAGGTTGAGGCTGAACTGGTAGTCGCTGCCCGGGCGCGCTTCCTTGTAGAGGCGCGGCGCGGTTTCCAGGTTGTGGTTCATCACGTCGGGCGGCGCGGCCTTGAGGATCTCGAGCGCGCGGTCGTCGCGGCCGCGGAAGTCGGGCACCAGGATCTCGATCTGCGTCTGCGGCGAGAGCTCGCGGATGTTGCGGATGCAGTCGACGAAATGCTGGCTGCCGCCGTCGCGCAGGTCGTCGCGGTCGACGCTGGTGATCACCACGTACTTGAGGCGCAGCCGGGCGATGGTCTTGGCGAGGTTCAGCGGCTCGTCGGTGTCGAGCGGATCGGGCCGGCCGTGGCCGACGTCGCAGAACGGGCAGCGCCGGGTGCACTTGTCGCCCATGATCATGAAGGTGGCGGTGCCGTTGCCGAAGCACTCGCCGATGTTGGGGCATGAGGCTTCCTCGCAGACCGTGTGCAGGTTGCTTTCGCGCAGGATCTGCTTGATCTCGTAGAAGCGGGTGGTCGGCGAGCCGGCCTTGACGCGGATCCACTCGGGCTTCTTGAGCACCTCGCCCTGCACCACCTTGACCGGGATGCGCGACAGCTTGGCCGCGGCCTTCTGCTTGGCGAGGGGGTTGTAGCTTTCGGGTCCTTGGGGGTCGCGGACAACGTCGAGTGTGCTCATTGAATAACCTCCGTGCTGCGCACTGCGGTGCGAGCTTGCTTGGAGCGGTCCGGCGCTGTGCTCATGGCTTCTCTTTGACGGGGCTCAGGGCGCGAGGTAGATGCCGAGCTTGCTGCCCAGCACCTGCGCGGCTTCGTCCCAGGTTGTTTGAACGCCGATTGTAGAAAGATCGACGGTTTGGAGCCCCGCGTAGCCGCAAGGGTTGATCCGCGTGAAGGGTTCCAGGTCCATCGCCACGTTGAGCGCGACGCCGTGGTAGGTGCAGTGGCCGCTGACCTTGATGCCGAGCGCGGCGATCTTTCCGAGGCCGCGGAAGGGGTCCGCGGGGTGCCGCGGACCGGTCAGCGCGGCATGCGAAAACGGATCGTCCAGGCGCACGTAGATGCCGGGCGCGCCGGCGACGCGGTGCCCCGTGACCTCGAAATGGGCCAGCGTGCGGATCACGGCTTCCTCGATCCGGTACACGTATTCCTTCACGTAGTAGCCGGCCCGCTTCAGATTGATCAGGGGATAGGCCACCACCTGGCCGGGGCCGTGGTAGGTCACCTGGCCGCCGCGGTCGGTCTGGATCACGGGGATCTCGCCGGGGTTCAGCACATGGTCGGCCTTGCCCGCCAGGCCCTGGGTGTAGACCGGCGCATGCTCGCAGAGCCACAACTGGTCGGGGCTGTCGGCGCTGCGGTCCAGCGTCGCCTGCCGCATCGCCGCGTAGGTCGGGGCGTAGTCGACGCGGCCGAGCAGCCGCGTCTGGAGCGCAGCGATCAGAGCACCACCTTCACCATCGGGTGGCTCGACAGGGCCCGGTAGAGGTCGTCGAGCTGCTCGCGGCTGGTGGCCGTGACCGTGATCGTCACGCCCAGGTAGTTGCCGGCCTTGCTGTTGCGCAGCTCGACGGTCGTGGCGTCGAACTGCGGATCGAACTGCTCGGCGATCTGCGTCACGGCGTGCACGAAGCCGTCGGCCTTCGCGCCCATCACCTTGATCGGGAACTTCGAGGGGTACTCGATCAGCGATTCCTTGCGGGCGTCGAGCGGGGCGTCGGGTGCGGTGGTCATGCGGGAACTCCTTGGTCTTGGGGGCTGCGGGCCTTGGCCCGCTGGTAGCCGGCGTAGAGCGCCTGGTAGATCGGGCCGGGGCTGCCGGCGCCGATGCTGCGGCCGTCGAGCGTGACCACCGGCAGCACTTCCTTGCTGGCCGAGGACAGCAGCAGTTCGTCGGCGCCGAAGACCTCGTCGCGGGCGATGCGGCGCAGCGTGAAGGGGATGCCGGCGTCGGCGCAGAGGCGCTCGATCAGGCCGTAGCGAATGCCCGCCAGCACCCACTGGTCCTTGGGCGGACCGCTCACGACGCCATCCTTCACCACCCAGACGTTGCTGGAAGAGGCCTCGCTGAGCCCCTCGTCGCGGAACATGATGGTTTCCGCGGCGCCGGCCTCGACGCTGATCTGGCGCGCCAGCACCGCGCCGAGCAGGCTGGTGGTCTTGATGTGCGCCTTCTGCCAGCGGAAGTCGGGCGCGCTCACGCAGGCGACGCCCTTGGCGCGCACCGCATCGGCGACCGGCTTCATGGGGTTCACCATCACGAACACCGTCGGCTGCAGGCCCTGCGGCATCGCATGGTCGCGCGGCGCCACGCCGCGCGTGACCTGGATGTAGATGCCCTGCATGCCCGCCCGCTGCGCGGGTGCCGCGGCGTCGACCAGCCGCATGGCGATCGCGCGCCACTGCGCCGTGGAGAGCGGATTGCGGATCTGGAGCTCGGCCAGCGAACGCTCGAGCCGCGCCATGTGTTCGTCGAAGCAGAAGGGCTGGCCGCCGTAGGCGGGCACCACCTCGTAGACGCCGTCGCCGAAGATGAAGCCGCGATCGAGCACGCTGATCTTGGCGTCGCGCAGCGGCGTGTAGCTGCCGTCGAGGTAGCAGAGGGCGTCGGGGAGGGCGTCGGTGATCGGGTGCATGAGGAATTATGGTGGGGGCGCTCGGGCCTTTCCCAAGCGGCTTGCGGATCCCTCGGTGCACGCCAAGGGAACTTTTCCCACTCCGCCGAGCGGGCTGGCGGAATGCCATGGGTTTTTACTTATAATCAATGGCTTTGTAGAAATTCTGGGTCGTCATCCGGGCTTCATTCGAAATGAAAACAATCGCCCGCAGCAACACATCGAGGGAAGCCCCCGAGGATGTCAACGATCCGGAAGACGACTTCAAGCCGCTGACTGCCGAGGAGGCCCAGCGGCTGCGCGACAGGAAGCCGTTGATCTCGCCGTGGCGCGTGATCGCGATTCAGGTCGTGGCGGGCTTGCTGGTGGCATTGGCCGCCTGGGGCCTGACCGGGAGGCAAAATCTGGGATGGTCCGCCGGATACGGTGCGCTGGCAGTGGTCATTCCCGCTGCGGTGTTCGCACGAGGGCTGACCGGACGCTTTGCGTCCCTGAATCCGGGCACTGCGGTGTTCGGGTTCTTTTTGTGGGAAATGGTCAAGATGGCCTTGACGGTGGCGATGCTGATCGCCGCGCCAAGGCTGATTACGGCGCTGAGCTGGCCGGCGATGCTGGTGGGCTTGGTGGTGACAATGAAGGCGGCTTGGGTGGCAGTGATGCTGGCCTCCAGGCGCCTGAAACTTTGAGACGAGTAACGGATGGCTGCTGAAAACGCTGCGGAACACGGTATGACCGCTGGTGAATACATCGTTCACCACTTGACGCATCTGCAAAGCTCCAAGCCTGCAGGTGTAGCCGATCTCTCCGTCTTCAACTTCGACTCGCTCTTTTTCTCGATCCTGCTCGGCATCCTCGGCTGCTGGATCCTCTGGCTGGCCGCCCGCAAGGCCACCTCGGGCGTTCCGGGCCGCTTCCAGGCCGCGGTCGAGATCCTGATCGAGGTCGTCGACGAGCAGGCCAAGGGCATCGTCCACAACGCCCAGAGCCGCAAGTTCGTCGCCCCGCTGGCGCTGACGATCTTCGTCTGGATCTTCATGCTCAATGCGATGGACCTGTTCCCGGTCGATCTGTTCCCGGCCATCTGGGCGAAGATCTTCGGCATCGCCGGCGGTGACCCGGAGCATGCCTACCTGCGCGTCGTGCCGACCGCCGACCTCTCGGTGGCCATGGGCATGTCGGTGTCGGTGCTGCTGATCTGCATCTTCTACAACATCAAGATCAAGGGCCTGGGCGGCTGGGTGCATGAGCTGTTCACGGCGCCCTTCGGCAACCACTGGGCGCTGTACCCCTTCAACTTCGCCATGCAGATGATCGAGTTCGTCGCCAAGACGGTCTCGCACGGCATGCGGTTGTTCGGCAACATGTATGCCGGCGAACTGATCTTCCTGCTGATCGCCCTGATGGGCGGCGCCTGGACGCTGTCCGCCACCGGCATCTTCCTGGCGCTCGGCCACATCGTCGCGGGCACGGCCTGGGCCATCTTCCACATCCTGATCATCACGCTGCAAGCGTTCGTGTTCATGATGCTGACGCTGGTCTACATCGGCCAGGCGCACGATCATCACTGATCATCTGTTTTCGTTTTTTCTTTTCTCTTCAACCAAAGTCCTCTAGGAGTCATCATGGAAGTTATCAGCTTTGTCGCATTGGCCGCCGGCCTGATCATCGGTCTGGGCGCTGTCGGCGCATGTATCGGCATCGGCATCATGGGCAGCAAGTACCTCGAGTCGGCTGCGCGTCAACCCGAGCTGATGGGCGAACTGCAAACCAAGATGTTCCTGCTGGCTGGTCTGATCGACGCCGCGTTCATTATCGGTACCGGTATCGCGCTGTGGTTCGCAACGGCCAACCCGTTCCTCTCGCAAATCGCCAACCTGCCGAAGTAATCGGGTCCAGGCTTTCTCGTCGAACCCATGTCGTTCTGCGCTGAATGGCCTCGGATTCATTCCCAAAGAGAGGGTGAAAAGTGAGCATTACCGGTACCCTGATCGTCCAGATGATCGTGTTCCTGATTCTTGTCGGGTTCACGATGAAGTTTGTGTGGCCGCCGATCGCCAAGGCGTTGGACGATCGTGCCCAGAAGATCGCCGATGGCCTCGCCGCCGCCGACCGTGCCAAGAGCGAACTGTCCGCCGCCAACAAGCGCGTGGAAGTCGAACTTGGCCAGGCGCGCAACGAATCCGCCCAGCGTCTTGCCGATGCCGAACGTCGTGCGCAGGCCATCGTTGAAGAGGCCAAGGGCCGCGCCACGGAAGAGGGCAACAAGATCGTTGCGGCCGCCCGTGTCGAAGCCGAGCAGCAAGCCGTGAAGGCGCGCGAGGCCCTGCGCGAGCAAGTCGCCGCGCTGGCCGTCAAGGGCGCCGAGCAGATCCTGCGCAAGGAAGTGAATCCGGCCGTCCACGCCGATTTGCTGGCCCGCCTGCAGACCGAACTCTGATCACGCCATGGCCGAACTCGCCACCATCGCACGTCCCTACGCCGAAGCGCTGTTCCAGGCGTCCTCGTCGGACCTCGCCGGAACCGGCGCCTGGCTCGACAACGTCGCCGCCATCGCCGCCAATCCCGAGTTGCTCCAGTTCGCGGACAACCCCAAGGCCACGCCCGAGCAGGTGCTCGGTGTTGTCGCCAGCGCGCACGGTTCGCCGTTGCCGCCGCACGCGAACAACTTCCTGATGGCGCTGCTCGAGAACGGCCGCTTCACCGCGCTGCCCGAGATCGCCAGGCAGTTCCGCGTGCTGGCCAGCGCGCAGAGCGGCACGTCGGACGCCGTGGTGTACAGCGCCTTCCCGATCGACGGCGCCGCCCTGGGCAACATCTCCGCCGCGCTCGAAAAGCGTTTCGGCCGCAAGCTGCAGTTCACGGTCCAGCAGGACCCGTCGCTGATCGGCGGCATTCGTGTGGTGGTCGGTGACGAAGTGCTCGACACCTCCGTCAAAGCGCGCCTTGAACAAATGAAAGTTGCGCTGGCAGCCTGAAGGCCGCCAGCCCCTTACAAAGAAAGAAGGAAAGAGTCATGCAACTCAATCCCGCAGAAATTTCCGAACTGATCAAGAGCCGCATCGAGGGCCTCGGCGTCAGCGCGAACATCCGCAACGAAGGCACCGTGGTGTCGGTGACCGACGGCATCGTGCGCGTGCACGGCCTGTCGGATGCGATGCAGGGCGAAATGCTCGAGTTCCCGCCGTCGGCCGACGGCACGCCGTCGTTCGGCCTCGCGCTGAACCTCGAGCGCGACTCGGTCGGCGCCGTGATCCTGGGCGAGTACGAGCACATCTCCGAAGGCGACACCGTCAAGTGCACGGGCCGCATCCTGGAAGTGCCGGTCGGCCCCGAACTCATCGGCCGCGTGGTCAACGCACTGGGCCAGCCGATCGACGGCAAGGGTCCGGTCAACGCCAAGATGACCGACGTGATCGAAAAGGTCGCCCCGGGCGTGATCGCCCGCCAGTCGGTCGACCAGCCCATGCAGACCGGCCTGAAGGCCATCGACTCGATGGTGCCGATCGGCCGTGGCCAGCGCGAGCTGATCATCGGCGACCGCCAGACCGGCAAGACCGCCGTGGCGATCGACGCGATCATCAACCAGAAGGGTCAGAACATGACCTGCGTCTACGTCGCGATCGGCCAGAAGGCTTCGTCGATCAAGAACGTGGTGCGTTCGCTGGAACAAGCCGGCGCGATGGAATACACGATCGTGGTCGCCGCCTCCGCTTCGGAATCGGCCGCCATGCAATACGTCAGCGCCTACTCGGGCTGCACGATGGGCGAGTACTTCCGCGACCGCGGGCAAGATGCGCTGATCGTCTATGACGACCTGTCCAAGCAAGCCGTGGCCTACCGCCAGGTCTCGCTGCTGCTGCGCCGTCCGCCAGGCCGCGAAGCCTACCCCGGCGACGTGTTCTATCTCCACAGCCGCCTGCTCGAACGCGCAGCCCGCGTCAACGCCGACTACGTCGAAGCCTTCACCAAGGGTGAAGTCAAGGGCAAGACCGGCTCGCTGACCGCGCTGCCGATCATCGAGACGCAGGCCGGCGACGTGTCCGCCTTCGTGCCGACCAACGTGATCTCGATCACCGACGGCCAGATCTTCCTGGAAACCAACCTGTTCAATGCCGGTATCCGCCCCGCCATCAACGCCGGTATCTCGGTGTCGCGCGTGGGTTCGTCGGCACAGACGAAGATCGTCAAGGGCCAGTCGGGCGGTATCCGTACCGACCTGGCGCAGTACCGTGAACTGGCTGCGTTCGCGCAGTTCGCCTCCGACCTCGACGAAGCGACCCGCAAGCAGCTCGACCGCGGCGCGCGCGTCACCGAACTGCTCAAGCAGGCCCAGTACAGCCCGCTGCCCATCTCGCTGATGGGGGCCTCGCTGTTCGCGGTCAACAAGGGCTACATGGACGACATCGAGATCAAGAAGATCCTGTCCTTCGAACACGGCCTGCACCAGTTCCTGAAGTCCAGCCATGGCGCGCTGCTCGAGAAGATCGAGCAGTCCAAGGCGCTCGACAAGGATTCGGAAGCCGAACTGAACACGGCGGTTGCCGCGTTCAAGAAGTCGTTCGCCTGATCGACGACCAAGGAAGGAACGCTCATGGCAGCTGGTAAGGAAATCCGCGGCAAGATCAAATCGGTGGAGAACACCAGGAAGATCACCAAGGCCATGGAAATGGTCTCGGTTTCCAAGATGCGCAAGGCGCAGGAACGCATGCGCGCGGCCCGCCCCTACAGCGAGAAGATCCGCGACATCGCGGCCAACCTCGGCCAGGCGAATCCGGAATACACGCACGCCTTCATGAAGACGAGCGAGGCCAAGGCGATCGGGTTCATCGTCGTGACCAGCGACAAGGGCCTGTGCGGCGGCTTGAACACCAACCTGCTGCGCGCCGTGACCGCCAAGATGCGCGAGGCGCAAGGCGCCGGCCAGGCGATCGACTCGGTCGCCATTGGCAGCAAGGGCCTGGGCTTCCTGAACCGCATCGGCGCCCGTGTCGTCTCGCACGTCACGCAGCTCGGCGACACGCCGCACCTCGACAAGCTCATCGGGCCGGTCAAGGCGCTGCTCGACGCCTACGCCGAAGGCAAGATCTCGGCCGTGCATCTCTGCTACACCAAGTTCATCAACACCATCAAGCAAGAGCCGGTGGTGGAGCAATTGCTGCCGCTGGCCGCTGACACGCTGCGCACCGAGTCGGGCCATCACTCGTGGGACTACATCTACGAACCCGATGCGCAGAGCGTGATCGACGAGCTGCTGGTGCGCTATGTCGAATCGCTGGTGTACCAGGCCGTGGCCGAGAACATGGCGTCCGAGCACTCGGCCCGGATGGTGGCCATGAAGGCCGCGACCGACAACGCGGGCAACGTGATCGACGAACTCAAGCTGGTCTACAACAAGACTCGCCAGGCAGGCATCACCAAAGAGCTGTCGGAAATCGTCTCGGGCGCCGCGGCGGCCGCCGGCGTCTGAGCCTTTCGGCCCTCAACAGATTTAAATTTTTATCGGAGCAGACATGGCTCAAGCAGAAGCAGTTCAAGGCAAGATCGTTCAATGTATCGGCGCCGTGGTCGACGTGGAATTCCCGCGCGACAAGATGCCGAAGATCTACGACGCGCTCAAGTTCGAAGGCAGCGCACTGACCCTCGAAGTGCAGCAGCAGCTCGGCGACGGCGTGGTTCGCACGATTGCGCTCGGTTCTTCCGACGGCCTGCGCCGCGGCCTGATCGTGACCAACACGCAAGCCCCGATCACCGTGCCGGTGGGCAAGGCGACGCTGGGCCGCATCATGGACGTGCTCGGCGCGCCGATCGACGAGCGTGGCCCGGTCGACCAGGCGCTGACCGCCTCGATCCACCGCAAGGCCCCGGCCTACGACGAACTCTCGCCCTCGCAGGACCTGCTCGAAACCGGCATCAAGGTGATCGACCTGGTCTGCCCGTTCGCCAAGGGCGGCAAGGTGGGCCTGTTCGGCGGCGCCGGCGTCGGCAAGACCGTGAACATGATGGAGCTCATCAACAACATCGCCAAGGCGCACTCGGGCCTGTCCGTGTTCGCCGGCGTCGGTGAGCGCACCCGCGAAGGCAACGACTTCTATCACGAGATGGCCGACTCCGGCGTCGTGAACCTGGAGAACCTCGGCGAGTCCAAGGTGGCCATGGTCTACGGCCAGATGAACGAGCCCCCGGGCAACCGTCTGCGCGTGGCGCTGACCGGCCTGACCATCGCCGAGTCGTTCCGCGACGAAGGCCGCGACGTCCTGTTCTTCGTCGACAACATCTACCGCTTCACGCTGGCCGGTACCGAAGTGTCGGCACTGCTGGGCCGGATGCCTTCCGCCGTGGGCTACCAGCCCACGCTGGCCGAGGAAATGGGCCGCCTGCAGGAGCGGATCACGTCGACCAAGGTCGGCTCGATCACCTCGATCCAGGCCGTGTACGTCCCCGCCGACGACTTGACCGACCCGTCGCCCGCCACCACCTTCGCCCACCTGGACTCCACCGTGGTGCTGTCGCGCGACATCGCCTCGCTCGGTATCTACCCGGCCATCGACCCGCTCGACTCGTCCTCGCGCCAGCTCGACCCGCTGGTCGTCGGCGAGGAGCACTACGAAGTGGCCCGCGCCGTGCAAGGCACGCTGCAGCGCTACAAGGAACTGCGCGACATCATCGCCATTCTGGGCATGGACGAACTGGCCCCCGACGACAAGCTGGCCGTGGCCCGCGCACGGAAGATCCAGCGCTTCCTGTCGCAGCCCTTCCACGTCGCTGAAGTGTTCACCGGCTCGCCCGGCAAGTACGTGCCGCTGGCCGAGACCATCCGCGGCTTCAAGATGATCATCGCCGGCGAATGCGATCACCTGCCGGAACAAGCGTTCTACATGGTGGGCAGCATCGACGAAGCGTTCGAAAAGGCCAAGAAGGTCGCTTAAGGAATCCCCATGGCAGGCACCATTCACGTCAGCGTGGTCAGCGCCGAGGAGTCGATCTTCTCGGGCGAGGCCAAGTTCGTTGCTCTGCCCGGCGAAGCCGGCGAGCTCGGCATCTACCCGCGCCACACGCCGCTGATCACGCGCATCCGCCCCGGCGCGGTGCGCATCGAAACGGCCGACGGCGGCGAGGAATTCGTCTTCGTGGCCGGTGGCATTCTCGAAGTGCAGCCCACCACGGTGACCGTGCTGTCCGACACCGCGATCCGCGGCAAGGACCTCGATGACGAGAAGGCCAACGCCGCCAAGACCGCGGCCGAGGAAGCGCTGAAGAACGCCAAGACCGACATCGACATCGCGCTGGCTCAGTCGGAACTGACGGTGATGGCTGCTCAGCTGGCAGCGCTGCGCAAGTACCGCCAGAAAAAATAGCTCGCCCCCAGGTTGGCTCACTTCGTGTAGCCGCCCACCCCCTACCGGGGGCAACACCAGCGGCCCGGCAAAGCCGGTTCTGCGGTGTTTCTGGAAAAGAAAGCCGCCTTCGGGCGGCTTTTGCTTTTTGGGAACCGCTGAGACTGAGCTTCGGCCTTCATTTGGCCGAAGTTCAGACTTGTTGGGCTTAAGCGCCGGCTCTAGTATTCGCTTCGCTGCATGGCTCACAGGCCGGCAGCGCCGAAGAACAATGACGGAGACACGCACTTGGCCCCCTGGAGCCGATTGACCGCGGACGAGATGCTTCTGCTGGAGACCACCTTCTGGTCGGCCGGCGGGTCGCGCCATGGCATCGCCGAGCAACTCGGCTTCTCCAAGAGCAAGGCCAATTCATTGATCGCCGGCCTGGTCGAGCAGGGCCTGCTCGCCGAAGCGGGCCTGCAGCGATCGTCCGGCGGACGCCGGCCCGAAAACCTCCGGCTGCATGCCGGCCTCGGTGTCGTGGTGGGCGTCGACATCGGCGCCACCAGCCTCGACGTCGCGGTGCTCGGACTCGACCTCCAGGTGCTTGCGCATCACGCGGAAGCGGCCGATGTGCGCGAAGGTCCGGGCGTGGTGCTGGCGCGCGTGCGCGTGCTGGTGCGCGACCTGCTCGCCCGGGTCGGCTTCGAGGCCAGGCAGGTGCTCGGCATCGGCATCGGGGTGCCGGGCCCGGTCAACTTCGACATCGGGCAGCTGGTGAACCCGCCGCTGATGCCGGCCTGGGACAGCTTCTCGATCCGGGACTACCTGCGCGAGGACTACGCCGCGCCGGTGTTCGTCGACAACGACGTCAACCTGATGGCGCTCGGCGAGCTCTGGCGGCTGAAGCGGTCGCTTTCCAATTTCCTGGTCATCAAGGTCGGCACCGGCATCGGCTGCGGCATCGTCTGCCACGGCGAGGTGTACCGCGGCGCCGCCGGATCGGCGGGCGACGTCGGCCACATCTGCGTCGACCAGGAGGGCCCGCGCTGCCACTGCGGCAACCTGGGCTGCGTCGAGGCGATGGCGGCCGGCCCGGCGATCACGCGGATGGCGGTGCAGGCCGCCGAAGCCGGCGAGAGCGCCGCGCTGGCCGAGTGCCTGCGGGTGCAGGGCCGCATCGAGGCCGTCGACGTCGGCCAGGCCAGCCGTGCCGGCGACGCTGCCGCCAATGCCATCGTGCAACGCGCCGGCAGCCTGATCGGCCAGATGCTGGCGTCGATCGTGAACTTCTTCAATCCGTCGCACGTGTTCATCGGCGGCGGCATCACGCGCATCGGGCCGCTGTTCCTCGCCGCCGTGCGGCAAAGTGTCTACCAGCGCTCGCTGGCGCTGTCGACGCGGCACCTGGAGATCCAGTACACGCCGCTGGGTGCGCAGGCCGGCTTGATCGGCGCCGGCGTGCTCGCCATGCAGGAGACGCTCAAAGTGCGCGGGGTGGCGCCATCATGAAGAGTTCCGTCGCGGTCGAGTTCGACAACGTCTTGAAGGCCTTCGGCCCGGTGGAGGTGCTGCATGGCGTGAGCTTCTCGCTCGCACCGGGCCGCGTCTACGGCCTGCTGGGCGAGAACGGCGCCGGCAAGTCCACGCTGATGAAGATGCTTGCGGGCTACGAGTCGCTGACCGGCGGCACGTTGAAGGTGAACGGCGAGCCGCAGCAGTTCGCCAGTTCGCGCGAGGCCGAGGCGCTGGGCATCGTGCTGATCCACCAGGAGTTCAATCTCGCCGAAGACCTCACGGTGGCGCAGAACATCTTCCTCGGCCACGAGAAGAAGAAGGGCTGGCTGCTCGACGACGTTGCGATGGAGCGCGATGCGGCCAGTGCGCTGGCCGAAGTCGGGCTCGAGATCGACCCGGCCACCAAGGTGCGGCGGCTGATCGTGGCCGAGAAGCAGCTGGTCGAGATCGCCAAGGCCATTTCGCGCCACGCGCGGCTGCTGATCATGGACGAGCCGACCGCCACGCTGACGCCCGGCGAGACCGAGCGCCTGTTCAAGCTGATCGCGCAGCTGCGCGCCGACGGCGTGACCATCGTCTACATCTCGCACAAGCTCGACGAGGTCGAGCAAGTGACCGACGAGGTGATCGTGATGCGCGACGGCCGCTTCGTGGCCCGGTCGCCCACCTCCGAGGTCACGCGCCACCAGATGGCGAACCTGATGGTCGGGCGCGAACTCGCGGACCTCTATCCGCCGCGCGATGCGGTCGTCGCGGCGGCGGCGCCGGCCATGAAGGTGCGGGATTTCTCCGTGCCCGGCTGGGCGCAGAACGCGAGCTTCGAGGTGCGTCCGGGCGAGATCCTCGGTTTCGCCGGGCTCGTCGGTGCCGGCCGGACGGAGCTCTTCGAAGGCCTGCTCGGGCTGCGCCCCGCGAGCGGCACGGTCGAGATCGAAGGCCGGGCGCGCAGCTTCCGCAACCCGCGCGACGCCGCGAGGCACGGCCTGACCTACCTGAGCGAGGACCGCAAAGGCAAGGGCCTGCACGTGAATCTCGGACTGCGCCAGAACCTCACGCTGATGGCGCTCGAACGCTATGCGCAGCCGTGGCTGAAGCCCGACGCCGAGCGCGCTGCGCTGGCCGAAGCCGTGAAGGACTACGGCATCCGCACCGGCGACCTCGATGCGCGCGCCTCGTCGCTGTCGGGCGGCAACCAGCAGAAGCTGGCGCTGGCCAAGGTGCTCCAGCCGCAACCGAAAGTGGTGGTGCTCGACGAGCCCACGCGAGGCGTCGACGTCGGCGCCAAGCGCGACATCTATTTCCTGATCCAGCGCCTGGCCCGCCAGGGGCTGGCCGTGATCGTCGTCTCTTCCGAGCTGATGGAACTGATCGGCCTGTGCCACCGCGTCGCTGTGATGCGCGCGGGCCGCCTGGTCACCACGCTCGATGCCGAACATCTGACCGAAGAGGACTTGATCGCTCATGCCACCGGAACCGCTTCCTAGCGCCCAGGCCGCGCACCGCCCGGTCACCCGCCCGCGCTGGACCGAGCGCCTGCACGGCTTCGGCCCGGTCATCGGGCTGGTGCTGCTGTGCATCGCGGGCACTTTGCTCAACGGCGACTTCGCCACGCTCGACAACGCCATGAACGTGCTCACCCGCACCGCCTTCATCGGCATCATCGCGGTCGGCATGTGCTTCGTGATCATCTCGGGCGGCATCGACCTGTCGGTCGGCTCGATGGCGGCGCTGATCGCGGGTTGCGTGATCATGTTCATCAACGCGATGGCCCCGGCGCTCGGATCGCCGCTGCTGGCGGTGTTGCTGGGCGCTCTGCTCGCGGTGCTGCTCGGCGGGGTGTTCGGCCTCGCGCACGGCCTGCTGATCACCAAGGGCCGGATCGAGCCCTTCATCGTGACGCTCGGCACGCTCGGCATCTTCCGTGCCTACCTGACCTACTTCGCCGACGGCGGCGCGCTGACGCTCGACAACGAGCTGTCGGACCTCTATGCGCCGGTGTATTACGCGAGCCTGCTGGGCATCCCGGTGCCGGTGTGGGTGTTCTTCGTCGTGGCGGTGATCGGCGGCCTGATCCTCAACCGCACCGCCTATGGCCGCTACGTGCAGGCCATCGGTTCCAACGAGCAGGTGGCGCGCTATGCCGCGGTCGGGGTCGACCACGTGAAGATCATGACCTACGTGCTGCTCGGCGTCTGCGTCGGCATCGCGACGCTGCTCTACGTGCCGCGGCTGGGTTCGGCCTCGCCGACCACCGGCCTGCTGTGGGAGCTGGAGGCGATCGCGGCCGTGATCGTCGGCGGCACCGCGCTCAAGGGCGGCGCGGGCAGCATCACCGGCACGGTGATCGGCGCGATCCTGCTTTCGGTCATCAGCAACATCCTGAACCTCACCAGCATCATCAGCGTGTACCTCAACGCCGCGGTGCAGGGCATCGTGATCATCGTCGTGGCGTTTCTTCAGCGCGGCCGGCGCTAGGCCGCAACCGTTTCTCGTTCGTTCAAGTTCATTCACCACAGGAGACAAGAAGCATGAAATCCGTCACCCGACGCCTGGCGCTGAGCGCCGTCGCCGCCGCGAGCTTCGCGGCCCTCCCGGCCCTGGCCGCCGAGCCGGTCAACCTCGGCGTGTCGATCCCGGCGGCCACGCACAGCTTCATGGGCGGCATCAACTACTGGGCCAACCAGGCCAAGAAGGACCTCGAGAAAGAGCACAAGGACCTGAAGATCACGATCAAGACCGCGGCCAACGCGCCCGAGCAGGCGAACCAGCTGCAGGATCTGTCGACCGTGAGCAAGATCAACGCGCTCGTGATCTTCCCGTTCGAGTCGGCCGCGCTCACCAAGCCGGTGGCCCAGGTCAAGGCCAAGGGCACCTACGTCACGGTGGTCGACCGCGGCCTCACCGACACCAGCGCCCAGGACGCGTACGTCGCCGGCGACAACACCGCCTTCGGCAAGATACCGGCCGAGTACATCGCGAAGAAGCTGGGCGGCAAGGGCAATGTCGTGGCGCTGCGCGGCATCGCCACCACGCTGGACAACGAGCGCATGGACGCCTTCAACAGCGTGCTCAAGAACTACCCGGACATCAAGCTACTGGATGCCAAGTACGCCAACTGGAACCGCGACGATGCCTTCAAGGTCACGCAGGACTACCTGACGCGCTTCAAGAAGATCGACGCCATCTGGGCCGCCGACGACGACATGGCGGTGGGCGTGCTGAAGGCCATCGAGCAGGCCAAGCGCGACGACATCCTGCTGGTGTTCGGGGGCGCGGGCGCCAAGGGCATGGTCAAGACGATCATGGACGGCAAGGACCCGCGGATCCAGGCCGACGTGAGCTACTCGCCGAAATTCATCTATGACGCGATCAAGCTCACGGCCGAGGCGCGGCTGAAGGGCGAGAAGCTGCCGGCGACCACGATCATTCCTTCGGTCTTGATCACGAAGGACAACGCGAAATCCTTCTACCACCCCGATTCGCCTTTCTGACTGTTGCTCGCCCCCAGGTTGCCCGGCACTTCGTGTCCGGGCGCCCACCCCCTACCGGGGGCAACACCAGAGGCCCGGCAAAGCCGGTTCCTCGGTGTTCCACCAAGGGCGCGCTTCGCGGCGCTTGAAACTGCATGACACACGACACTTTTTCACGCAGGCTGCGCTACGCGATGGTCGGCGGCGGGCGCGACGCCTTCATCGGCGCGGTGCACCGCAAGGCGATCGCGCTCGACGGCCAGATCGAGCTGGTGGCCGGCGCGCTGTCTTCGAGCGCCGAGAAGGCCCTGGCCTCGGGGCGCGACCTGTTCCTGGCGGACGATCGCAACCACGGCGACTGGCGCGAACTGCTCGCCGATGAACTGCAGCGGCCGGCCGGAGAGCGCATCGACTTCGTCTCGATCGTGACGCCGAATCACGTCCACTTTCCGGTGGCCCAAGCCTTCGTCGAGGCCGGCTTCCATGTGGTTTGCGACAAGCCGATGGTGCACACGCGCGAACAGGCCGATGCGCTGGTCGCAGCGGTGGCGAAGCAGGGCACGGTGTTCGGCGTCACCTACAACTACACCGGCTACCCGATGGTCCGCCAGGCGCGCGAGATGGTGCGCTCGGGCGACATCGGCGAGATCCGCAAGGTGGTGGTCGAATACAACCAGGGCTGGCTCGCGACGCGACTCGAGGGCGAAGGCAACAAGCAGGCGGCCTGGCGCAGCGACCCCGCGAAGAGCGGCGCGGCCGGCGCCATCGGCGACATCGGCTCGCATGCCGAGAACCTGGTGGCAACCGTCACGGGACTCGAGATCGAGAGCCTCTGCGCCGACTTGAGTTCGCTGGTGCCGGGCCGTCCGCTGGACGACGACGGCAGCCTGCTGCTGCGTTTTCGCGGCGGCGCGCGCGGCGTGCTGGTCGCGTCGCAGATCAACACCGGCCTGGAGAACGACTTGCGACTGCGCGTCTCGGGCACGCTCGGCACGCTCGTTTGGCGGCAGGAGCAGCCGAGCGAGCTGACGCATCTGCCACACGACGGCCCGAAGCGCATCCTCACGCGCGGCTCGCCGTGGCTCTGCGAATCGGCGCGGCGCGCGAGCCGGCTGCCCAGCGGGCATCCGGAAGGCTTCATCGAGGCCTTCGCCAATGTGTATGGCGGAATCGCGGCGGACATCCGCGCCCGGCTCGAAGGCCGGCCCGCCGATCCGCTTGCCGCCGACTATCCGCGCGTGGAAGAGGGCGCGCGCGGCGTGCGTTTCATCGAACGCACCGTGGCCTCGGCGGCCAGCGCGCTCAAGTGGACAGGCTGGTAGCCTCGACGCGGCGCATGCGGTGAATCGCCGGCGGCTGGACGTGCAGGATTCGCAGGCCCCTACAGCACCACCGGCGCATCCGGCAGCTCATTGCGATCCGCCTGCCCTTCGGCCAGCGGAAAGTGCGCCACCAGCAGGGCCGAGACCTCTTCGAGCGCCTGCGTCAGCCCGTCCTCGAAGCGCCCCTCGCGGAAGGCGGCGCCCATGCGCTGGGCCATCGCGGCCCACTGCTCGGCGTCGACGCGGGCATCGATGCCGCGGTCGGCGACGATTTCGATCGCGTGCTCGGCCAGCAGCAGATAGATCAGGACCCCGTTGTTGTGCTCGGTGTCCCACACGCGCAGCTTGCCGAACAGCATGATCGCGCGCTCGCGCGCCGGTGCGCCGCGCCACAGGTAGGACAGCGGCAGGCCGGCCTCGACGCAGATGCGGATCTCGCCGCTGTGGCGCCGCTCGCTGGCCGCCACGCGGCGCGTCAGGCGCTCGAGCAGCTCGGCCGGCAGCGCGCGGCGCACGTCGGCCTCGTCGGTCCAGCGGTGGCGCCACAGGCGGCCCAGGCGCGCGAACAGCGAGGGGGAGGATGAAGAAGATGAAGAAGAAGAGGGCGATGCCATGGCTACCAGTCTCCCGAGGCGCCGCCGCCGCCGAAATCGCCGCCGCCGCCGGAGCTGAAGCCGCCTCCACCGCCGCCGCCGCCCGAAGACGAACCGCCGCCCCAGCCGCCGCCGCCGAAACCGCCACCGCCCCGGCGGCCGATGGACGGGCCGGCACCGAAGGCCATCGACAGCAGCGTGAAGAGCAGGGCGCCCAGTCCGGCCAGCACCGCGATCACGAGGCTCGATGTGAGCACCATCACCACGACGCCGGTCAGGCCGCCCAGCGCCAGCGAGCCCGGGATCTTGCCGAGGATGCGGCGCGCGATCGGGCCGCCCACCAGCACCGCGGCGAACAGGAAGATGCCGAGGTCCTGCCAGTCGAAGCCGCGGCCGGAGCCCTGGCCGTCGCCGAAGTCGCCGCCGCGCGCATCGACCTCGGGCAGCGCCTCGCCATTGACGCGCGCCATGAGCTGGTCGACCGCCGCGTCGAGGCCGCCCGCGAAATCGTTCTGCCGGAAGCGAGGCTTCATGGCCTCGTCGATGATGTGCGCGGCAGCAAGGTCCGGCACTGCGCCTTCGAGGGTCTTCGCGACCTCGATGCGCATCTTGCGGTCGTCCTTGGCCACCACCACGAGGATGCCGTCGCCGACCGCCTTGCGGCCGATCTTCCAGGCATTGCCGACCCGGTTGGCGTAGCTCGCGATGTCCTCGGGCTGGGTGGTCGCGACCATCAGCACCACGATCTGCGAGCCTTTCTTCTGCTCGAAGTCCTGCAGCTTGGCGTCGAGCGCGCTGCGCTGGGCCGCGCTCAGCGTGCCCGTCTGGTCGATCACGCGCGCGTTCAGCGCGGGCACCGGCAGCAGGCCCTGCGCCTGGGCGCCGAACAGCGCCACCGCCATCAGGAAGAGGGCCGTCAGCGCCTGCCGGATGCGGACAGCTGTCATGAGGGGGGCGCGTCGCCTACTTCTTCGGCGCGCTGAAATCGACCGTCGGCGGCGTCGAGATCTGGGCTTCGTTCTGCACCGTGAAGTTGGGCTTGGGCGCGTAGCCCATCACCTTGGCCGTCAGGTTGGTCGGGAAGCTGCGGGCCAGCACGTTGTACTCCTGGACCGTCTGGATGAAGCGGTTGCGCGCCACCGTGATGCGGTTCTCGGTGCCTTCGAGCGTCACGCGCAGGTCGCGGAAGGCCTGGTTGGCCTTCAGGTTCGGATACTGCTCGGACACCGCCATCAGGCGCGACAGCGCGCCCGACAGCTCGCCCTGCGCCTGCTGGAAGCGATTGAAGGCCTCGGGATTGTTGAGCGTCTCGGGCGAGACCTGGATCGAGGTCGCCTTGGCGCGCGCCTCGATCACGCGGGTCAGCGTCTCCTGCTCGAAGTTGGCCTCGCCCTTGACCGTGGCCACGATGTTGGGCACCAGGTCGGCGCGCCGCTGGTACTGGTTGAGCACCTCGCTCCAGGCCGACTTGCTGGCCTCGTCGAGCCGCTGGAAGTCGTTGTAGCCGCAGCCCGTGAGCGACAGCGCCGCGACGATGATCAGAAGCCAGCGTTTCAACATGTCCGAACCCTCTCTGTGCGAAGTCGGCAAAGGTAGCATAGATGGATGGCGATCGATCCTCTCCAGGCCCTGCAGGCCGCGCACCGCAGGCCGGTGCCGGGCTCGGACGGCGGCCCGCCGAAGGGCACGCTGCTGATCGCCGGCGCGACCGGCGCGCTCGGCCACGAGCTGGTGCGCCGGCTGGCCGGCCGCCATCGCTTCGACCACACCATCGTGCTGGCGCGCGAGCCGATCCGCGACGGCCTGCGCGGCGTCGAGACCGTGCTGACGCCGGCGCTGCCGATCGCGCAATGGCCGCTGGTCAGGGCCGACACCGCGCTGGTGCTGTTCGAGCCGCCGCGGCTCTACTACGACCGCGAGCGCGCGCTGTGGACCCCCGAGCCCGCGCAATTGCCGGCCTTGGCGGGCTGGTTGCGCGCCTGCGGCGTGCAGACGCTGGCGGTGGTCCTGCCGCACGACCAGGGCCGGCTGCCGGAGGCCTTGAAGCACGGACTGGCCAACCTCGACGAGCAGGGCGTGGTGGCGCTGGGCTTCGAGCGCGTGCTGCTGGTGCGCTCGGCGCGCAAGCCGGCGCCGGTCCGCTTCGCGAACCCGGGCGAGCGGCTGGCGGCCTGGATGCTGTCGATCGCCCGCTTCATGGTGCCGCCCAGCGAGCAGCCGGTGCGGGCGTCCAAGGTGGCCGAACTGATCGACATCGCTCTGCGCCTCGCCCCGCCCGGCGTGCACGTGGCCGCGCCCGAGCTGGTGTGGCGGGCCGCCCAAGGCGAATTGCGTGCGGTCGTGGAAGGCTGGGTGGCTGCGCCTCCCTGAACACGGCGGTCACGCGACCGAGGCAAAATCGCTACTTCCGGCAGCACCACCCATGTCCACCAAAGCCAAACTCCGCGCCAACGCCATCGGCGGCACCGCCGACGACGTCGAGGCCGCTTTCTACGAAGCGCTGCAGCGCGGCGACGTCGACGCCCTGATGAACTGCTGGGCCGACGAGGAAGAGGTTTTCTGCGTCCATCCCGGCGGCCCGAGGCTGGTCGGGGCGGAGGCGATCCGCGCCGCCTTCGAGCACATGTTCGGCAACGGCACGATCCAGGCCACGCCGGCGCGCGTGCGCAAGGTCGAGTCGCTCGCCAGCGCGGTCCACAACGTGCTGGAGCGCATCGAGGTGCTGACGGCCGAGGGGCCGCGCCATGCCTTCGTGCTGGCCACCAACGTGTACCACCGCACCGCGCAGGGCTGGCGCATGGTCGCGCACCACGCGAGCCCCGGCAGCGCGCACGAGCCCGGCGATGCCGGCGAGGTGCCGCAGACGCTGCACTGAACCATGCAATACGTCGCGCCACGCTGGCTGCCCGGCGGCAACCTGCAAACCATCTGGCCCGCGCTGTATGCCCGGCGCGCCGAGGTGCCGCTGCCCGACTATCGGCGCGAGCGCTGGACCACGCCCGACGGCGACTTCATCGATGTCGACTTCCTGGATGCCGCCGTGGCGGGACCGCGGCCGCTGCTGGTGCTGTTCCACGGCCTCGAAGGGTCGTCGCGCAGCCACTACGCGGAAGTCTTCGGGGCCTTCGCGCACGCGCAGGGCTGGGACTACGCCGTGCCGCATTTCCGCGGCTGCAGCGGCGAGCTCAACCTGGCGCCGCGGGCCTACCACTCGGGCGACTTCGAGGAGATCGGCTGGATCCTTGCGCGGCTGCGGGAGCAGCTGGACCCCGCGCAACCCATGCGGGCGACCGGCATTTCGCTCGGAGGCAACGCGCTGTTGCGCTGGGCCGAGGAGGCCGGCAGCGAAGCCTCGAAGCTGGTGAGCGCGGTGGCCTCGATCTCGGCGCCGCTGGACCTGGCGGCCGGCGGCGCCGCGATCGGCCGCGGCTTCAACCGGCTGGTCTACACGCGCATGTTCCTGTCGACCATGAAGCCCAAGGCGCTGGCCAAGCTGGCCCAGCATCCAGGCCTGTTCGACCGCGAGAAGCTGCTCGCGGCCCGCGATCTCTATGCCTTCGACGACGTGTTCACCGCGCCGCTGCACGGCTTCCGCGACACCGACGACTACTGGCACCGCGGCTCGGCCAAGCCGCACCTGCACCGGATCCGGATTCCGGCGCTGGCAGTGAATGCGGTCAACGACCCCTTCGTGCCGGGGGCCAGCCTGCCGCGCCAGGAAGATGTCGGCAGCCACGTGACGCTGTGGCAGCCCGTCCACGGCGGCCACGTGGGCTTTCCGTTCGGCGCGCCCCCCGGCCATGTCCGCGCCATGCCCGAGCGAGTGGTCAACTGGTTGAAGCTGAGCTAACCCCCAGGTTGGCTCACTGCGTGTAGCCGCCCACCCCCTTTCAGGGGGCGCCCCCGGCGGCCCGGCAGAGCCGGTTCCGCGGCGGCCCACGTAGAAGTCCGCGTCGCCTGGGAGCAAAATATGTTTTATGGACGACATCGTCAAACAGGCCTTGGCCAAATGGCCCAACGTGCCGCACTGCTACGGCTGGCTCGGGCTGGATGCGCGTGGCAACTGGTTCATGCGCGATGACGGCACGCAGGCCATGGGGCCGTTCGTGCAGGCCAAGGGCTCGCAATTGCGCCACGACAAGCTGATCGACTTCATCCAGCGCAACTACGAGCACGACGAGCAGGGCCAGTGGTTCTTCCAGAATGGGCCGCAGCGGGTGTATGTCGAACTCGAGGCCGCGCCGTGGATCTGGCGCGTGGCCGAGGACTTCTCGGTCACGTCTCACAGCGGCCGGCCGATCGAACCCACGGCCTGCCTGCTCGACGACGCCGGCAAGTTGTATCTGGTCGCCGACATCGGACTGGGCCTGGTCCACACGCAGGACGTCGGCTTGGCGGCCGAGGCCATCGATCAGGGGCGCTGGGTGCCTGAGAGCGTCCGCGCCGAGGATCTTCCGGCCCGTTTCGGGCACGTGCTGAGCCCGGCGGCGGGCCAGCCGGCGCATCCGACGCCGCCGCCCTGAGCGGAAACGCCGCTCGCAGAACGCAAAAAAGCCCGCATCGCGCGGGCTTTTTGCTGAGAGGTGAGATGCGAACTACTTGCCAGCCGCCGCTGGGGCCGCATCGGCCGCCGCCGTGCCTTCGGGGGCTGCTGCGGCCGCCCGTTCGGGCACCGGGAACGCGGCACCGCCGGCGTTGGCCAGGAAGACCACCGCGCGGCCGATCTCGGTGTCCTCGAAGTCGCCGCCGCCTTGCGCCGGCATCGCGCCCTTGCCCTTGAGCGCGTGCTCCAGCAGCGTGGCGTAGCCCTGGCCGATGCGAGGGCCCCAGGCCGCGGCATCGCCCTGGTGCGGAGCGCCCGGGATGCCCGGAGCGCCGTGGCAGGCGATGCACTGGGCCTTGAACACGGCTTCGCCGGTGGCGAGCGGGCGATTGGTGTCGCGGATCTCGATCGAGCCGACCTTCTTGAGACGATCGGCGATGTCGCGATCGCGCACGTCCTTGGAAACACCGTAGAGCGACATGCCTTCGCCCTGCTCCGAACCCGAGGGGTGCGTGCCGGACACGACGAACGAGACCAGGCCGACGATGATCAGGATCGGAACGATGAAGGAGAAAAATACCGCGAGCAGGAGCTGCTTCGGATTCTTGATCGGGCCGGTGTGGGCTTCTTCTGCGGCCTGGTTGTGCGGTGCGTCGCTCATTGCGTCCTCAGTATCGGGGGCTTTTTTTGGATCAACCGCGGATTATAGAGAGCCCCCCGGGCCCGGCCGTCCGGGCCGGGCCCGCAGGGGCCCGGGTCGTCACTTGGTGGCCCAGCCGCCGCCCAGGGTCTTGTAGAGCACGACCTGGTTCTGCAGCCGTGCCTGCCGCACCTGGGCGGTCGCGAGTTGCGAGGTGAAGAGCGAGCGCTGGGCGTCCAGCAGGTCGAGCCCGCTGGCCACGCCGCCGCGGTAGCGCATGTCGGACAACTGGAAGCGCACCTCCTCGGCCTTGGACTGGGCCACCAGGGCGCGCAGCTCGTCGTCGTAGGTCGCGCGGCCCGCGAGCGCGTCGGCCACCTCGCGGAATGCCGACTGGATCGACTTCTCGTACTGCGCCACCGCGATCTTCTGGCCGGCGCGGGCCGAATCCAGGTTGGCCTGGTTGCGGCCGGCGTCGAAGATCGGCAGCGTGATCTGCGGCGCGAAGGCCCAGGCCTTCGAACCGCTGTCGAACAGGCCGGAGAACTCGGTGCTCGCCGTGCCGATCGAGGTGGTCAGCGTCACGCGCGGGAAGAAGGCGGCGCGTGCGGCACCGATGTTGGCATTGGCCGCGATCAGCTGCTGCTCGGCCGCGCGGATGTCGGGCCGCTCGGTCAGCAGCTCGGAGGGCAGGCCGGCCGGCAGTTCCTGCATCGGCGCCAGCGCCTGCAGCCCCTCGGGGCTGCCGGCGATGGTCTCCGGCGGTACCGGTGCGCCGATGAGCTGGGCCAGCGCGTTCTCGTCCTGCATCCGCAGCCGCTGCTGCTGGGCGTAGGTCGCGCGCGCGGTCTCGGCCTGCGCTTCGGCGAAGCGATAGTCGATCTCCGAGGCCACGCCGTTGTCGAAGCGCAGCTTGGTGAGCTTGAGCGAGTCGTCGCGCGTGACCATGGTGCGGCGCGTGATGTCCAGCGCCTCGTCGTCGCCGAGCACGGCCAGCCAGCCGTTGGCCACGGCGGCCACCAGGCTGATCTGGGTCGCCTTGCGGGCTTCCTCGGTGGCCAGGTACTGCGCCAGCGCGGAGTCCTTGAGGCTGGACACGCGGCCGAAGAAGTCGAGCTCCCAGGCCGTGACACCCAGGCCGACCGAGTAGCTCGATGCCACGCCCGGGCCGATGAGCGAGGGGCTCTGGCGCGAGCCGCCGGCCGTCGCGTTGAGCGTCGGGAACAGCGCCGAGCGGGTGATCTGGAACTGGGCCCGCGCCTGCTCGATGTTGAGGATCGCCACCTGCAGGTCGCGGTTGTTCGCGAGCGCGGTGTCGATCAGCTTGCCCAGCCGCGGATCGGTGAAGTAGTCCTGCCACGCGATGGTCGAGGCCAGTGGCTGGCCGGCCGCGGTCGGCGCCGCCGCCGCGTTGGGGAAGGTGGCCGGCACCGGCGCCGCCGGGCGCTCGTAGGTCGGGATCAGCGAGCAGCCCGCCAGCATCAGCGCGGCAGCGCCTGCGAGAGCCGTGGATATGAATTGCTTAGTCATGTTTTTCTTCCTCGATGCCGGCGGCCTGCGCATGGCGCTTGTCGGCCTCGTGTTGACGTTCGCTGCCCTTGAAGAAGGTGCGCACGACCACGAAGAACACCGGCACGAACAGCACGGCCAGCGCCGTGCCCGTGAACATGCCGCCCAGCACGCCGGTGCCGATGGCGCGCTGGCTCGCCGAGCCGGCGCCGGAGGCCAGTGCCAGCGGCAGCACGCCGAGGCCGAAGGCCAGGGAGGTCATGATGATCGGCCGGAACCGCAGGTGGGCGGCGGCGAGCGCCGATTCGACCACTCCCTTGCCCTGGGCCTGCAGGTCCTTCGCGAATTCGATGATCAGGATCGCGTTCTTCGCCGACAGGCCGATGATCGTGATCAGCCCGACCTGGAAGTACACGTCGTTCGAATAGGACCGCAGCATGGTCGCCAGCAGCACGCCCAGCACGCCCAGCGGCACCACCAGGATCACCGCCAGCGGGATCGTCCAGCTCTCGTACAGCGCGGCCAGGCACAGGAACACCGCCAGGATCGCGAAGCCATACAGGATGATGGCCTGCGAGCCGGCGAGCTTTTCTTCCCGCGACTGGCCGGTCCATTCGTAGCCGAAGCCGGCCGGCAGTTGCGAGGCAAGTTTCTCCATCTCTGCCATCGCCGCCCCGGTGCTGTAGCCCGGCGCCGTGCTGGCGCTGATGCGCATCGCCGGGTAGCCGTTGTAGCGCACGGTCTGTTGCGCGCCCGTGATCCAGCGCGTGCTCGCGAAGGTCGACAAAGGCACCGGCTTGCCCTGCGCGTTGAGCGCGTTCAGCTTGAGCAGGTCTTCCGGCTGCATCCGCGCCGGCGCATCGGCCTGCACCACCACGCGCTGCAGGCGGCCCCGGTTCGGGAAGTCGTTCACGTAGCTCGAGCCCAGCGCGGTCGACAGCGTCGTGTTGATCGCGTCGAAGGTCACGCCCAGCGCATTCGCCTTGTCGCGGTCGATATCGATCTGCAGCTGCGGCGCGTCCTCCAGGCCGTCGGGGCGCGTCTGCGTCAGGATCTTGCTCTGGGCTGCCATGCCGAGCAGCTGGTTGCGGGCATTCACCAGCGCCTCGTGGCCCGCGCCGGCGCGGTCCTGCAGGCGGAAGGTCACGCCGCTGGCGTTGCCCAGCTCGGGAATGGGCGGCGGGCTCAGCGGGTAGATGAAGGCATCGCGCACGCCCGACAGCGCTCCGAAGGCGCGACCGGCCAGCGCTTCGGCCGACTGGCCGGCTTCCTTGCGCTTGTCCCAGTCCTTGAGCGTCACGAAGGCCAGGCCTGCGTTCTGGCCCTGGCCCGAGAAGCTGAAGCCCAGCACGCCCACCATGCTCTGCACTTCGGGCTGCTTGAGGATGAAGCCCTCGACCTTTTTCATCACGTCGAGCGTGCGCTCCTGGGTCGCGCCCGGCGGCAGCTGCACGTTGACGATGATGTTGCCCTGGTCTTCCTGCGGCAGGAACGACGTTGGAACCCGCATGTAGGCGGACACCACCGCGCCGATGATCGCCGCGTAGATCACGAGGTAGCGCGTCGCGCGGCGCAGGATGCGCGACACCAGGCTCTCGTAGCCCTTGGCGGTGCGCGAAAAACCGCGGTTGAACCAGCCGAAGAAGCCGGTCTTGGCGTGGTGATGGCCGGCTTCCACCGGCTTGAGCAGCGTGGCGCACAGCGCCGGCGTGAGCGACAGCGCCATGAAGGCCGAGAAGCTGATCGCCGCCACCATCACGGCCGAGAACTGGCGGTAGATGTTGCCGGTCGAGCCGGCGAAGAAGGCCAGCGGCACGAACACCGAGATCAGCACCACGGTCACGCCGATGATGGCGCCCGAGATCTGCTTCATCGCCTTGCGCGTGGCTTCCAGCGGTGAAAGCCCTTCCTCGCTCATGATGCGCTCGACGTTCTCGACCACCACGATCGCATCGTCCACCACGATGCCGATCACCAGCACCATGCCGAACATGGTCAGCACGTTGATCGAGAAGCCGAGCGCCAGCAGCACCCCGAAGGTGCCCAGCAGCGCGATCGGCACCACGATGGTCGGGATGATCGTGTAGCGCCAGTTCTGCAGGAACAGGAACATCACCAGGAACACCAGCACCACGGCCTCGACCAGGGTCTCGGCCACCTGCGAGATCGAGATCTTCACGAAGCGCGAGCTGTCGTAGGGGATGTCCCATTTCACGCCCTGCGGGAAGAAGTGCGAGAGCTCTTCCATCTTGGCGCGTATCAGCTTGGCGGATTCGAGCGCGTTGCCGCTCGGCGCCAACTGGACGCCGATGCCCACTGCGGGCTCGCCGTTCAGGCGCGCCGAGGTCGCGTAGGCCTGGCCGCCCAGCTCGACGCGGGCGACGTCGCGCAGCCGCACGGCCGAGCCGTCGGTGTTGGCGCGCAGCACGATGTTGCCGAACTGCTCGACGTTGCTGAGCTGGCCGTTGACCACCACCGTGGCCGCGATCGCCTGGCCGCCCACGTTCGGCAGGTCGCCGATGGTGCCCGAGGCCACCTGCGCGTTCTGCGCCCGGATCGCCGCCGTGATGTCCGCCGACGACAGATTGAAGCCATGCATCTTGGCCGGGTCGATCCAGATCCGCATGGCACGTTCGGTGCCGAAGAGCTGGGCCTGGCCGATGCCGCGCACGCGCTGCAGTTCGGGCACGATGTTGCGTGCCGCGTAGTCGCCGAGGGCGATCGGATCGAGGGCCGGGTTGTCGGATGACAGGATCGTGAACAGCAGGAAGTTGTTGTTCGACTTGTCGACCCGCACCCCCTGCTGCGTCACCGCGGCAGGCAGGCGTGGCGTGGCGCGCGAGAGCCGGTTCTGCACGTCCACCTGCGCCAACTCGGGGTCGGTGCCGGGGGCGAAGCTGATCGTGATCGAACCGGTGCCGTCGGCCTGTGCCACCGACTCCATGTAGATCATGCCGGGCGAGCCGTTCATCTCGCGCTCGATGACGGACAGCACGCTGTCCTCCAGCGTCTGGGCGGATGCACCGGGGTAGGCGGCGTTGATGACGATGGCCGGCGGGGCCACCGGCGGGTACTGGGCGATCGGCAGCTGCGTGATCGCCACGCCGCCCACCACGAGGATGAACAGTGCGATCACCCACGCGAAGATCGGACGGTCGATGAAAAACTTGGCCATGCGGGCGGGCTCCTTACTTCGCGGCCGCAGCCGAGGCGGCAGGCGCCGGGGTCGCGGCGGCGTTCGGCCCGGTCCACGGCACCGCCTTCACGGGCGTGCCGGGCGGCATCATCTGCAGCTTCTGGAAGCCGTCGACCATCACCTGCTCGCCGGCCTTCAGGCCGTCGAGCACCACCCACTGATTGTTCTGGGCGGCGCTGATCTTCACCGTGCGCTTGCTCAGCTTGCCGTCGGCACCCACCACCGTGAGCGTGTCGCCCTGCTGGGTGCGAGTGACGGCCTGTTGCGGCACCGTGATCGCGTTGGTGGCCTGGGCCTGCTCGAGGCGCACGCGCACATAGAGACCCGGCAGCAGGTCGCCCTTCGGGTTCGGCACCTCGGCGCGCAGCGTGATCTGGCCCGTGGTCTGGTCGACTGTCAGGTCGGAGAACAGCAGCCGGCCGGGCTGCGCGTATTCGGTGCCGTCCTCCAGCACGATGCGCACGCTGGCCGCGTCGCCGCCGCTGGCGCGCTTGAACAGGCCGTCCTGCAGCGCGCGGCGCAGCCGCAGCACGTCGGTGGCCGACTGCGTGAAGTTCACGTACAGCGGATTGATCTGCTGGATCACGGCCAGCGCCGTGGCGTCGCTCTGGCCCACCAGTGCGCCCTCGGTCACCAGCGAGCGGCCGATGCGGCCCGAGATCGGCGCCGTCACGGTCGCGTAGCCCAGGTTGATCTTGGCAGTCTGCACCGCGGCGCGACCCACGGCGATATCGGCCTCGGCGGTCTTCTGCGCGGCCACCGCGTTCAGGTATTCCTGCTTGCTGACGGCATTGGCCTCGACCAGCGGCTTGTAGCGCTCGGCCAGGGCCCGCGCCTGCACTGCGTTGGCCTCGGCGCGCGCGAGGCTGGCCTCGGCGCTCCGCGCGGCGGCGGCGTAGGGGGCGGGGTCGATGTGGTACAGCACCTGGCCGGCCTTGACATCGCTGCCTTCCTGGAACACCCGCTGCAGCAGGATGCCCGCGGCCCGGGCGCGAACCTCGGCCACGCGGGAGGCCTCGAGCCGGCCCGGCAACTCGGTCACCAGGCCGACATTGGTCGGCGTCGCGACCACCACGCCGACTTCGGGCGCGGGCGGGGCACCGCCGCCGGCGCCTTTCGTTGCTTCGCCCTTGCTGCAGGCGGTCAGTGCGACGAGCACGACGGCGGCGGCAACGGTGGCGAGGCGCGGCGAAAACAACAACGGGCGCGAGACATGCAAGTCGGGCATGTGATTCCTTTGAAGGGAGAACGGGGACGGTGCTCGATCGCGCGGACGCCTATAGCAACCCGGCGATCTTGACTATCGGGAAAAGGGCCGTAGTTTACATACATTCATGGATGTATAGTGACGGCCTTGCCCAAGCGATGGATTCTAAGAAGGGGAGACGACAAAATGGTCAGACGCACCAAAGAGGAGGCCCAGGAGACGCGCAACCGCCTGCTCGACGCGGCCGAGGTGCTGTTCCAGGCCCAGGGGGTTTCCCAGACGTCGCTGCAGCAGATCGCGCACCAGGCCGGCGCGACCCGGGGCGCCATCTACTGGCACTTCAAGGACAAGGCGGCCCTTTTCAACGCCATGATGGAACGCGTCAGGCTGCCGCTGGAGGCCGAGGTCGCGAAGGCCGTGCTCGGCATCAAAGTCGGCCCGCTGGAGGACGTCGAGCACCAGATGGTCGAGGCGCTGAAGCTGATGACCACCGACATGCAGGTGCGCCGCGTGTTCGAGATCGCCACCCACAAGGTCGAGTACACGCACGACATGGAGTCGGTGCAATTGCGCCACCTCGCGACTCGAAACACCTGCTTGATCGACTTCGAGAGGGCGATGGTGGCCGACGCCCGCCGCACCCGCAAGCGGCTGCCGATCCCGGCGGCGGCGGCGGCCCAGGGGCTGCACGCGCTGATCAGCGGACTGATCCAGAACTGGCTGCTCGATCCGGCCGCCTTCGACCTCGTGGCGACCGGGCGCCAGACCTTCCGGGTGTACCTCGCGGGGCTTGGATTTACCCGGACCGTGGCGAGCGCCGGCTGATCGGCGATAATCTGAGGCTTCCGATATTCCGGAAGCACCTCTCGCTGTATTTCAACGGATAGAATTCGGCCCTCCGAAGGCTGAGATCCAGGTTCGATTCCTGGCGGCGGGACCAGTTACCTCTCTTGATCGGCTCTTCGAGTCTTCGAGCACCAGAAACCCGCACGTTCACAGGCGTCGCGGGTTTTTCTTTGCGCCGCACTTGCACCAAAGGGCAAGTGACAGCCCCTCTGCGCGCGCGTAAGGTCGGTGAGTGCGCCCACTCACCCACGCAGGTCAAACATGAACATCTACCAAAGACAGGCTTTGATCGCGGCATGCGCCGCGCTGACCCTTTGCGCCGGCACCGCCAGCGCGCAGACCGAGCCGGCCCGGAAAACCATCGAGCTCGAGGACGCCCGGGGCGGCTCGGCCGTGCTCTCCGTCACCGGCGAAATCACCGCGGTCGACGTGGCGAACCGCATCGTGTCGATCAAGGGCCCGAAGGGCAACATCTCCGACCTGCGGGTCGATCCGGCCGTGAGGAACCTCGAGCAGGTCAAGGTCGGCGACCGGGTCCGTCTGAGCTACCGCATCGGTGTCGCCCTGGCGCTGCGCAAGGGCGGCGACGGCATCCGCGAGACCGTCGAGACCGAATCGGCCGCCGTGGCCGCGAAGGGCGCCCGGCCGGGCGGCGTCGCCACCACGCGCACGACCATCGTGGCCAATGTCTTCGGCGTCGACCGCAAGAAGAAGATCGTCACGCTCAGGGGGACCATCGGCCAGTTGACCGACGTGCACGTGCGCGATCCGCAGGTGCTGCGCGAGGTGAAGGTGGGCGACCAGGTGGTGGCGAGCATCACCGAGTCGGTCGCGTTGCGCGTGCAGCCGGCACCGGCGAAGTGAGCGCGCGGCGCCGCGCTTCGTGCGCGGCGCCTGGCCCGACCCTTCCTCGATCGCGGCGGCGATGCGCTGCGGGCTTGGCGGCCATGTCTACCGCAAGTCGACCGCTATGTAGGGAGGGTCTCCCGCCTTGTCGGGGATGAGTTGGCTGTCCATGAAATACAGGCCCGTGAAGCTCGGGAGCGTGCGTTTCGAATCGCCGGTCAGGTACAAGGTGCGCTCGGGAACGGCCCACTTGTCCCAGAGCGTGTAGCCGACCTCCTCGATCTCCCTGATGAAGCGCCTTCGGTTGAAGACATGCAGCGGGGCGAATGAACCTTCGCCGATGTTTTGCGAGGTCACGAAGTCTTCGCCTTCGTAGAGAGGGAGCTTATTCAGCAAGATGTGCTTGGGACGCACCGCACACCGCTCCAGGAGCCGCCCAGGTCGCGCGTCCTCCATGTAGTGGATCGCGCCCGCCGAGAGCCAGATGTCACTGTCGGCCGCCATGACCGCCTGCGGCAGATCATCGTCGATGAATGACAAGGCGGCGGCAGCATTCGTGGCCGCCAGGCTTCGCCCGATGGAGACCATCGTTGGAAGCTCGACGACACGCCACGCCAAGGCGGCCGGCATATCGATGTAGCGGCGGTAGGCGTAGTAATGCACGCCGACCGAGCCACCAAAGTCGAGCACGCGGGTCGCACCGCCTCGAAATGCGCGCTCAAGCCACCACATGACAGGATAGTCGTACGGAAAGACCATTCTGCAGCGAATTTCGATGTGCGGAGTCGACAGCGGGGCATGGTCGAACTCCTTGCTTCGCGGAAGCCAGGCACGAGCGTCGGCGAAGCTGCCGAACACACCATAGTAGGACCGAGCCCCTTCTTTTGAAAGGAACAGCTGGCGCTTCAAACGCACTCGCACAGGTCGAACAAGAGGCCCACCCAGCATCCGGCGGACGGCGCGGACGGTCTTGAGCAAGAACATCTGGACTCCTTGGGTCCGACGTGGTCGCCGCGGTATCGGGCGATGCTCAGTCGGTCGCCTCGTGCCTGACCCACAGGCGTTGCGCGCCCGGTCCCTCCGCCGCCAGCTTGTCCAGGGGGTTGCGCAGCCGGCAGCGGTCGATCGACAGACATCCGCAGCCGATGCAGTCGTCCAGCGTGTCGCGCAGTTTCTTGAGCTGCGCCATGCGTTCGTCCAGTTCGGCCCTCCAGTTCGCGGACAGCCGCGCCCAGTCCGCTCGGCTGGGCGCGGCCGACGTGGGCAGCGTGTCCAGGGCCTGGGCGATGTCCGACAGCGCGATGCCCACGCGCTGTGCGACGCGGATGAAGGCGACGCGCCGCAGCACCGCGCGCGGATAGCGGCGGTGGTTGCTGTCGGTCCGTTGGCTGCTGATCAGGCCCTTGGCCTCGTAGAAGTGGAGGGTGGACACGGGCACGCCGCTACGCTGCGCCACTTCGCCGACCGAGAGCGTGGTGGTGATGTCGTCTGGTTTCAGCATGAATCTCTCCGAAATCGCTTGACCTCAACTTTACTTGAGGTTTGAAACTTCGGGTCCTGCGGGCGATCCAGCGCGCAAACAAAGGAGTTTTCAATGTCAAGCCAGGTATCGGGATCCGTGTATCGCATCGACAAGTTCGCAGCGCCCCAGGACGCACTTGCGGACTTTCTCGAGCGCTTGCGCTGGGTCGACCAGGCGCTGGGCGCCATGCCGGGATGCAAGCAGAGCCTGGTGCTGACCCAGCTGGGCGACACCAGCGAGTTCAATGTGACGACGGTGGTCGAGTGGGCGAGCCCGGAGGCGATGGCGGCGGCCAAGGCCCTGATCCAGAAGTGGTACGCCGAGGAAGGCTTCAATCCGCCAGCATTCATGCAAAGGCTCGGGGTGAAGGCCGACATGGGCCTGTACGGCGGCGCTTGATCACCATGAACCGCGACAAGCCACCTTCCCCCCGCGTGGCACAGGCGCTCGACATCCATCGAAGCATTGCCGCGTGCCACGACTACCTCGCGCGAAGCAACGATGTGCACGCGCTGACGGCGGCGTTGATGTTGCCCTGCTACCGGGCCGAGCTCGGCAGGCTTCAGCTCAAGCCTGCCGAAGAGCACGAGCTGGCGTCGGCCCTCGGGCCGACTGAGTCGAACTCCGAACCGGCCCGCCAGGCGCATGACGGCCGGTCATCATCGGCAGGTCGATGGTGTCGATGACGGTAGAGTGCGCGCATGTCTCTCACCTACGTCTACCTGACCGTGGCCATCGTCGTGGAAGTCCTGGCGACCAGCTTTCTGAAGGCCTCCGACAGCTTCACCAGGCTGTGGCCGAGCCTGGCCACGGTGGCCGGCTATGCCATCTCCTTCTACTTCCTGTCGCTGGCGCTGCGCGTGCTGCCCACGGGCATCGCCTACGCCATCTGGTCGGGCGTCGGCATCGTCCTCATCTCGCTCGTGAGCTGGCTCTGCTTCGGCCAGTCGCTGGATGGTCCGGCGATCGTCGGTCTCGGACTCATCATTGCGGGTGTCGTGGTCGTCAATGCGTTCTCGAAATCGGTCGCTCATTGAGCGGCAGGCCGCCTCAGGGCGGTGACGGCTGCTCCAGCACCCATCGTGCCAGCAGCGTCGCGTCGGCCTCGTTGACCCGGGGCTGCCGCGGCATGGTGACGCGGCCCCAGTGGCCTACGCTGCCGCTGCGAATCCTGCCCGCGAGGCGCGAGGGCGCCGCCCCATCCTCGCGGTAGCGTGCCGCGATTTGCGCGAAGCCGGGGCCGACCTGCTTGTGGACCATGCCGTGGCAGGACAGGCAGCCGTTCTGCCGCGCCAGCGCCTGCGCCCGCTCGTCGGCCGTGGCCGGCCCTGCCATCAGCAGCAGCCCGGCAATCAACATCAGGGGTCGGGCCATCGTCAAGCGCATCGGCCCGGATTGTCTGCCAATTCGATTAGGGTGGGAGGGGCCTGCCGCTGTGTCGCAAAGGAATGCACGGCACCGGCCCTTCAGCGCATCCCGGTCGCGGCCGTGAAGCGCGCCAGGGTCCAGCCGTGCCCGAGCAGCAGCATGCGCGTGTGCAACTCGCCCAGCACCTGCGGCGAGATTTCGCGCCCGAGGTAGGTCAGCGTCTTGTCGCGCAGGTCGACGTAGCCCAGCTCGTAGTCGGCCGCGAGCTTGTGCCAGAGCGCGTGGGCGGCGGGCGACTGCCGCGCGCCGGTGAGCAGGCACAGGCCGGCATCCAGCCCCCAGCGGTAGACGGCGGTGGCCAGTCCGCGCCGCTGGTACTGCGGGTCGTACTTGGAATGCGGCGCCCGCACGTAGCGGTCGGCGCGGCGATGCACTTCGATCAGCCGGTTGAAGACCGTGTAGCCGGCCAGCTGCCTGCGGCGGATGTCTTCCACATAGACGTAGAACTCGCCGTCGGCCTCGCGATGGCGGATCACGAGTTCGGGGTCGTTCAGCGGGATTTCGGGAATGCCGTGCAGCCGGTCGCCCGGCTTGTGGATGCGGTCGTAGATGGAACTGATCTCGCCGTCGAGCCGCTTCGGGCCGTGGTGGACGTCGATGCGCAGTTCCGTCAGGCGCGCAAGCCAGGGGGGCCACAAGGTGGGCATCGTGAGGATCACGAGAAGCTTCTCCAGTCGAACGCGAACCGACTCCTGTGGAGCCGGCCGCTGATGCGCGGCTTGGATGCCCGGCGGTCGATATTTGCGCTGAAAGGGGGAAGAAGCGGACTGCCGGGCCTAGGAATCTGCGGCCGGCTGGAGGTCCGGCAGCAGCACCGACACGCGGCGTGCGCGCACGGCGGCGATCGCCGCGCGGGGCGGAATCGTTGCCGTGGGCCGCTGGACGCGGAGGGAAGCCGTGGGACTCATGGAGCCGGAGTGTAGCGGGCCCGGCGAGACGCCGCCCCCGTATCCTTGCGGTCTTCCCATCGTCACGCGGAGGGCGCTTTGACCTACCAGCTCCACTACTGGCCCACGATCCAGGGCCGCGGCGAATTCGTCCGCCTCGCGCTCGAGGCCGCCGGTGCCGACTACGTCGACGTGGCGCGCGAACCGCCATCCAAGGGCGGCGGCGAATCGAACCTGGGACGCCGGCTCGGCGACCCGGACAATCCGCGGCCCTCGTTCGCGCCGCCCTTCCTGGTCGACGGCGGCATCGTGGTCGGCCAGACCGCGGCGATCCTCTTGTATCTTGGGCCGCGCCTCGGGCTTGCGGGCGTGGGCGAGGCCGACGGGCTATGGACCCACCAGATCCAGCTGACCATCGCCGACTGCGTGGCCGAGGCGCACGACACGCACCATCCGCTGTCGACCGGGCTCTACTACGAGGACCAGCGCGAGGCGGCGCAGTCGCGCGCCAAGGCCTTTCGCGAGGAGCGAATTCCGAAATTTCTCGGATGGTTCGAGCGAATTCTCGAGCGCAATCCGACCGGCGACCTGCACCTGGTCGGCGATGTGCTGACCTACGCCGATCTCTCGCTGTTCCAGTTGGTGGCGGGGCTGCGCTATGCCTTCCCGAAGGCCGCCGCACGTGCGTTGGCCGACACGCCGGCGGTGGCGAAGCTGCATGCCAACGTGGGTCGCCGGCAGCGGGTGCACGACTACCTGCGCAGTCCGCGGCGGATCGCCTTCAATGAGGACGGCATCTTCCGCGCCTACCCCGAGCTCGACAGCTGAGCGGCGGGGCCGCCGCCCCGGATCAGCGGACCGCCGTTTCCTCGGCGGCGACGCCCTTGCGGTAGGTCGTGTACAGGTAGACCGGGATCTCGAGGTCGCTCAGGTGGCGCTCGACCAGCGGCGCGACGTCCTTCCAGTCGAGGCCGCCGACGCCGGTGGCGAGGCGCGGCAGGGCGAGGCTGGCGACCTTTTCTTCCTCGACCAGCTTGCGCAGCGCCCGCAGCGTGTGGTTGACGCGCTCGACCGTCGCCTTGCCCGGCTTGGCGCCGGAGTCGTATGCGGCGTCCTGCGTCATGAGGTTGATCACGCGCTGGCCTTCCGCGTTGGTCCAGGTCCACAGCTCGCCCGGTTGCGGGTGGCGGGTCTGGCAATAGTGGCGGAAATCCTTGTACAGCGAGGGCCAGTTTTCGCGCAGCGCCAGCGCGAGGCCGGAATTGAACGAATCGTTGGGCGAGACACCGTGCGCGATGGCCTGTGCCCTGGAAAGAAGAATATCGCCGCTGACTTCATGCAACATGGGTGCTCCTGGATGGTTGCCTGACCATAGTCCGCGCGCCGGCGCAGCGCTCTGACCTGGGTCAAGCAAGCGGCGATCCCTGCAGCGGCGCGCGCTAGGTTTCGACGGCCTCGTCGCCGTCCTTGCGCATGCGCAGTGCCGCTTCATAGAGCGCATTGCGCGGCGCGCCGCTGATCTCTGCCGCGACCCGCACCGCGCTCTTGACCGGCAGTTCGGCCAGCAGCAGGCGCAGCACGCGTTCGCCCTCCGCGCCGTCCTCGGCGGCCGCGGGCTTCGGGTGCAGCACCAGCGCGAACTCGCCGCGCGTGCGGTCGCGGCTGGCGGCGAACCAGTCGGGCAGGCCGGCGGCGGCGACGGTCGCGATCTCCTCGAACTGCTTGGTGAGCTCGCGGCCCACGGTCACCTTGCGTTCGCCCAGGCTGGCGAGCGAACGCGCCAGCGCCTCGATGCGATGCGGCGCTTCGAGCAGCACCACGCTGCGAGGCTCGTCGGCCAGCAGCAGCACCGCGGCATCGCGCTCGCCCGCCTTGCTCGGCAGGAAGCCGGCGAACACGAAGCCGCTGCCCGGGTCGCCCGCAGCGACCAGCCCGGCGGCGCCGACCAGGGTGGTCACGCTGCTCGCGCCGGGCAGCGGCAGCACGCGGTGGCCGGCTTCGCGCACCGCGGCCACCAGGCGCGCGCCCGGGTCGCTGACGCCCGGCGTGCCGGCGTCGCTGACGTAGGCGATGCGCTCGCCCGCGCCCAGCCGCGCGATCACTGCCTGCGCCGCCTCGCTCTCGTTGTGCTGGTGCAGGGCCAGAAGTTGCGCGCCCGGGCGGTCGATGCCGTAGGCGCGCAGCAGGCTCTGCGTGTGCCGCGTGTCCTCGCAGGCGACCGCGTCGACCAGTTGCAGCACGTGCAGTGCGCGCAGCGTGATATCCGCCAGGTTGCCGATCGGCGTGGCGACCACGTAGAGCGTGGCCTGCGGATAATGCTGCGCACCCGCGGCATCGCGCGCGGCGAGCAGGGCGGCGCCGAATGAAGCGGGGGCGATGGAAGTCAATGGCTTATCTCCAGAACAAGGCGGCAGGGCGGACATCGCAGCCGACGACCAAGCAGCGCGGCGACGCGGCCGAAGACGCGGCGCTCGAGCACCTGCAGGCGGCCGGGCTCGGCCTGGTCGCGCGCAATTATCGAACCCCCGGCCGCGGCGGCGGCGAGATCGACCTCATCATGCGCGATCCGCGCGACGGCACCCTGGTGTTCGTCGAGGTTCGCGGTCGTGCCAGCGCGACGCATGGCGGCGCCGCCGGCAGCATCACGGGCGTGAAGCAGCGCCGCATCGTCTTCGCGGCGCGGCACTACATCAGCCGGTTGCGCGTGCTGCCGCCCTGCCGTTTCGACGTCGTGCTGGTCGAAGAGCGCATTACCTGGCTTCAGGCCGCCTTCGACGCCGGATAGCGCAAGCGACCCCGGCCCGGCGACGCCAGGGCCTGTTGGTGAAACACCGCGGATCTGGCTTTGCCAGTCCGCCGGTGTTGCCCCCGGCAGGGGGTGGGCGCCCCGACACGCAGTGCGGGGCAACCTGGGGGCGAGCTATATTCCCTTCATGCTAGAGCAACGGATTCAGCAGCACTTCATCGACAGTGCTGACCTCAAATACCAGGCCGGGCCGCTGCTCGGAAAACCGATCTCCCAGGCCATGCAGGCGCTGCTGGCCTGCGTCACCAGCGGCGGCAAGATCCTCGCCTGCGGCGCCGGCGTTTCCGGCTTCCTGGCGGCCCAGTTCGCGGCGCAGTTCGTCGGCCGCTTCGAGCGCGATCGACCCGAGCTGGCGGCGATCGCACTGCCCGGCGACGCCACCGATCCCGCCGCAGACACGGCCGAGTCCTTGGGCGCCGATCGCTTCGCGCGCCAGGTTCGCGCACTGGGCCAGGCCGGCGACGTGCTGCTGGTGCTGAGCGTCAGCGGCCAGTCCGCCGCGGTGCTGGCGGCGGTCGAGGCGGCGCATGCGCGCGACATGACCGTGGTGGCGCTGCTCGGCAACGCCGCCCCCACCGGCAGCGGTACCGGCGGGGCCGTGGGCCGCGCGCTGCGCGAGACCGACGTCCAGGTCTGCGTGCCCCACGAGCGCGCCGCGCGCATCCACGAGGTCCACTTGCTGGCGCTGCACTGCCTGTGCGACGGTGTGGACGCGCAACTGCTCGGCGACCAGGACAGCGACTCGTCCCTGCTGTCGCCCTGAGCGCGCCCGGCTACTGCGCCGCGGCCTTGGCGGTCGCGTTGCTGTCGCTGATCCGCTGCAACAGTTCGCGATAGCCCGGCGCTTCGCGCAGCAGCCGGCCGCCCAGTGCGCGCAGCCGGTCGACCTCGTCGCTCGACAGCACGAAGCTGGTCGGCAGGTCCATGAAATAGCGCTGCTCCTTGGGGTCCTCGATGGCGTCGAAGCTGACGTCGATGGCGTCGAAGCGCAGCTTGGGCACCGAGGCCTCGGCCTGCGCGCGCGACAGGCCCGAAAGCCGGAGCTCGGCCACCTCGAGCTCGCGCTTGTCGGCCCAGCGCTGCGCGATGTCCTTCAGCAACTCGACCGATTCATAGGAGAAGTGGTCGATCGGCACGCTCGACGACTGCAGCAGCTGCGCGACGATGCCCGGCGCGCGCGCCCGGCGGTCCCAGTCGGAGGCCGGCGCCGAGCGCGAGTTGACCACCACGACCACGATGCGCTGAATCGATGCGAGCCCCACTTCGCGCTGGAAGGCCGGGCTGGCTTCCATCTCCTCGAGCGCCTCGAGCAGGCCGCGCAGGCCCAGGTTGTCGGAGACGCCGCCGTCGACCACGTGCAGGTACGGCCGGTTCTTGCTGTCCTCGAAGCTCTTGATGTCGCGATAGCGCAGCAGGGCCCGGCCGGCCGGACGTTCGGGCCCGCCCGGCTTGGTGACGTCGTGGACCCAGGCCGGCATGGCCGCGCCGCATCTGCCGCCGTAGTTGTGGTACGTCACGGGCGAGAGCACGGCGGGCACGGCCGAGGAGGTGGCGGCGGCCCGCGCCAGGCGCACGGTGCCGAGGTCGGAACACAGCAGGTCGAAGTGGTCCTGCGAGAAGGGGAAGCGGGCGCCGGTCGAGAGGTCGGTGCCGGTGACTGCGGTCACGGGCGTCGGCTGCTTGATCAGGTCGGCGAAGGTGGCGCCGTTGAACAGGATCTCGTCGTAGTAGTCGGCCGCCAGCTCGGAGCGCCCGTACAGGCCGCTGCCGAGGTTGAACCAGTTGAGCGGATTGAGGGCGCGCAGCGTCAGCGTGCCCTGCACGTCGCGCTTCAGGAAGCGGGGCTCGTACTCGGTGAACAGGCGGTCGCCGTAGAGCGCGTAGGCCAGCGCGGTGAAGCTGCCGCCCGAGACCCCGGCGATCGCATCCACCTCGGCCAGCAGATTTCGCTGCTCGCCCTGCACCACGACGTCGGTGCGCCGCAACTCCTCGAGCACGCCGTACGAGAACGCTGCCGCGCGCGTGCCGCCGCCGGAGAAGGTCAGCAGGAAGAGGGTGTGGGGATCGTTCTTGACGCCTTCATGCTGGCGCTTGAGCAGCCGGTTGACCCGGTAGCCGCTGTCGAGGTCGACCTGGGCGATGGGCGGGTTGACCGGCGCCAGGGCGTTGCATCCGGCCAGCAACAGGGCCGCGAAGGCGCCGGCCATCGGCCTCAGGATCAGCGATCGCACAACAGATTGATTCACGTGTCTTCCTTGCTCGAGCGGGGCTTGCCGGATGCAGGCGTTGCAACATTTGCGCCATCGACCGCGCGGCAAATTGTAGGCAAGCGGCGCGACCTGCAGCCTGCCCGAATGAGCGAGGACGGGCCGTCACGGAGGATCGAAATCCCCTGGGCTAAACTCGTCGCGGACACAACGCACCGGAAGGCTTTACCCCATGACGACGACATCCACTCAACGCATCGCGATGGCATTGACCGCAGGCGCCGTACTGGTCGCCGGCCTCACAGCCTGCGTGCCTTTGGTGGTGGGCGGGGCTGCGGCCGCCGGCGTCGGCATGGTGGCGACCGACCGCCGCAGCTCGGGCGCGCAGGTCGACGACCAGGCCATCGAGTTGCGCGGCGGCGCCCGTGTGCGCGAGATCGCGAACGACAACATGTACGTGAGCATCACCAGCTTCAACCGCCAGGTGCTGTTGACGGGCACGGTCGGCAGCGAAGCCGACAAGCGCCGCGTCGAGGACGTGGTGCGGCGGGTCGACAACGTGCGAACGGTGGTCAACGAACTGGTGGTCGGGCCGCCGACCACCTTCCAGGATCGCTCCAACGACACTTTCATCACCGGCAAGGTCAAGGCTTCGCTGCTCGATGCCAAGGACATCTTCGCCAATTCGTTCAAGGTCGTGACCGAGCGCGGCACGGTCTACCTGATGGGCATCGCGACCCGCCGCGAGACCGATCGCGCGACCGACATCGCGCGCGGCGTTTCGGGCGTCACGAAGGTGGTGCGCGTGGTCGAGATCGTCACCGAGACCGAGCTGCAGAACCAGTTGCAGCAACAGTCCCAGCCAGGCGGCACCGGCGCGTCGGGCAGCGCACCGGCCTCGCGTTCGAGCGTGCCGCTGCCGCCGATGGAGCCGCTGCCGCCGCTGCCCTCGTCGTCGCAGCCGCCGGCCAACGGCGGCGTCACGACCTCACCGGTGCGCTGATCGGCCCCTTTGGAGGGCCGCGCCCAGGCCGGCGCCGGGCCGCCAGCGCGGCGAAGTCCGCGCTTCGCGCTGACGGGCGGCCTGCGACTTCCCCCTCGGGGGGCAGCGACCCACACGAAGTGGGGGAGCGTGGGGGCCCTCAGGCCGGCGCCGGGCCGCCCCAAGGCGGCCTGCGGCCCCCTCGGGGGGCAGCGACCCACACGAAGTGGGGGAGCGTGGGGGCCCTCAGGCCGGCGCCGGGCCGCCCCAAGGCGGCCTGCGGCCCCCTCGGGGGGCAGCGACCCACACGAAGTGGGGGAGCGTGGGGGCCCTATTTCAGCCGGGTGATCAGGCTGGAGGTGTCCCAGCGCCTGCCGCCGGCCTGCTGCACGTCGGCATAGAACTGGTCGACCAGCGCGGTCACCGGCAAGCGCGCGCCATTGCGCTTGGCTTCGTCGAGCACCAGGCCGAGGTCCTTGCGCATCCAGTCGACCGCGAAGCCGTAGTCGAACTTGCCTTCGATCATGGTCTTGCCGCGGTTGTCCATCTGCCAGCTCTGGGCCGCGCCCTTGCCGATGACGGCGAGCACCGCATTCATGTCCAGGCCGGCGCGCTGGCCGAAGGCGATGGCCTCGGACAGGCCCTGCACCAGTCCGGCGATCGCGATCTGGTTGACCATCTTGGCGAGCTGGCCCGCGCCGCTCTCGCCGAGCAGCGTGACGGCGCGCGCGAAGGCCGCGATCACGGGCTCGACCTTGGCGAAGGTGGCCGGGTCGCCGCCGCACATCACGGTCAGCGCGCCGTTCTGGGCGCCGGCCTGGCCGCCGGAGACCGGGGCGTCGATGAACTGCAGGCCGCGTTCGAGCGCCGCCTTGGAGAGCTCTCGCGCCACGTCGGCCGAGGCGGTCGTGTGGTCGACGAACACCGAGCCCGGGGCCATGCCCGCGAAGGCACCGTTGTCGCCCAGCACCACCGAGCGCAGGTCGTCGTCGTTGCCGACGCAGCAGAACACGATGTCGGCGTTGGACGCGGCGCCGCGCGGGGTTGCGGAGTGGCTCACCGAGGCCGAAGCCTGCGGCTTGAATTCCGCTTCCCAGTCCTTGGCCTTGCCGGCGCTGCGGTTGTAGACCGTGACGTGGTGGCCGGCCAGCGCGAGATGGCCCGCCATGGGGTAGCCCATCACGCCGAGGCCGAGGAAGGCGACCTTCTGCGAGGGGACGGGTTCGTAGGTTTTGGGGTTGAGGCTCATGCCTCCAAGCTTAGCGCGAGCTTCAGACGATCGCGAAGTGTTCTGTCCCCGCCGACAGGTCGGTGGTGCGCGCGCGCTGGCTGTTGAGCTTGATCTGCAGCCGCAGGTCGTTGGCCGAGTCGGCGTTGCGGATCGCGTCGTCGAGGCTGATCGCGTTGCCCTCGAACAGGTCGAACAGCGCCTGGTCGAAAGTCTGCATGCCCAGGTTGCGGCTCTTCTTCATGATCTCCTTGATCTCGCCGACCTCGCCCTTGAAGATCATGTCGGAGATCAGCGGCGTGTTCAGCAGGATCTCGACCGCGGCGATGCGGCCGTGGCCGTCCTCGGTCGGGATCAGCCGCTGCGAGACCAGCGAGCGCAGGTTCAGCGACAGGTCCATCAGGAGCTGGGCCCGGCGCTCCTCGGGGAAGAAGTTGATGATGCGGTCCAGCGCCTGGTTGGCGCTGTTGGCGTGCAGCGTCGCCATGCACAGGTGGCCGGTCTCGGCGAAGGCCACGGCGTGCTCCATGGTCTCGCGGTCGCGGATTTCGCCCATCAGGATCACGTCAGGCGCCTGGCGCAGCGTGTTCTTGAGGGCAGCCTCCCAGCTGTCGGTGTCGATGCCGACCTCGCGCTGGGTGACCACGCAGTTCTTGTGCGGGTGCACGAACTCGACCGGGTCCTCGACCGTCACGATGTGGCCGTAGGAGTTCTCGTTGCGCCAGTCGATCATCGCGGCCAGCGTGGTCGACTTGCCCGAGCCGGTGGCGCCGACCAGGATCGTCAGGCCGCGCTTGGTCATCGCCACGTCCTTGAGCACCTGCGGCATGCCCAGGCCGTCGATGGTCGGCAGCTTGGCCGGAATGGTCCGCAGCACCATCCCGACCTTGCCCTGCTGGACGAAGGCATTGACGCGGAAGCGGCCGATGCCGGTCGGCGAGATCGCGAAGTTGCACTCCTTGGTGCGCTCGAACTCGGCCGTCTGGCGGTCGTTCATGACCGAGCGCGTGAGCGCCAGCGTGTGCTGGGCGCCGAGCGCCTGGGCAGACACCTTGGTGACCTTGCCGTCGACCTTGATCGCGGGCGGGAAGTCGGCCGTGATGAACAGGTCGCTGCCGTTGCGGCTCACCATGAGCTTGAGCAGGTCGTTGATGAACTGGCTGGCTTGATCGCGTTCCATGACGGTACTCCGGTGCGGCTGCGCTAGGGCTGGGTCAGCCGGGGAAATTCTCGGGGATCTTGGCCTTCCCGCGCGCTTCGGCGGAGGAAATGACACTGCGGCGCACCAGGTCCGTGAGGTTCTGGTCCAGCGTCTGCATGCCCTGGCCGCTGCCGGTCTGGATCGACGAATACATCTGCGCCACCTTGCCTTCGCGGATCAGGTTGCGGATGGCGGGCGTGCCCAGCATGATCTCGTGCGCCGCCACGCGGCCCTGGCCGTCCTTGGTCTTGCACAGCGTCTGCGAGATCACCGCCTGCAGCGACTCCGACAGCATGGCGCGGATCATTTCCTTTTCCTCGCCCGGGAAGACGTCGATGATCCGGTCGATGGTCTTGGCCGCCGACGAGGTGTGCAGCGTGCCGAACACCAGGTGGCCGGTCTCGGCTGCGGTCATCGCCAGGCGGATGGTCTCGAGGTCGCGCATTTCGCCGACCAGGATCGCGTCCGGGTCCTCGCGCAGGGCCGAGCGCAGCGCATTGGCGAAGGACAGCGTCATCGGCCCGACCTCGCGCTGGTTGATCAGGCACTTCTTGGAGTCGTGCACGAACTCGATCGGGTCTTCCACCGTGAGAATGTGGCCGTACTCGGTCTCGTTCAGGTAGTTGACCATTGCCGCCAGCGTGGTCGACTTGCCCGAGCCGGTGGGGCCGGTGACGAGCACCAGGCCGCGCGGCTTGAGCGCCAGATCGCCGAAAATCTTCGGCGCGTTGAGCTGCTCGAGCGTGAGGATCTTCGACGGAATGGTCCGGAACACCGCCGCCGCGCCGCGCGACTGGTTGAAGGCGTTGACGCGAAAGCGCGCCAGGCCGTCGATCTCGAACGAGAAGTCGACTTCCAGGAACTCCTCGTAGTGCTTGCGGTGCGTGTCGCTCATGATGTCGTACACCATGGCATGCACGGCCTTGTGGTCCAGCGCGTCGACGTTGATGCGGCGCACGTCGCCGTGGACGCGGATCATGGGCGGCAGACCGGCCGAGAGATGCAGGTCGGACGCCTTGTTCTTGACGCTGAAGGCGAGCAGTTGGGTAATGTCCACGCAGTTCCTCGGTGACGTTTTGATACGACTTTGAAGATTATGACGATGATTGGCGACAAGCTCCAGCAAGTTCGGGCCCGGATCGTGGCCGCGTGCACGGCCGCCGGACGCGACCCGGCGAGCGTGCGCTTGCTTGCAGTGTCCAAGACCTTCGGGCCGGAGGCGGTGCGCGCCGCCCATGCGGCCGGCCAGACGGCCTTCGGCGAGAACTACGTGCAGGAAGGCGTCGCCAAGATCGCGGCGCTGGACGACCTGCGTTCGCAGCTCGAATGGCACTGCATCGGCCCTCTGCAGAGCAACAAGACCCGGGTCGTGGCCGAGCATTTCGACTGGGTGCACGGCATCGACCGGCTGAAGATCGCCGAGCGGCTGGCCGAGCAGCGGCCGGCGGGACGGCCGCCCTTGCAGGTGTGCCTGCAGGTCAATGTCGACGGCGGCGCCAACAAGTCCGGCATCGCGGCCGAGGAGGCGCTGCCGCTGGCGCGCGCCGTGGCGGCTTTGCCACGCTTGCGCCTGCGCGGGTTGATGGCGATTCCCGAGCCGGCGGTCGATTTCGCGGCCCAGCGGGCGCTTTTCCTGCGCGCCGCTGCGGTGTTCGACGAGTTGCGTGCGGCAGGCCTCGAGGTCGACACGCTGTCGCTGGGCATGTCGGCCGACCTCGAGGCCGCGGTCGCGGCGGGCAGCACGATGGTGCGTATCGGCACTGCTGTCTTTGGCGGGAGATGAGCTCGCCCCCAGGTTGCCCGCACTTCGTGTCGGGCGCCCACCCCCTACCGGGGGCAATACCAGCGGCCCGGCAAAGCCGGTTCCGCGGTAGCACTGTTGCTCCCCCCCAGGTTGGGCTCACTTCGTGTAGCCCGCCCACCCCCTACCGGGGGCAATACCAGCGGCCCGGCAAAGCCGGTTCCGCGGTATTCCCCGAAGGGGGTGCGACTCGCTCGCCAGGGCGGCAGGCTAGAGCGGCAGCCGCGCGCTGCTCTTCACTTCTTCCATGACGGCATAGGTGCGGGTCTCGCGCACACCGGGCAGTTGCCACAGCACCGTGCCGGCGAAGGCCCGGTAGGCCGACATGTCGGCCATCCGGGTCTTGAGCAGGTAGTCGAAACCGCCGGCGACCATGTGGCATTCCATGATCTCGTCGCGCGCCTGCACGGCCGCCTTGAACTCGTCGAACACGTTCGGCGTGGTGCGGTCGAGCAGCACCTCGACGAACACCGTGAAGCCGCGGCCGAGCTTGTCGGGGTCGAGCCGGGCCTCGTAGCCGAGGATGAAGCCGTCCCGCGTGAGCCGCTGGACCCGCGCCAGGACCGCCGTGGGCGAGAGCGCGACGGTTTCCGCCAGCCTGAGATTGGAAATGCGGCCGTCTTCCTGAAGAATCTTCAGGATTTTCATGTCGATTCGGTCGAGATCTGGTGTTGGTGCGCTCATCGGATGTGAATTATCCGGTCAAGGCGGCATCCGTTGGTGAACAACTCGGTGGAAGATTCCGGGGCATCGGCGCCTTGCTTGCCGCCGCTGCATAACCGTCAACGCTTCGCGCATAGGTCATGGCGCCCCGGGCTGCGCCGGACTATCGTCGCGGCCGTTCAACAACAAGGATCGCCATGAGTTCTGACCTCTCCTATGTCCAGCCGACCGCCGACAGCCCCTGGGGCACCTATCTCTCGCAGGTCGACCGCGTCGTGCCCTACCTCGGCGGGCTGGCCCGCTGGGTCGAGACGCTCAAGCGCCCCAAGCGCGCGCTGATCGTCGACGTGCCGATCGAGATGGACGACGGCTCGATTGCGCACTTCGAGGGCTACCGCGTGCAGCACAACATGAGCCGCGGCCCGGGCAAGGGCGGCGTGCGCTTCCACCCCGACGTCACGCTCGAGGAAGTGATGGCGCTGTCGGCCTGGATGACGGTCAAGACCGCCGCGGTCAACCTGCCGTACGGTGGCGCCAAGGGCGGCATCCGGGTCGACCCGAAGAAGCTGTCGGAGAAGGAGCTCGAGAAGGTCACGCGCCGCTACACCAGCGAGATCGGCATCATCATCGGCCCGCACACCGACATCCCGGCGCCCGACGTCAACACCAACGCCCAGATCATGGCCTGGATGATGGACACCTACTCGATGAACGTCGGCGGCACCGCCACCGGCGTGGTCACGGGCAAGCCGCTGCACCTGGGCGGCTCGCTGGGCCGGGTCAAGGCCACCGGCCGCGGCGTCTTCGTGACCGGCCGCGAGGCGGCACGCCGTCTCGGGCTCGACCTGCGCGGCGCCCGCATCGCGGTGCAGGGCTTTGGCAACGTGGGTTCGGTGGCGGCCGAGCTGTTCGCCGAGGCCGGCGCGAAGATCGTCGCGGTGCAGGACCACACCGGCACCATCGTCAACGACCAGGGGCTGGACCTCGCGACGCTGGTGCCGCTGTCGCGCACCGATGGCGTGGTCGGCTTCAAGGGCGGCGACGTGATCGCCAACGAGTCCTTCTGGGACGTGGCCTGCGACATCCTGATCCCGGCGGCGCTCGAAGGCCAGATCACGGCCGAGCGGGCCCAGAAGACCCGGGCCAAGCTGGTGCTCGAGGGCGCCAACGGCCCGACCGTGCCGGCCGCCGACGACATCCTGGCCGAGCGCGGCGTGCTGGTGGTGCCCGACGTGATCTGCAACGCCGGCGGCGTGACGGTCAGCTACTTCGAATGGGTCCAGGATTTCTCGTCCTTCTTCTGGGACGAGGACGAGATCAACGTGCGGCTCGACCGCATCATGATGAATGCGCTCAACCACATCTGGGACACCGCCGACAAGCACAAGATCACGCTGCGCACCGCGACCTTCGCGGTGGCCTGCGAGCGGATCCTGATGGCGCGCCAGGAGCGCGGCCTCTACCCGTGACCGGGCGGTCGATCGACGGCGGCGCCTGAACGGGGAACGACGGGGCGTCCGGCATGTCCAAGCGGGGCCGCACTCCTGCGGCTAGCATTCCATGTTCCGCCCCATCCCATGCCCGCCATGCGCTTTCCGTCCCGCCGCGCCGCCGCCGCGCTGCTGCTGTTCTCTTCCCTGGTCGCCGGCTGCAGCCTCGCGCCGCCGCGGCGCGTGTCCTACGAGCCGGAGGGGTTCGACTCCACCACCACCCACACGCGCAGCTATGCCGCCAACGAGGCGCAGACCTGCGAGGCCGCGCGGCGCGCGCTGCTGAGCCAGGGCTACATGATCACGGCGGGGAATGCCGACCTCGTGACCGGCCGCAAGAGCTTCCAGCCGGCGGCGGAGGTGCATGTGGAAGTCGAATTCCGGGTCGTTTGCGCGCGCGAGGGCAATGGCCGCAACGGGGCCCGCAGCACCATCGCCTTCGCCAGCGCGCTGCAGGACCGCTATGGCATCAAGAAGGTCAACAACTCCGCCACCGTGGGGGTGGGCGCGATCGGTTCGCTGTCGCTGCCTTTCAGCTCGAGCGACGACGCCCTGGTCAAGGTGGCGAGCGAGACCCTGACCGACGAGCGCTTCTACGACCGCTTCTTCTCGCTGATCGACCGTTTCCTGCCGGCCGCGACCGAAGGCCGGCCGGTCGAGGCTTCGCCGGTGGTGCCGCCGCAGCCGATGATCGAGGTGCCGCTCAGCCCGGTGCCGCCGTCGCCGACGCGCGGCTGAGCCGGCGCGCCCAACGATCAGGCGGCCGGCGACAAGGAGACCGAACGGGCCGCGTAGGCCGGCAGGCCGGTCAGGCCGCAGAGGCGCTGGAGCACGCCGTAGCCCTGCGCCAGAGCGGCCGAGTAGGTCGCGAACGAGCGCTCGGCGCGCTGCAGCGGTTCGAATCGGCCGTCGTCCCGCACGTCTTCATGGATGACCCAGAAATACGATCCATCGGTCGGCTGCTCCACCAGCAATCCAATCTTCCGCACGCCCATCTTGGTTTCTCAGTATCAAAAAGAATACTTAAGAATGTAATTCGAGGGTGTTAGTTTTCCGCGGGAGAAAAATCACGAAGCACCGCCTTTTTGCGGCGGCCGCGCCATGTCAACGCGCCAGCGTCGACTTGCCGAACAGGCTCTCGATCAGCTCGACCGCGATCTCCGCCGTCCGGTTGCGCACGTCCAGCGCCGGATTGAGTTCGACCACGTCGAGCGAGGCGAGCCGCCCGGTGTCGGCGATCATTTCCATGCAGAGTTGCATTTCGCGCCAGGTCGGGCCGCCGCGCACGCCGGTGCCGACCCCGGGCGCGTAGTCCGGGTCGAGGCAGTCGAGATCGAAGCTGACGTGCAGGTGGGTGTCGTCGTCGACGTCCTGCAGCGCCTCGGTCATGGTGGTGCGCATGCCGTGCTCGTCGATGTGCCGCATGTCGAAGACACCGAGGCCGAGTGCCCGGATCGCCGATTTTTCCTCCGCGTCCACGCTGCGGATGCCGAGGAACCGGATCGCGTCGGGCGCCAGTGCCGCCGGCTCGCCGCTCCAGCCGGTGAGCGCCGCGGGCCCGTGGCCGAGCAGGCAGGAGACCGGCATGCCGTGCATGTTGCCGCTCGGGCTGGTGGTCTCGGTGTTGACGTCGGTGTGGGCATCGAGCCACAGCACGCGCAATTTCTTCCGCCGCTGGCGCGCGTGGCGGGCGATCGCGCTGATGGAGCCGACCGCGATGCAGTGGTCGCCGCCCAGCAGCACGGGCAGCTGCCTGGACTCCAGCGCGAGGTCGACCGCGTCGTAGACCAGGCGGTTCCAGGCCACCACCTCGTCCAGGTGATGCAGCCCTTCGGCCGGCACCTCCCAGGGCGTGCCCGGGCCGCCCAGGTTGCCGCCGTCGATCACCTCGAAACCCAGCCCGGCCAGCGTGTTGGCAAGGCCGGCCACCCGCAGCGCGTCGGGGCCCATGCCGGCGCCGCGGGTGCTGGCGCCGATGTCGGTCGGTGCGCCGATCAGTCGAAGGGTGCGGGTCATGCGCGGGCTCTCCATGCAGGTTGCTGGGCAGCCGCTACGGTAGCGCACGCTCATGGCAAAGTGCAACCCCGACGAGCCTGGTTCCAGAAACACCGCGGAACCGGCTTTGCCGGGCCGCTGGTGTTGCCCCCGGCAGGGGGTGGGAGGGCTACACGCAGTGAGCCCAACCTGGGGGCGAGCAATGGTGCCACCGCGGAACCGGCTTTGCCGGGCCGCTGGTGTTGCCCCCGGCAGGGGGTGGGCGCCCGGACACGAAGTGCCGGGCAACCTGGGGGCGAGCAACAGCTACGGTCTCGTCATCTTGCAGTCGGTGCCTTGGGCCAACTCGTTTCCGGTGTAGATCGCATCCGTGCGGAAGCCGTAGTTCGTGCCTTCCCAGCCCACCTTGACCGTCTTGCCGTCGACCGGCGCGATCGTGTTGACCACCTGCGGCAGCAGCAACTGGTGGTCCTCGGCGCGCATGCGCACCGGACCGACCACCGAATCGAAGCTCAGGTCCTCGAGGGCGCGCGCCACCTTCGGCGTGTCGGTGCTGCCGGCCTTGTTGATGGCGGCGGCCAGCAGGCGCGGCGTCATCTCGATGCGCGGCGCCAGGAAGTCCTTGCCGGTCTTCGCCTTGTAGCTCTTCGCCAGCGCATCGACCTTCGGCGAATCGGCCTCGCCGGGATGCCACTCGGCGACCCAGGTCAGCTGGCCGAGCTTGGCCTGCGACACGGCGAGCACCGTGCCGGGTATCGAGCCCGCGCTGTGGTTGAAGTAGTGCAGGTCGTAGCCCGCATCGCCGGCCGCCTTGAGCAGCAGGGTCATGTCCTGGCCCCAGTTGCCGGTGATGACCGAATCGGCGCCCGACTGCTTGATGTTGGCAAGGTAGGGGGCGAAGTCCTTCACCTTGCCGATGGGATGGAGCGTCTCGCCGACGAACTGGATGTCGGGCCGCGCGAGGCCGACCATCTGCCGGCCGTAGCTGGCCCACTGCTTGCCGTGGGCGTAGTCCTGGTTCAGCAGGTAGACCTTCTTCAATTCCGGGGTCTTCTTGGTGTAGTTGGCGATCGCCTTCATCTTCATCGCCGTGTTGGCCTCGGTCTGGAAATGCCAGAAGCTGCACGCCTTGCCCGTCAGCTCGGGGTCGATCGACGAGTGGTTCAGCACCAGCAGCTCGCGGCCCGGATTGCGCTGGTTCCAGCGGTTGACCGCCTGCACCAGGGCGCTGACCACCGAGGAGCCCGAACCGCCCGTGACGATGGCGCGTGCGCCCTGGTCGATGGCGGCCTGTAGCGCGCTCTGGCTCTCCTGCGCCGACAGCTTGCTGTCGAACTGGAGCAATTGCAGCTTGGTGCCGCCGAGCACGCCGCCTTTGGCGTTGATGTCCTCGATCGCGTACTGCGTGTGCGTGAGCATCAGCTCGCCCACGTTCGCGAACGGTCCCGACAGCGGATCGATGTAGGCGATCTTGTAGGTCTGCTGGGCATGGGCGGCGCCCGCTGCGAGCAGGGCCGTGGCCGCGGCGGGCGCGAGCAGGCGGGGGAATTTCATGGACGGTCTCCGGTCTTGGGTTTCGTGGAAAGAAAGCGGTCCGGCTCAGGTCCGGCGCTCGCGCAGGCCCAGCACCCGCCAGGCGAGCTTCGACAGCTCGGCCACCACCTCGTCGGGCGACAGGCGGCCATCGGGCCGGTACCAGCTGTAGAGGAAGCCGGGCAGGCTCAGCGCGGCGAAGGCGGTGATCTTGGTCTCGCCGAAGTCGAGGTCCCCGTCGCTGCGGGCCTCCTCGAGGAGCGGGAAGAGCTGGTCGTAGAAGTGGCGGGCCAGCTTCTTCTGCGCCGCGAGGTACTCGGGCCGGTAGACCTGCGGCTCCTTGTAGGCGAAGAAGGCGCAGGGGTGATGTGCCACCGTGGCGCGGATGAGCCGCTCGATGCCCTCCTTGACCTTGTCGACGGCCGGGCGCGTGTCGCCGGCGGCGAAGTCCATCGCGGTGAAGCAGTCGACCGCGGGCCGCCACGACAGCGTCTCGAAGATTTCCTGCTTGTCGCGGAAGTAGTAGTACACGAATGGCTTGGTGGCATCGAGCGCGCGCACGATCTGCGCCATCGTCGTGTGGGCGTAGCCCTGCGCGGCGAAGAGCTGCGCCGCGGCCTGCAGGATGCGCTCGCGCTGCACGTCGGTGCCTGCCGTGGCGGTGCGCTGCCGACCGGTGCGTTGCGGCAGGTCGCTTCGCGTGGAAGACGCTTGGCCGCGCTCAGAGGGTTTGTGCTGTGTCGCCGAGGTTATACCCATGGGTAGGATTGTTGGTGCACCATGCGGGGATGGCAAGCGCCAAGCCCTATCGATAACCCTGTGAGAGTGACGCCATGGAGACAATCCAGCTTCCCGACCGCCCGCAGCAGCCGCTGCACGAGTACCTGCGTACGCATGCGCGCGAGCGCGGCGGTCACCCGGCCTGCATCTGGTACGGGCAGGCCCTGAGCTACGCCGAGCTGGATGCCGCGAGCGACGCCTTCGCCGCGCGTCTGCAGGCGATCGGCGTGCGCAAGGGCGAGCCGGTCGTGCTGTTCCTCAACAACTGCCCGCAATATCTCGTCGCGCACTTCGGCATCCAGAAGATCGGCGCCATCGTCTGTCCGAGCGGGCCGCTCAACAAGGAGCACGAGCTGTCCTACCAGGTCAACGACCTCAAGGCCCGCGTGATCGTCGCGGCCTCGTCGCTGCTGCCGGTGGTCGACAAGGTGCGCGCGTCGAGCGCGCTGGCGCATGTGTTCGTCGTGCACTATGCCGACCTGCTGCCCGCCGCGCCCACGCCGGACCTGCCGGCCGAACTGGCCGCGGCGCAACGCGAGCCGCGCGACCTGCCGGCCGGCTGCGAGGACTTCCTCGCGGTGATGCGCAGCGGCCAGCGCCCTGCGCCGGTCGAGGTGTCGCTCGACGACGTGGCGCTCATGACCTACACCTCCGGCACCACCGGCCTGCCCAAGGGCGCGATGCTGAGCTACGGCAACGCCCTCTTCAAGACCCGCGCGGCGGCCGACTGCAACGGCGTCTCGGGCGGCGACGTGCTGCTGTCGATCGCGCCGCTCTATCACATCGCCGGCATGCTGATGGGCGTCAACGTGCCGGTGCTCGCCGGCGCGACCTCGGTGCTGCTGCATCGCTTCGAACCGCGCGCGACGCTGCAGGCCATCGACCGCTACCGGGTCAGCTGGTGGTACAGCATCGCGCCGATGAACGTGGCCTGCATGCACGTGGAAGGCATTGCGGACCTCGACCTGTCGAGCCTGCGCATGAACCCGGTCACCAGCTTCGGCATCGCCTTCACCGAGCCGCTCGCGCAGCAATGGCGCGGCTTCGCGACGAACTGCAGCTCCTTCGAGGCCGCCTACGGCCTGAGCGAGACCCACACCTGCGACACCTATACGCCGCACCACGCGCCACGCTGGGGCACGCAGGGCCTCGCGGTGCCGGGCGTCACGATCCGGATCATCGACACCGACACGGGCGAGGACAAGCCGGCGGGCGAGGTCGGCGAGATCGTGCTCGCCAGCGCGGGTTCCTTCAAGGGCTACTGGAACAAGCCCGAGGCCACGGCCGCGACCCTGCGCGGCGGCTGGGTGCACACCGGCGACATGGGCAAGCTCGATGCCGACGGCTACCTCACCTTCATCGGCCGCTTCAAGGAAATGATCAAGGTCTCGGGCTACAGCGTGTTCCCCGAAGAGGTGGAGACCATCCTCATCAAGCATCCCGCCGTGGCGCAGGCCGCGGTCATCGCGCAAGCCGACCCGGAGAAGGGCGAGGTGGTCAAGGCCTTCGTCGTGAAGAAGCCCGGGGCCACGCTCGATGCCGATGCGCTGATCGCCTGGTCGCGCGAGAACATGGCCAGCTACAAGGCGCCGCGCGCGGTGAGCTTCATCGAGGCCTTGCCCACCACGGGTGCCGGCAAGGTGCTGCGCCGCTTGCTCAAGGACTGACCGGATGATGAAGAAAGTTCTGATTGCCAACCGCGGCGAGATCGCGGTCCGGCTGGTGCGCGCGCTGCGCGACCTCGGCATCGCGAGCGTCGCGGTGCATGCGGCGGACGACGCCACCGCGCTGCATGCGCAGCTGGCCGACACGGCCGTGCCGCTCGCTGCGACCGGGCCTTCGGCCTATCTGGACATTGCGGCACTGATCGCGATCGCGCGTGCGCAGGGCTGCGATGCGGTGCATCCGGGCTACGGTTTCCTGAGCGAACGTGCGGATTTCGCGCAGGCGTGCACCGACGCGGACCTGCGCTTCATCGGTCCGACGCCGGACCAGCTCGCGCTGTTCGGCGACAAGGCGCGGGCGCGGGCGCTGGCCGAGCAGTGCGGCGTACCGGTGATGCCCGGCAGCCCCGCCGCGGTGACGCTGTCCGAAGCGCAGGCTTTCTTCGCGGCACAGCAGGCGGACGGCGCGGGCGTGATGGTCAAGGCCATCGGCGGTGGCGGCGGCCGCGGCATGCGCGCCGTCCTCCTGGCCGACGAACTGCCGCAAGCCCATGCGCGCTGCATGTCCGAAGCCAAGGCCGCGTTCGGCGTCGAGGGCGTCTACGTCGAGCGGCTGATGCGCAACGCACGCCACATCGAGGTCCAGGTACTGGGCGACGGAGAGGCGGTGGCGAGCCTGGGCGAGCGCGAGTGCACGCTGCAGCGGCGTTTCCAGAAGCTGGTCGAGATCGCGCCGAGCCCGTCGCTGCCGCCAGCGCTGCGCGATCAGGTCACGCAGGCCGCGCTGCGCATGGCGAAGGCGGTCGGCTACCAGAGCCTGGGCACCTTCGAATTCCTGGTCGACGACCATTCGGCGACGCTGCCCTTCGTCTTCATCGAAGCCAATCCGCGGTTGCAGGTCGAACACACGGTGACCGAAGCGGTCACCGGCCTCGACCTGGTCCAGCTCCAGATCGGCGTCGCGACCGGCCAGACCCTGGCGGACCTGGGCGTCGATACGCAGCGCACGGCGCCGCAGCGCGGCTTCGCGGTGCAGTGGCGCGTCAACGCCGAGACGCTCGATGCGCAGGGCAGCGCGCGGCCGTCCAGCGGCACGCTGACGCGCTTCGACCTGCCCGCCGGCCCCGGCGTGCGCGTCGATACGCACGGCTATGCCGGCCTCGCGCCCTCTCCGCACTACGACACGCTGCTGGCCAAGCTGATCGTTCAATCGTCGTCGCCGCGCTTCGCCGACGTGGTGCGTCGTTCGCTGCGGGCGCTCGAGGAATGCCACGTCGACGGCATGGCGACCAACCTTGCGCTGCTGCGCGCGATCGCGATGCGGCCCGAGTTCGCGTCGCAGGCGGTGCACACGCGCTTCGTCGAGGCCCACCTGGGCGATCTGCTCGCCGCCGCCGCGCACATCGACGCGACGGTCGCGAAGACGGCGCGGCCTGCGGCCGCCCCTCGCGAGGCGGCAGCATTGCCGCAGGACGAGGAAGACGGCCTCGTGGTGAAGGCGCCGATGCCCGCCAGGCTGGTGCAGTTCGAGGTCGATGTGGGCGACGTGGTGCCGGCGGGCGCACAGCTCGGTGTGCTCGAAGCCATGAAGATGGAGCATCTGCTGCATGCGCCCACGGCCGGCCGCGTCGTCGCGCTGCTGGCGGCGGCGGGCGACTACCTGGTCGAAGGCCAGTCGCTGGTCAGGCTCGAAGAGATGGACGGGCAGGCGGTCGAAGCCGAGGCGCATGCCGAGCGCCATCTCGACGAGATCCGACCCGACCTGCAGAAAGTGATCGACCGCCATGCGCCGACCCTCGATGCCAACCGCGCCGCTGCGGTGGCCAAGCGCCACGCGCAGGGCGGCCGTACCGCGCGCGCCAACATCGCCGATCTTTGCGACTCGGCCGACGACCCGGGCAACTTCACCGAGTACGGCGCGCTCGCGATCGCCGCCCAGACCCGTCGCCGCACGCTCGAGGACCTGATCGCCAACACGCCGGCCGACGGCATGGTGACCGGCATCGGCAGCATCAACGCGAAGCAGTTCGGGCCCGAGAAGTCGCGCTGCGTGGTCATGTCCTACGACTACACCGTGCTGGCGGGTACGCAGGGCATGCGCAACCACCACAAGACCGACCGCATGCTCGGCATCGCGCACCAGCTGCAACTGCCGGTGGTGCTGTTCGCCGAAGGCGGCGGCGGGCGGCCCGGCGACACCGACATGCCGATCGTCGCGGGCCTGAACAACCACACCTTCAGCCAGTTCGCCGCGCTGTCGGGCAAGGTGCCGGTGGTGGGCATCGTGCACGGCCGCTGCTTCGCGGGCAACGCCGCGCTGCTCGGCTGTGCCGACGTGATCATCGCCACCGAGGCGAGCAACATCGGCATGAGCGGCCCGGCCATGATCGAGGGCGGCGGCCTCGGCACCTTCGCGCCCGAGCAGATCGGGCCCAGCAGCGTGCAGTCGCGCAATGGCGTGATCGACATCCTGGTCAAGGACGAGGCCCATGCGGTCGCCGCGGCGAAACAGTACCTTTCGTACTTCCAGGGGCCGACGAGCGATTGGCAATGCGCCGACCCGCGCGCGCTGCGGCAGGCGATCCCCGAGAACCGGCTGCGCGTCTACGACGTGCGCGCCGCGATGCGCGGCGTCGCCGACACCGGCTCGATGCTCGAGCTGCGCGCCGGTTTCGGCGCCGGCATCGTCACGGCGCTGGCGCGCATCGAGGGCAAGCCGGTCGGCTTGCTGGCGAACAACCCGCACCACCTCGGCGGCGCGATCGACGTCGAGGCCGCCGACAAGGCCGCGCGCTTCATGCAGCTGTGTAATGCGCACGGCCTCCCGCTGGTGGCGCTGTGCGACACGCCGGGCTTCATGGTCGGCCCCGAGATCGAGGCGCAGGCGCAGGTGCGCCACGTCTGCCGCATGTTCATGGTGGCCTCGCACCTGCGCGTGCCGTACTTCGCGGTGGTGCTGCGCAAGGGCTACGGCCTGGGCGCGCAGGCCATGACCGCCGGCGGCTTCGACGCCCCGGTGTTCACGGTCGCCTGGCCCACCGGCGAATTCGGTGCGATGGGGCTTGAAGGCGCCGTGCGGCTCGGCTTCCGCAAGGAACTCGAAGCGGCGGCGGTGGGCGCCGAGCGCGATGCGCTGTTCAAGAAGCTGGTCGCACAGCAGTACGCGAACGGCGAGGCGATCCACATGGCGCAGACGCTCGAGATCGACGCGGTCATCGATCCGGCCGACACCCGCGCCTGGCTGGTGCGTGGGCTCGCCTCCGCGTCCGCGGTGCGGCCGTCGGCCACGGCCTACGTCGACACCTGGTGAAAGCCGGACCCGGTTTTTCGTAGACTGTGCGCTTCGCATGAAGCCGCTTTCTCGATGCCTGCCGACGCTGCTGCTGGGCGCCCTGCTGATCGGTGCCCAGGTGCCGGCGCGACCGGCCGATGCCGGCGTGGTGGTGGCCTTTGGCGATTCGATCACCGAGGGCGCGGGGGTCGTCGAGGAGCAAGGGCGCCCGGTCCGCTACCCCGAGCGGCTGGCCGCCAGGCTGCGCGCGAAGCCCGGCGGCGCCGCACCCGTCGCGGTGATCAATGCCGGCATCTCGGGCAACCGCCTGCTGGCCGACGGGGTCGGACCCAAGGGCATCGCCCGGTTCGAGCGCGATGTGCTGGCGCAGCGCGGCGTGACCCATGTCGTGATCCTGCTCGGCATCAACGACATCGGCTTCAGCATGCCGGAAGGCGCCACCGGGCCGATCCGCGGCCAGCCCGCTGCGGATCAGATCGCCGCCGGCCTTCAGTACTTGATCGAGCAGGCGCGCGCGCGCGGGGTCAAGACGCTGCTGGGCACGCTGCCGCCCTTCAAGGGCTCGGCGTACTGGAGCAAAGAGAAAGAATCACGTCGGCAAGCCGTGAACCGCTGGATCCGCGGCCGCCAGGACATCGGCGGGGTGGTGGATTTCGACGCGGCGCTGCGCGACCCCTCCGATCCGCAGGCATTGAATCCGGTCAACGACAGCGGCGACCATCTCCATCCGGGAAATGCGGGCTATGCGGCGATGGCCAACGCGATCGATCTTCGGCTGCTGCTGAAATAGACCTCGGTGCCAGCAGCCAGGCGCTTCATTGGAAGAGCTTGAAGACCAGGGGCATGAGCAGGGCGGCCAGCACGACCTGCATGCCCAGTGCGAGCCCCGCATAGGCGCCGGCATCGGCGTCGACATGCAGCGCGCGGGCGGCGCCGATGCCGTGCGCCGCGGTGCCGAGCCCGAAGCCGCGCGCGGCGAAGCCCGTGGCGTCGGTGCCGATGCGCAGCGCATCGAAGAGGTACTTGGCGGACAGCGCGCCGATCATGCCGGTCAGCACGGCGAACACCGCCGACAGGGCGGGAATGCCGCCGATCTTCTCGGAGATGCCCATGGCGACGGGCGCCGTCACCGACTTGGGCGCGAGCGACAGCACGACGTCGTGCGGCAGGCCCACGGCCCAGCCGAGCGCGACCGCCGAACCGGCGGCGGCAGCGCCGCCGAGCAGCGCGGCGAGCAGCAGGCGGCCGAAGCGCGCCCGCAGTTCGGCGCGCCGCTGCCACAGCGGCCAGGCCAGCGCCACCACGGCCGGTCCGAGCAGGAAATGGATGAATTGGGCGCCGGCGAAATAGGTCGGGTAGTCGACGCGCGTGGCGAGCAGGCCGCCGGCGAGCACGACGACCGACCACAGCACCGGGTTCGCCCAGGGCGCGCCGCCGGCCCTCGTGTAGGCCGCGTTCGCCAGCAGGTAGACGACCAACGTGGCCGTGAGCCCGAACAGCGGGGTGGCCGAGAGGTAGATCCACAGTTCGACGAAGCGCGGCATGCGAGTAGAGCCTTTTCAGGCCCCTAGAGCGGATGGTTCTTCCGGTCGGGCCAGAAGAGCACCAGGGCCGTGACCGCGAGGCCGATCCAGGTCGACAGCGCAATCACCAGCAGCATGCGCCCGCCGTACTGGCCGAGCAGCGCGAGGTGCGTCATGACGCCGACGCCGACCGGCACGAACAGCAGCGAAAGATGCGCCAGCAGGAAGCTGGCGCATTCGGACACCGGCTCGCGCACGGCGGCGAAACGCAGCCCCGCGAGCATCAGCATCATCCCGAGCACCGGGCCCGGCAGCGGCAGCGACAGGCCGCGCGAGAGCAGTTCGCCGACCGACTGGAATACCAGCAGCCAGGCCATTCCGCGCAGGCCGTTCATCGAGGGTGGCGCTTACTGGCTCGGCAGGCGCCGGATCGTGTCGACGTCGACCTGGGGCGAGGTCATGAAGTCCTTTTCGACTTCGCCGAGGAGCTCGACGCGGGTCTTCTCGTCGATGGTTTCGCGCGGGAAGATCTTGTCGTCGATCTCGACACGGATGGTGCCGGTGCCGTCGCTGAACTCGTACTTCTCATGGCCCACCTTCTTGAGCAGCACGCCTTGCAGCAGGACCTGCTGGTCGTCCTTGCCGGTCTTCAGCACAGTGGCCACCGTGGTCAGCTGCGTGCCCGAGGGGCCCACGTACTGGGCCATGGCGATGCCGGCAGTGCCGACGGCCAGCAGCGCGAGAAGGTAGTGTTTCCAGGTCCGCATGAGATGTCCTTTTTTTTGTCGATCGTGCGAGTCGCCATCACTGTACGACACGACGAATGCGGTTCGTGCCTTCAACGGAACACGACGGTGCGGTGCCCGTTCAGGAGCACCCGGTGCTCGCTGTGCCACTTCACGGCCCGCGCCAGCACCTGGCTCTCGGTATCGCGGCCGCGGGCCGTGAGGTCCTCGACCGTGTCGGTGTGGTCGGCGCGCTCCACGTCCTGCTCGATGATCGGGCCTTCGTCGAGGTCGGCGGTCACGTAGTGGGCGGTGGCGCCGATCAGCTTCACGCCGCGGTCGTGCGCCTGGTAGTAGGGCTTGGCGCCCTTGAAGCTCGGCAGGAACGAGTGGTGGATGTTGATGGCGCGGCCGGCCAGCTTGCCGCACAGGTCGTTGCTGAGGATCTGCATGTAGCGCGCCAGCACCACCAGTTCGGCGCCTTCGGCCTCGATGATCTCCAGTTGCTTCGCTTCGCCCTGCGCCTTGTTCGCGGCGGTCACCGGAATGTGGTGGAAGGGGACGTTGTAGCTCGCGGCCAGCTGGTAGAACTCGCGGTGGTTCGAGATGATGGCGCGCACGTCGATCGCCAGCAGACCGCTCTTCCAGCGGAACAGCAGGTCGTTGAGGCAGTGGCCTTCCTTGCTGACCAGGATCACGGTCTTCATCGGTTCGGCGGCGGCGTGCAGCTTCCAGCGCATGCCGAATTCGGCCGCGAGGGTGGCGATCTGCTCGCGCAACTGGGCTTCACCCTGCTCGCAGGCGAAGCGCACGCGCATGAAGAACAGGCCGGTGTGGTGGTCGTTGTACTGCGCCGCTTCTTCGATGTTGCCGCCGCGCTCGAGCAGGAAGCCGGAGACGGCGTGGACGATGCCGGTGCGATCGGGGCAGGAGAGGGTGAGGATGTACGCGGGGTTCATAAGGCCCGCCATTGTCGCAGGGCCCGCCGGCGCGGCCGCCTGGTGCCAAAATGCCCACTTCCCCGCCGCCAGACCCAACCTCGCAGGAGTGACTTCATGGCCTTCAACGACGACTTCAGCATGGACAACCAGTGGTTGCCCTTCACCCCCAACCGTTCGTTCAAGAAGGATCCACGGGTCTTCGTGGCGGCCGACGGGATGGAATTCACCACCCACGACGGCCGCAAGGTGATCGACGGCATCTCCTCGCTGTGGTGCGTGGGCGCAGGCCACAACCGCAAGCCGATCAACGAGGCGATCAAGAAGCAGCTCGACACGCTCGACTACGCGACCGCGTTCCAGGTCAGCAACGACCGCGCTTTCAAGGCGGCCGAGACGATCGCCGCGATGGCGCCGGGCGACCTCAACAAGGTGCTGTTTTGCAACTCGGGCAGCGAAGCGGCCGACACCTCGATGAAGGTCGCGCTGGCCTACCACCGCGCCCGGGGCGAGGGGCACCGCAACGTCTTCATCGGCCGCGAGAAGGGCTACCACGGGGTCGGTTTCGGCGGCATGTCGGTCGGCGGCATTCCGGGCAACCGCAAGGTGTTCGGCTCGGCTTTCCTGCCGCGCGTGGACCACATGCGATTCATCCACGACCCGGTGAATCACGCCTACATCCACAACCAGGAGCCGGTCTGGGCCGAGGATCCGCTGGCCGAGCTCGAGCAGCGCATCCTGCCGCTGCACGACCCGAGCAACGTGGCGGCCATCATCGTGGAGCCGGTCGCGGGCTCGGCCGGCTGGTATCTGCCGCCCAAGGGCTACCTGCAGAAGCTGCGCGAGATCTGCGACAAGCACGGCATCCTGCTGATCTTCGACGAGGTCATCACGGGCTTCGGACGCATGGGCACCAATTTCGCGTCGGACTTCTACAGCGTCGTGCCCGACATGCTGAATTTCGCCAAATGCGTGACCAACGGCGTGATTCCGCTCGGCGGCGTGATCTGCCGCGACAAGCTCTACGACGAGATGATGAAGACCTCGGCGCCCGAGCACGTGGTGGAGTTCTTCCATGGCTACACCTATTCGGGCCACCCGGTGGCCTGCGCGGCCGCCCTCGCGACGCTGGAGCTGTTCGAGAAGGAGCAGCTGTTCGCGCGCGCCGGCGAAATGGGCAAGGTGCTGGGCGATGCCTTCCACAGCGCGTTCAAGGGCCTGCCCAACGTGGTGGGTATTCGAAGCCTGGGCCTGGCCGCGGCGGTCGAGTTGGCGCCGATCGCCGGCGCGCCGGGCAAGCGCGCCTACGACATCTTCCTGGACTGCTATCACAAGGGCGCGCTGGTGCGGCCCGCGGGTGACGTGCTGGTGATTGCGCCGCCCTACATCGTCGAGAAGTCGCACATCGACACGCTGGTCAACACGCTGGCGGATTCGATCAGGAAGAACGCTTGACGCCGGCGCAGTAGTCCTTCCCGGGCAGCGCGGGGGTCAGCCAGACGGCGTCGAAGGCGCCGGGGCCCATGTCGGAATCCCCCGCCTGCATCTTCACCGCCTTGACCGAGACGTCGGTCGGCAGGTGCTGGGGAACGCCGAGCAACTTGTTGCTGTGGCCGGCGCCGCTCACCAGCAGCACCGTCTTGCCCGGCACCTTCGCCTTGATCACGGCCTGCGCCATGGCGCGGTCGCGGGCGATCTGGATCCGGGTCATCGGCACGATCTGCGACTCGGGCAGAAGATTGCAGTGGCCGCTGCGCACGGCCTCCTGCTGGGCGGTGCGCGCACCGTCCGACAGCTGGGCATCGAGCGACACGTCGGCCATCGCATCCTTCATGTGGGCGCGCCGCAGGTTGGCGCCGATCACGGGCACGCCAGCGCGCACCGCGGCCATCACCACCGGACCGTAGGCGGTCCAGGGCCAACCCTTGTCGTTCCAGCTCAGCGCGGCCTGCACTTGCATTTCGGTTGCATCGGCCGGCAACTGGTTTGTGCTGCTGCCTTCTTCGACCATCTCCAGTGCAACGACGGCCAATCGGCCGCTTTGCACCAGGGCCTCGACGGTTTCACGCTCGATCTGCTGGTGTTCCGCGGCATCGTGCTGTTCGCCCAGCAACAGGGCGTCGGCCGGCATCTGCGCCGCCACGCGGCGGGCGACCGGTTCTCCGGTGCCGGTGGTGGGGCGGGGCGTCGTGCAGGCCGCCAGCAAGGCGGCGCCGAGGACCAGCGCCACACGAGCCGGATGACGAAGAGAAGAGGAGGGTGCGAGGGGGCGTCGAAGCGTCATCCCGCGATGCTACTGGCCGCCGGTATCCTTCAGTGCACCAGGACCGGAGTGTGCGCCAACTCGGCGTAGCCTTCGAGCGTGTCCTCGACCTCTTCCTGGGTCGGGGTGTTGAGTTGCCAGGCGGCGATCTGCTGCTGGAACAGTTCCGCCCAGGAGCCGTCGAGGTAGACCTCCTTGCCGGAGCGCTTGTCGACGATCTCGAAGCCATGGCGCGCCAGCACCGGCAGGTGGGGCGCCGCGGGCACCTCGCCTTCGGTCGGCTGCACGTGCACGACGACGAAGGAGTCGGAGTCGTAGAGCATTTGCATGGCGGGTCCTGTCAGGATGTCGATGGCATTCATGATGCTTAGATAGCAATCAACGCGCCAGTTTCAATATCCATCGTTGTTTTGTAGGCGGGCGCCTTTTTCTGCCTGTTTTTCAGGGATTGGAGGCGCGCAATGGCACCTGGTTTCGCATCTGCAGGTCGATGAAGTCGCCGTTGGTCTGGGTTTGCTTGATGCGCACCGGCAGCCAGCCCAGCGCCGGGGCCAGCCACAGCTCGATCCTGTCGTCGAAGGGCTTGCGTGGGTTGCGCGTGAGCTTGCGGGTCTGGAAATCGCCGGCGGGCACGCTGAGCGCCTCCTCGCCTTCGACGTTGAAGGTCCAGATCTCGGCGTCCCGCGGTCCGACCGTTTGCACCGCGATCACGGCACCGGGCGGGTAGCGTGCCGAATCGCCGGCCAGCAGGCCGCCGAGCTGCAGCACCACGCTGAGCCGGTCCTGCGCACCGGCCAGGAGCATCTCGCTCGGTACGTTGCTGCTGAACACGACCAGCCCCTTGTCGCGGTCGAAAAGGGAGGTGACTTCGGCCTTGCGCCTGTCGGAGAAGCGCAGGGGTTCGATGCCGGTCGGACCGATGCTTCCGGTGCTGCGCTGGCTGCGCAGGGTCTTGAAGAGGAAGGTCCACGACAGCGTCGCGTCGTAGTGGCTGCCGTCCTGCAGCCAGACGAGCTCGCCGAACACGCCCTGCAGGGGCTGCGCCCCCTGCTGGGCGGTGGCCGCGAACGCCAGCCGGACCGAGCCCGAAATCTGCAGCGCCACCGGGCCGGCGATGGTGCCGGCCGTCTCGCCGCCGCCTGCTCCGCCTCCACCGGATGCCCCGGATGCACCGGATGTGGGCGCACCGGCCGTCGCTTCGGGCGCCTGTGCGTCGCCGCCGTCGATTGCGGCCTGGGCGATGAGGTCGTTCGGCGGCGCCTCGGGCGGCATCGAAGCGGCGGCGGCCGGCGTGGGGGCCGGCTCCACCGCCGGGCGGGGCCGAGCTGCGGGCCGCGGCCGCACGGGGCGGGGCGGCGGTGGTGCAGGCGTGACCACCACCGCCGCCGCAGCAGCCGGCTCGGGCGCCGGCGGCGGCGCGACCACGATGCTGCGCGTGATGAAGGTGTTGGCGAGCGGAGAGGGGCGCGGGCCCGTGACCGGTGGCGTCAGCCCCAGCAAGGCCAGGTGGGCCAGCACCACGGCCGCAGTCAGCAGCGCGAGCCCGCGCCAGGGTGGGCGCGGAGCGTCGGGGGCATCGGGCAGGGCTGCGGGAAGCATCGGGGATGGAGCGGACGCCGGCCCAGAGGTTCACCTCGGTACACTGCCGCCCGTCCAACCAGTTTAGTAGCGATGCCGAGCCGGCACTCGCCGCCACCCATGAAACTCGCCACCCTCAAAGACGGTTCCCGCGACGGCCAGCTCGTCGTCGTTTCGCGCGACCTCGTCAGCGCCCACTACGCCACCGGCATCGCCAGCCGCATGCAGCAGGTGCTCGACGACTGGGGCTTCATGAGCCCGCAGCTGCAGGACCTCTACGACGCACTCAACGGCGGGCGGGCCCGGCACGCCTTTCCCTTCGATCCGGCGCAGTGCATGGCGCCGCTGCCGAGGGCCTACCAGTGGGCCGACGGCTCGGTCTACCTCAACCACGTCGAACTGGTTCGCAAGGCGCGCAACGCCGAAGTGCCCGAGAGCTTCTACACCGACCCGCTGATGTACCAGGGCGGCAGCGATGACTTCATCGGCCCCTGCGACCCGGTGGTGGTCGCCAGCGAGGCCTTCGGCATCGACTTCGAGGCCGAGATCGCGGTCGTCACCGGCGACGTCAGGATGGGCGCCACCCCGGCGCAGGCGCTCGACGGCATCCGCCTCGTGATGCTGGCCAACGACGTCAGCCTGCGCAACTTGATCCCAGCCGAACTGGCCAAGGGCTTCGGCTTCTTCCAGAGCAAGCCCGCGACCGCCTTCAGCCCGGTCGCGGTCACCCCGGACGAGCTGGGCGACGCCTGGCAGGGCGGCCGCGTGCACCTGGCGCTGCAGAGCACCTGGAACGGCCGCAAGGTCGGCATGTGCGATGCGGGCGAGGAGATGACCTTCCACTTCGGGCAATTGATTGCCCACATCGCCAAGACCCGCAACGTGCGCGCCGGCAGCATCGTCGGCAGCGGCACGGTGAGCAACAAGGGCGTCGAGAAGAAGGGCGGCATGGACTGGCCCAAGGGCTACAGCTGCATCGCCGAGAAGCGCTGCATCGAGACCATCCAGGACGGCCAGCCCAGCACCGAGTTCATGAAGTACGGCGACACCATCAAGATCGAGATGAAGGGCCGCGACGGACAGTCGGTCTTCGGCGCGATCGACCAGGAAGTGGTGGCCCCGGCGGCGGCGAGGTAGCCGCGCTCAGGCCGGCGCCGGGCCGCCCCAAGCCGGCCTGCGGCCCCCTTGGGGGGCAGCGACCCACACGCAGTGGGGGAGCGTGGGGGCTCTCAGGCCCGCGCGCCCCGCAGCAGTTCCTTCAGGCTCCGTATCCCCAGCCGCCGGAACGCCCGGTACTGGTGGGTGCGCACGGTCGTGAGCTCGATGCCGATCTCGCGCGCCGTCTCCTTGGCGGTCTTGCCGGCCAGCAAGTGGCCGACCACCTCGCGCTCGCGCAGGCTCAGGCCCAGCAGGCGCGATGCCAGCGCCGGCTCCGCGGCCTCCCGGACAGCGACTGCGCTGCGCGCATGGGCGGCGGTGGCGTCGGCGAGCAGTGCGGCGTGGGTTTCGAGCAGCGCGAAATCCGCAGCGCCGAAATCGGGCTGGGCGAGGCTGCGGTAGAAGCTCACGGCCGCCCGCTGGCCGGTCGGCAGCAGAAGCAGCACCGAGCTGCGCTCCCGGATGCCGACATCGCCGTAGCACGCGGCCCGGTAGGCCGGGTCTTCCACCTCCTCGGCCCGATGGTGGCCGAGCCAGATCTGCGGGCCCTTGGGCAGCTTGCGAGCGGCCAGCCAGGCCATGTGGGGGTCCAGCCGGTCGAAGCGCTCGGCCACGTAGCGCTCGGCGGTGCGCTCGGCCGTGTGGCCATAGGTGCTGGCGGCCGAGACGGTTTCGATGCGGCCGTTGGCGCTCGCCGCGAACACGGTGCAGAAGGTCACGGGCAGCACGCGCTGCATCGCCGTCAGGTAGCTGGCGGCCAGGTGCGGCGTGCCGATGCCCGCGAGCACGTCGCAGACGACGGGCGCTGACAGGGCCTGGCCGGCGGCACGGACGGGCCAGCGTTTCATTGCGATTTAGGGGTTAACACTTCGTACGAAGTTACGACATCGGCGTCGCAGCTGCATCAGGACAATCCCGTTCCATGAACACTGCCGCCGTGAACCCTCCCGCTGCGCGCGCCGGCGACGCCGCCAGCGGTCCGCTGCCGCCAGCCGCCGCCGGCCTGCCGCCCTCGGTCGGCGCCTTCCACTACACGCGCTTCGAACCCCGGATGCCGGCGCTGGAGAAGGGCGCCGAGCCCGGCCGCCATCCGGTCGTGATCGCGGGCGGCGGGCCGGTCGGCATGTCGCTCGCGCTCGGCCTGGCGAACCATGGCGTGCGCAGCGTGATCCTGGAGGCCGACGACACGGTCTGCGTCGGCAGCCGCGCGGCCTGCATTTCGCGCCGCAGCCTCGAGATCGTCGAGCGCCTGGGCGCGTTGCCGGCCTTCCTGGCCAAGGGCCTGCCCTGGACGGGCGGGCGCAGCTACTACAAGACCGACGAGGTGTTCCGCTTCGAGATGCCGCACGACGAGCAGCAGAAGCTGCCGCCGATGATCAACCTGGAGCAGTACTACATCGAGCAGTACCTGCTGGACGAGATCGACCGCCGCAACGCGTCCACGCCCGGACTGATCGACATCCGCTGGGGCACCGAGCTCACCGGCTTCGTGGAGGATGCGGACGGCCTGGTGCTCGCGGCCCGCAACGCGCTCGGCGATTACGCGCTGCGCGGCGAGTGGCTGGCCGCCTGCGACGGCGGCCAGAGCTTCGTGCGCAAGTCGCTCGGCCTCGAACTGGTCGGCACCGGCTACGAAGGCCGCTACGTGATCATCGACATCGAGCTGCACAGCGCGTATCCGACCGAACGCCGCGCCTGGTTCGATCCACCCTGGAACCCCGGCTCGACCGTGCTGATGCACCGCCAGCCCGACGACATCTGGCGCATCGACTACCAGCTGCGCGCGGGCCAGAGCACCGAAGAGGCGCTGCAGCCCGCGGCGGTGGCCGAGTTCGTGCAACGCCATCTCGATGCCATCGGCGAAGGCCACCTGCCCTGGCACACGGTGTGGACCTCGGTCTACCGCGCCGGCGCGATGACGCTCGAGAGCTACCGCCACGGCCGCGTGCTGTTCGCAGGCAATGCCGCGCATGCGATGCCGATCTTCGGCGTGCGCGGCCTCAATTCCGGCTTCGACGATGCCGACAACCTGGCCTGGAAGCTGGCGCTGGTGGCCCGCGGCGTCTCGGAGGCGTCGCTGCTCGACAGCTACTCGCAGGAGCGCATCGCGGCCTTCCACATCAATGCCGAGAACGCGATGCGCAGCACCGAATTCATGTCGCCGCCCTCGCGCGGCTTCGACTTGCTGCGCGAGGCGGCGTTGTCGCTCTCGGGTGCGCACCGGGGCATCGCCAATTTGATCAACCCGCGCCAGACGCAGGCCGTGGGCTACGAGGGATCGATGCTGTCGAGCGAAGGCGAGGCGCTGACCGCCGGTCCGCGGCCGGGCGAGGTCATGCCCGAGCAGGCGCTGGCCGAGGGCCTGCATCTGACGGACCGCCTCGGCCCGGCCTTCACCGTGCTGGTGCTGAACATGCAGGAGCCGGACCTACTCCTGGCCTCCGACGTGGCGCGGGCACAGGCCGGGCCGCTGCCGGTCGCGCTGTGCGAGCTGTTGCCGAGCGAAGCCGGTCCCGAGGTGTTCGCGGCGCTCGGCGCGGCGCAGGGCGCCGTCTATCTGTTGCGCCCCGACGGCCATGTGGTTGCGCGCTGGCGACGTCCGCCCGAGGGCGAGCTGCTGCGGGCCCTGGCGCGCGCCGCCGTGCTGCCAACCAAGGAGTCCCCATGACCGCCCTGTCCCCCGAAGCCCGCGACCGCGTATACGCCGAGTGCGCGCGCGCCATCAGCGAAGCCGGCGCCGAACGAGAATCGCTGTTCCTCGCGCGGCTTGCGCTGTTGCTGTTCGAGCAGGTCGGCGACGAAGCACGCTGCCGGGCCGCGCTCGCGCAGGCGCTGGATGGCTTGCCGGTGCCGTCGCTCTCCGCCTGAGCCCTTACATTCCAGAACACACGAAACCAGGAGACTTATTCGATGGATCGCAGAACCCTGCTCACCACCCTCGCCGCGACTGCGGCCGCTGCAGCCGCTCCGTGGGCGCGCGCCCAGGGCGCCTATCCTGACCAGCTCATCAAGTGGGTGGTGCCGTACCCGGCCGGCGGCGGCACCGATGTGATCGCGCGCACCCTGGCCGAGGCCATGCGGCAGACGCTGGGTCAGCAGATCGTGATCGACAACCGTCCCGGCGCGTCGACCAACATCGGCGCCGAACTGGTCGCCAAGGCCAAGCCCGACGGCTACACCATCATGTCGGCCGACAACGCGCTGCTGGCCTTCAACGAGCACCTGTTCAGCAAGCTGCCGTTCAACCCCGAGAAGGACTTCAGCTACATCGGCGCGATCGGCAAGTTCCCGCTGGCGCTGGTGGTGCACCCGGACTTCCCGGCGCAGGACTTCAAGGCCTTCCTGGCCTATGTCAAGGCCAATCCGGGCAAGGTCAACTACGCCTCGCCGGGCAACGGCTCGCCGCATCACCTGGCGATGGAGATGTTCAAGGTCCGCACCGGCACCTTCATCACCCACATTCCGTACCGCGGTGCGGCGCCGGCGATGGCCGACGTGATGGGCGGCCAGGTGCCGGCCATGTTCCTCGACCTCGCCTCGGGCCTGTCCATCATGCAGAGCAAGAAGGTGCGCGTTCTGGCCATCGGCTCGGGCAGCCGCTCGAAGCTGTTGCCCGAAGTGCCGACGCTGGCGGAAGTGGGCGTCGCGAATTCCGAAGTGTTCGCCTTCCAGGGCGTCGTGGGACCGGCCGGCATCCCGCCGGCGATCGTCGCCAGGCTCAACGGCGACCTCAATCGGGCATTCACCGCGCCGGCGGTGCAGAAGCGCTTCAACGACTTCGGAATGGAGGCGATGCCCGGCACGCCGCAGCAGTTCGCGGCCCTGTCGCGCGCCGAATCCCAGCGCTGGGGCCCGATCATCAAGGCCGCGGGCATCAAGCTCGATTGACTGGCCCCCACGCTCCCTCACTGCGTGTGGTCGCTGCCCCCCGAGGGGGCCGCAGGCCGCCTTGGGGCGGCCCGGCGCCGGCCTGACCCTCTTTCCGGGCTACGGCTTCGCGAAGGCCCTGCGTGAGCCGTCCTCGAACTCTTCGTCGTCGCGCTCCAGCTTGCCGCTGGGATCCCAGGCGCGTTCGCGCGTGATGCGGCCCTTGCTGTCGTAGATCGATTCGGCGATGAGGACGCCCGTGTCGCTGAAGCGTTGATGGGCGCCGATGGGGATCTGGCTGAGGCGGTCGCTGGCCAGGTAGCGGCCGACGGCTGCCCGCTGGCCGTTGTCGTGGAATTCGGTGATCTCGATCAGGCGCGCCTTGCCGTCCACGCCATGGACCGACTTGCTGCGCGGCTGGCCGTTCTGGTAGTAGCTGGTGTCGCTCAGCGGCGCCCCGGCGGTGTTCCAGAGCTGCTCGCGCACCAGCGTGCCTTTCTCGGAGAACTCCTGCTCGCGCTGCTTGACCGCGCCGCGCTCGCCGATCAGCGAGATCACTTCGCGGCGCTTGATCCCTTCGGAGGAGAAGCGTCTTTCGGTGCGCTGGTTGCCCACCACCTCGTCCTGCGTCGCGGGCTTGCCGTTGTCGTAGAGGTCTTCGCTGCGCACCCGCTTGCCGGCCACATAGGACAGCCGCGACCGCAGCGTCCCCTGGGCGTCGAACAATTCGACCTTCGACGCGCCGTCGCGGAAGCCGCACAGCCGTGCGTCGTCGGCCACCGGCGCCAGCACCGGCTTGTCGCCGCAGCGCAGTGCCGAGAGCTGGCCGCTTTCGGTGAACTCGACCGAGGCGCGCTCGCCCGCCGCATCGGCGAAGAAGGTCACGCGGCGCAGCGACCCGGTCGCATAGAAGCTGCGCACCAGGCCCATCTCGCGGCCGTCCTCGTAGGTCGCATCGCGCAGCACCTGTCCGGTGGGCGAGAACTCGCGGGCCCGGCCCTCCATGTTGCCGCGCGCGTTCACGCTGTGTTCCTTCACGAGCTTGCCGTCCTCGTAGAAGCGCACCAGGCCCGTGAAGGTGCCGCTCTGGATCTGCTGCTCGCGCACCAGCAGGCCGCTGTCGCGGTCCTTGCAGCGCATCAGGCCGGTTTTGCCGACGGTGGTGCCGCCATTGGCCGGATTCGCCGCCTGGCCGTTGAGCTCGCAGTCCTGCACCGCGTGCGCCGTGCCGCAGGCGAACAGCAGCAGCACGGCCGCCGCGGCGAAGCGCTGGCGCGTCGATGGCTGGGGTGCCGCGGCCGAAAGGCTCATGCGTCGTATACGGTGTCGAGCGACCTGAAGCCCTTGGCCTCGATCGGATTGCCGAAGGGATCGCAGAAGAACATCGTCCATTGCTCGCCGGGCTGCCCCTCGAAGCGCACCTGCGGCTTCAGCACGAAGTCGACCCCGGCCGCCTCCAGGCGCGCGGCGAGTTGGCGCCAGGCGGGCAGTTCGAGCACGATGCCGAAGTGCGGCATCGGTACCATCGCGTCCCCCACGCGGCCGGTGCGCGCGGTGGCGAAGGGCTCGCCGAGGTGCAGCGAGATCTGGTGGCCGAAGAAGTCGAAGTCGACCCAGGTGTCGGTGCTGCGGCCTTCGGCGCAGCCGAGCACGCCGCCGTAGAAGCGCCTGGCTTCGTCGAGGTCGCGCACGTGGAAGGCGAGGTGGAAGATGGACATGTGACTTTCTGTGTCTGGTCGGCCATTGTCCACAAGCCGGGCCTCGATGGCGAGTCCCTGATGCCATCGGCAAGCCCAAAAGCGTGGACGCTTGGAGTAAGCTGCCTGCACAAGAAACACACTTCCGGAGCACCCCCCATGAGCGACGCCAGCAAGCCTTTCGCCTTCAGTCAGTTCGTTCCGGGTTTCGACTTCCTGAAGAATCTGGCTGGCGGGAGCACCACGCCCAGCGCCGTGCCAGGGCTGCCGAGCCTGTCGAACTGGGTGGCGCCGACGCTGAGCGTCGAGGAGGTCGACAAGCGCATCCAGGAGCTCAAGACCGTTCAGTACTGGCTCGAGCAGAATGGCCATGCGCTCAAGGCGACGATCCAGGCGCTCGAAGTGCAGAAGATGACGCTGTCGACCTTGCGCGGCATGAACGTGCGCATGGAAGACCTCGCGAGCGCCTTCACGCGGCCGGCAGCGCCCGCACCGGCGCCGGCGTTCCGGACCGAGGCGCCGGCCGCGGCACCCGCGCCCGAGGCGGCGCCGGAAGCCGAAGAGGCACCGGCGCCGACGCCTGCCGCGGCCGCGGCGGATGGGGCCGGGGTCGTCGACCCGCTGCAATGGTGGGGAGCCCTCACGCAGCAGTTCCAGCAGATCGCCAGTTCGGCCCTGCAGGACGCCTCGCATCTCACGGTRCCGGCCATGGCGCAGCCGCTGGCCGACGCGGCCGGTTCGGGCGCGCGTTCGACCCCGGCCAAGAGCGCCGCCAGGCCGGCCGCCGCCCGAAAGAAGGCTCCGGCGTCGCCCCGCGGCGGTGCGGCGGCTGCCAAACGCCCGGCGCCGGCGCGCAAGCGTGCGCGCTGACGCCGATTCCTCGCCTCCGAGAGAGAAAAGAAAGCCGAGCCCATGAAGCTATTTCCTTCCGGGCATGCCACCCACCCGCAATGGCGCATGGCCGCCGGCTTGGTGCTGGCCCAGTTGCGGGCGCAGATGGCGCTGCCCGACTATGCGCGCTCGCCGACCCTGGGCCTGCTCTACATCACCGACCACTACGGGGAAGACGCCCAGGAGATCCTCGATCACCTGGGTGCCGAACTGCCCGAGATCACCGACTGGACCGGCACCGTGGGGGTCGGTGTGGCGGCCAACAACGCCGAGTACTTCGACGAGCCGGCCCTCAGCGTGATGCTGTGCGAGTTGCCGAGCGACCAATACCGCGTGTTTTCCGGCGTGGCGCCGCTCGCCAGCTCGGAAACGAGCGGCTTCGCGGCCCATACCGCGCTGGTGCACGCCGACCCGCGCACGCCCGAGCTGGGCGAACTGATCGCCGAGATGGCGGAGCGCACCGACACCGGCTACCTGTTCGGCGGCCTGTCATCCGGCCGCGTCGGCTCGCTGCAATTCGCGATCGGCGGCAACGGCAACATCCGCGGCCACGGCGCGGTCGGCGGCGTGTTCTCGGGCGGCCTCTCGGGCGTGGTGTTCGGCGAGGGTGTGCGGCTGGTGTCGCGTGTGACCCAGGGCTGCCAGCCGGTCTCGCGCGAGCGCGAGATCACCAAGGCCGACGGCAATCTGCTGCTGGAGCTCGACGGCGAGCCCGCGCTCGACGTATTGCTGGCCGACCTGCGGGTGTCGCTCGATGCACCCGAGCAGGCGATCGACGCCGTGCGCGCGACCCTGGTCGGCCTGGCCGAGGCCGGCAGCGACGGCGTCCGGCGCACCGGTGACCTGGGCGCCGACGTGCGGGTGCGCCACATCATCGGGCTGGATCCGACCCGTCGCGGCGTGGCGATCGCCGATGTTGCCGAAGCCGGCATGCGCATGAGCTTCTGCCGCCGCAACGCGCAGGCGGCGCGCGCCGACTTGATGCGCGTCTGCGCCGAGATCCGCGAGGAGCTCGAGCCGCAGGAGCAGACGCTGGCGACCGCACGCGCGGTCGCGGCCGGCGAGGCCGAGGCCGCGCCGCATCCGGCACGCCGCATCGCGGGCGCGATCTACGTGAGCTGCTCGGGCCGCGGCGGACCGCATTTCGGCGCCCCCGGCGCCGAGCTGCAGATCGTGCGGCATGCGCTGGGCGATGTCCCGCTGGTCGGCTTCTTCGCCGCAGGCGAGATCGCCCGCAACCACCTGTACGGCTACACCGGCGTGCTGACGGTCTTCACCGACGACGACTGAAGGCCGGTGCGCAGCCCGGTGAAGGCGAAGTCGACCTCGGGCGCGAGTCCGCTCACGATGCGCGCGATCGACTTGCCCGAGCCGCAGGCATGGGTCCAGCCCAGCGTGCCGTGGCCCGTGTTCAGGAACAGGTTCGGCAGCTTCGTCGCCCCGATCAGCGGCACGTTGCTCGGTGTCGCCGGGCGCAGCCCGGTCCAGAACTGGGCCTCGGCCGCGTTGCCGGCGCCCGGGAACAGCTGCTCCACGCGCCGCACGATGGCCTCGCAGCGCACCCGGTTCAGGTCGCGGTCGTAGCCGTTGAGCTCGGCCGTGCCGGCGATGCGCAGCCGGTCGCCGGTGGCCGAGGTGTAGCGCGAGAACACCAGCTTGAATTCGTCGTCCGTCAACGAGACCTGGTGGGCCTTCGAGGCATCCTTGACCGGCATCGTGACCGAATAGCCCTTGGCCGGGTAGATCGGCAGGCGGATTCCGAGCGGCGCCGCGTAGAGTGGGCTCAGCGAGCCCATCGCCAGCACGAAGGCGTCGCCGCGGATACGCTGGAAGCGGCCCTCGCTGTCGGTCGCCTCGACGTGATCGATGCTGCCGCCGGCTTCGCGCAGCGCGGTCACGGTGTGGCTCATGAGGAAGCGCACGCCGGCCGCCTCGGCCAGCTTGACCAGCTCTCGCGCGAAGCGGTTGGCGTCGCCCGATTCGTCCTCCGCGGTGTAGGTGGCGCCGGCGAGCTGCGCACGGATGTGGGAGAGCGCGGGCTCGAGCTTCACCGCCTCGTCGGCCGAAATCACCCGCCGGTCGCAGCCGAGCGCGCGCATCTGCTCGGCCGGCTTCAGCGCCGCATCGAACTCTTTCTGCGTCGTGTAGAAGTGCAGGATGCCCTGGGTGCGCTGGTCGTAGTCCAGGCCGGTGTCGCGCCGCAGCTGCTGCAGGGTGTCGCGGCTGTAGGTGCCCAGGCGCACGATCTGCTCGATGTTGTGGCGGGTGCGCGCCGGCGTGCATTCGCGCAGGAACTGCAACCCCCAGAGCCACTGGCGCATGTCGGCGCGGATGCGGAACAGCAAGGGCGCATCTTCCTTGCCGAGCCATTGCAGCACCTTGAGTGGCGCCCCCGGGTTGGCCCAGGGCTCGGCATGGCTGACCGAGATCTGCCCGCCATTGGCGAAGCTGGTTTCCGCCGCCGGCGTGGCCTGGCGGTCGATCACGGTCACTTCGTGGCCGAGTTGCTGGAGGTAGTAGGCCGAAGTCACGCCGAGCAGGCCGGCGCCAAGAACGATCACGCGCATATCGAGAACCCTTGAAGGTTGCAGCGCTTGAACGCAACGGCGACGGAATGCTGTCGACAACGAAAGCAACCGGACCGAGAGTCCAAGTTGCCGCTCCCCCTGTCCTCGGTACCTGAGAGATTCACCCGCTGCGCCCGCAGCGGGTTTGCTCCTTCGGTGCACCACGCGCGCATGCAAGCGGCGTGATGGCTCTCCAGACGGCTTTGACAGTGAACTGCAGTACAGGCTCATCTTGTGAGCCGACCTGAGCGTTTATGGGAGTTTGCGCCTTCGGTGGGGCCCGTGGGCCCGCTCTCCTGCAGAGTGCGGATTGTAGCGGCGCAGCGCCGGCCTAGGGGCGCCGGAAGGCGAAGTCGAGCTCGGGCCGCAGGCCGCTGACGATGCGCGCGATCGACTTGCCCGCGCCGCAGGCATGGATCCAGGTCCGGCTGCCGGGCGCGGTATTCAGGAACAGGTTGGGCAAGCGCGTCTTGCCGATCATCGGCAGCCGGTTGGTGCTGACCGCATGCATGGCGGTCTCGAAGCTCGCCTGCTTGGCGTCGGCGACGCCGGGCAGCAGCATCTCGGTGCGGCGCACGATCGCCTGGAAGCGGTCCGAGTCGGGCTCGGCCGCCTCGTCGAGCCCGGCCTGCACGACGGCCTGAATCCGCAACTGCTCGCCGGCCGCCGTTTCGACGCGCGTGATGCGCAGCTTTCCCTGCCGGTCGCGCAGCGCGATGCGCGGCGCCTTCGCCGGGTCCAGGATCGGCATGGTGACGATGTACTCGCGCAGGAAGCGCAGCGGCATGTCGATGCCCAGGTCCTCGGCGTGCGGCACGCTCGAGGCCCCCAGCGCCAGCACGTAGGCCTGGGCGCGCAGCGTGGCGGGCTGGCCGGCGGCATCGAGCAGTTCGACGTGGTCGAGGCGGCCGTCGCGCTCCACGAGCGAGACCACCGTGTGCCCGGTCATGAAGCGCACCCCCGCCGCACGGCACAGGAACACCAGGCTGGCCGCGAATTGCGTCGCATCGCGCGCCGGATCCTCGAGCGCATGGGTCGCCCCGGCCAGCTTGCCGCGGATCGCCTTCAGCGCCGGTTCCATGCCGATCGCTTCGTCGGCCGACAGCAGCCGCTCCTCGCAGCCGAGCCCCGTCCAATGGCTTGCCCGGGCCGTCCGCACGCGGAAGGCCTCGGGGTCGGTGAAGAGGTTCAGGAGGCCGGCCGCCCGCGGGCCCTGCGGCACGCCAGCTTCGTCGCGCAGCGCCCGAGCGCTCTTGCGGCTGTAGGCGGCCAGGCGCACGAGATGGTCGAGAGAATCGCGTTTCGGCGGCGTGCCCATGGCCTGGTCGATCAGGCCGGCCAGCCGGCGGCGCATGCGGCCGCACATCTTGGTCCAGCGTTGAGCGGTCCGGGGCGCTGCGAGTCCGGGCCGCACTGCGGGCGAATGTGCACCGACCGCGGCCAGGCCGCGCGCCTTGGCCGCCGGCGTCGCGTGCCGGTCGACCACGGTCACTTCATGACCGAGCTGCTGAAGGTAATAGGCCGAAGTCACGCCGAGCAAGCCGGCGCCAAGTACAACCACGCGCATGTCCGAATCCTTTTGGGATGGCATGAACGGCGGGCGTTAGCGCTTACTGTGAAAGCGGCAAGACCCGGGGTTCAGACTGCCGCTCCCCCTGTCTCTGTTACCTGAGAGTTTCACCCGCTGCGTCCGGCAGCGGGTTTGCTCCTTCGGTGCACCACTTGGCGTGGTGACTCTCCAGTCGGCGATTGATCAAAAAATAGGCAGTGGCCGAATCGCATGGCGATTCACCTGAGCGTTCATGGGAGATTGCGCCATCGGTGGGACGGGTGCGTCCGCTTTTCTGCTCGCCGGATTTTATCGAGGAAACCGGTTTCGTGCTTTCAGGCCGGCGCCGGGCCGCCAGCGCGGCGTAGTCCGCGCTTCGCCCGGACGGGCGGCCTGCTGCTTCCCCCTCGGGGGGCAGCGAGTACACGAATTGACGAGCGTGGGGGTCAGCAGGTCAGCCCCGGCGCAGGCGCGTGAACAGCTCGAACTCCCAGTTGCGCATGCCCAGCAGCAGCGTGTAACCCTCGCGCTCCTTGGGCGACAGCTTCTGATCGGTCTGGTGCTGCTGGGCGAAGTCCTGCGCGACCCGTTGCAGCCGGTCGAGGAAGGCCGGCGCCAGCGACTTGCTGATCGAGCCGTGCACCAGCAGCAGGCCTTCGGCGGGGCCGTCGAAACCGCCGCGGTAATAGTCGAGCACCACGTTTTCGCGGAAGAAATCCATCACCGGCCCGTGCGGACGCCAGCGGAAGGTCTTGGCGAGCTTGAGCCGGTAGCGGTTCAGCGGCCGCAGTTCGATGATGCCGATCCGGTCGAGCTGGACCAGGTAGCCGATGCACTCGGCCTCGCTGATCCGGTAGGCGGCGACGATCTGCTCCAGCGTCCACTGGCTCAGCACGCAGATTGCCAGCAGCAGGAGCTTCTTGTCCTTGACCACCGCCTTCTCCTGCTCGAGGGTGAGTTCCTTGAGCAGGGGCTGAGCGTCCGCCACCCGGCGGGCCAGCTCGGCGAAGTCGATCTTGAGCGCCCGGCAGATCGCGTCGACCCGCGTCAGCGGCATGTCGCCCTTGGCCAGCATCCGCTTGACGCTGGATTCCGCCATGTCCAGAGATCTGGCCAGGTCGGCATAGGTCATGCGGGCGGTCTTGAGTTCGCTCTTGAGTGCGTTGACCAGGTCGACGGTGGTGCTCATGTCTGGGGGAGTATTGCGGCGCGATACCCAAAGTGGTGAAAAAGTGCTCCGTATCGATTCTCGATGCCCGGCGCGGGGTCGACAACCTAGATTCCGCCTCGTCGAGCCACCCATCGGAGTCTGCCATGTCCCTGCCGTCGTCCCTCTCCCATCGCGAGCGTGCCCTGCTGGCGCTCGCCGCGCTGCTATCGGTCGCCGCGGTTTTCGGTCCCGCGGTGCCGACCCCGGCGCTGGGCGGCGCGCCCTTCGCCGACGGCCGGTCCTGGGGTGCGCTGCCGAACGCGATGGACGTCTTGAGCAACCTGCCTTTCGCGGTGGTGGGCATCTGGGGCCTGCGCTGGCTGCACTGGCTCGGCCGCGCCCACGACGAGCTGCTGGAGGCCGCGCCGCTGCCGCAGGCCCTGGCGCCGCTGCCCTTCGATGCACTGGATTGCGCCTGGATGTTCTTCGCCGGCCTGATCCTCACCGCACTCGGCTCGGCCTTCTATCACCTGCAGCCCGATCCCATGCGGCTGGCGGCGGATCGCGCCGGCATGGCGGTGGCTTTCGCGGGGCTGGTCGGTGTCGCGGTCTGCGAGCGGGTCAGCGCACGCGCCGGCTGGCCAGCCGCCTGGGTCACGCTCGTCGGCGGGCTGCTGGCAGTGGCAGTCTGCCATCGCAGCGGCAACGCGCTGCCTTGGGCGCTGGTGCAGTTCGGCGGCCTGGCGCTGGTTCTCGCGCTGGCGCTGGCACGGCCGGTGCCGGGCGCCATCGGCCTCAAGCTCGGCGGGGTGGTCTTCTTCTATGCGCTCGCCAAGCTGTTCGAGCTGGCGGACCCTGCGATCCTCGATGCGACGAATCAATTGGTGTCGGGCCACAGCCTCAAGCACCTGACGGCCGCCCTGGCGGCGCTTCCCGTGCTGCATGCGCTGCAGGCGATGGGGCGGCAGACCCTGCGGCACAATTCGCGGGCCGCCGCCCTGACGGCCTGAGCAAACAGACCGCTGCGCCCATTCGAATGACCCATCCTTCCGAAGTCTCGTCCGCCAGCCTGCCCGAGGGGCCCGCCCACGCCAACCAGTTCGCCTTGTTGCGGCAGCGGCGCTTCGCGCCCTTCTTCTGGACCCAGTTCGCGGGCGCCGCCAACGACAACCTGTTCAAGTTCGCCTTCACGGTGATGGTGACCTACCAGCTGCAGCTGGCCTGGATGTCGCCCGCCATGGCGGGGCTGGCGATCGGCGCCCTGTTCATCCTGCCCTTTCTGCTGTTCTCCGCCACCGCGGGGCAACTCACGGACAAGTACGACAAGACGAAGATGATCCGCTTCGTCAAGAACCTCGAGATCGCGATCATGGGCATCGCCGCCTGGGGCTTCCTGCGGGCGGACGCCGTCGTGCTGCTCGGCTGCGTGTTCCTGATGGGGCTGCACTCGACCCTGTTCGGCCCGGTCAAGTTCGCCTATCTGCCGCAGGTGCTCGCGCCGCGCGAGCTCACCGGGGGCAACGGCATGGTCGAGATGGGCACCTTCGTCGCGATCCTGCTCGGGCAGGTCGCGGGCGGCCTGCTGGTCGCCCTGCCGCAGGTCGGGCATGCCACTGTGGCCGTGGCCTGCCTGCTGCTGGCGCTGGTCGGACGGGCGGTGGCGCAGGCGATCCCGCTGGCGCCGGCCACCGACCCCGGCCTGTCGATCAACTGGAATCCGGTCAGCGAAACCTGGCGCAACCTGAAGCTGGCGCACGGCAACGTGGTCGTCTTCCGCTCGCTGCTGGGCATCTCGTGGATGTGGTTCTTCGGCGCGGTCTTCCTGGCCCAGTTTCCGAGCTTCGCCAAGGAGGTGCTGCACGGCGACGAGCAGGTGGCCTCGCTGCTGCTGGTGGTGTTCTCGGTCGGCATCGGCATCGGCTCGCTGTTGTGCGAGACGCTGAGCCGGCGCCAGGTGGAGATCGGCCTGGTGCCGCTGGGCGCCATCGGCATGAGCGTGTTCGCGATCGATCTCTATTTCGCGTCGCGGGCGCTGCCGGCCGTGGGACAGATGGGGCTGGGCGCGTTCTCGGCCCAGCCGGCCCACTGGCGCGTGATGGCCGACCTGGGGCTGCTGTCGCTGTTCGCGGGGCTCTACAGCGTGCCGATGTATGCGCTGATCCAGATGCGCAGCCAGCCCACGCACCGGGCTCGTATCATCGCGGCCAACAACATCCTGAATGCGCTTTTCATGATCGCCAGTTCGGTCATCGCCGGTGCGCTGCTGAAGGGTGGCTTCACGATTCCCCAGATCTTCCTGTTCACCGGCATCGCCAACGCGGTCGTTGCTTTCTACATCTTCATGCTGGTTCCCGAATACCTGCTGCGCTTCGTGGCCTGGGTGCTGTCGCACCTGGTCTACCGCTTCGACATCCGGGGCCAGGAGCACATCCCGGCCGACGGGCCCGCGGTGCTGGTCTGCAACCACGTGAGCTTCATCGACGCGGTGCTGCTGATGGCCGCGAGCCCGCGCCCGATCCGCTTCATCATGGACCACCGCATCTTCGCCGTGCCGGTGCTCGGCTGGCTGTTCCGGATGGCCAAGGCGATCCCGATCGCGCCCCAGAAGGAAGACCCGGCGGCCTACGAGAAGGCCTTCGCGGAGGCCGTGCAGGTGCTGCGCGAGGGTGACCTGCTCGCCATCTTTCCCGAAGGCGCGATCACGCGCGACGGCAGCCTGCAACCGTTCAAGGGCGGCGTGATGAAGATCCTGGATGCCGCCCGCGCCGAAGGCCTCGACCCGCCGGTGATCCCGATGGCGCTGACCAATCTGTGGGGCTCGTACTTCAGCCGGATCGAGACGCGCGCCGGCCAGAACGTCGCGATGGTGCGGCCGTTCCGGCGCGGCTACTTCAGCCGCGTGGGGCTCCATGTCGGCAGTGCGGTGCCCCAGGTGGAGGTGCAGCCCGAAAGCCTGCGGCGGCGCGTGAGCGTGCTGCTCGGCAGCTGACGCCCGTCTGATGCCCGGCCTCCGTCAAATTCTCCACGCGATCACCTGGTTCGGTGACAGCGGATTTTTGCTGCCCGCCGCGATCTGGATCGCGGTGTGGCTCGGCATTCGCGGCGCCACCCGGCCCCTGGCGGTGCTCTGGGTGCTGCTGTTCGGCCTCGGCGGCGCCCTGATTGCGGTGTCGAAGATCGCCTTCCTCGGCTGGGGCATCGGCAGCGTCACACTCGATTTCACCGGCTTCAGCGGCCACACCGCGATCGCGGCCAGCGTCTGGCCGGTGGCCTGCTGGTTGGTGGTCTCGCGCTGGGAGCATCGGGTCCGGGTGGGCGCAGCACTGCTCGGATGGCTGTTCGCCGCCTTCATCGGCGCCACCCGGCTGGCGCTCGATGCGCATTCGCTCTCGGAAGTGGTGTTCGGCTATGCGCTGGGCGCGGCGGTCAGCGGGACCTTTCTCTGGTGGCAGCACCGCCTGCCGCATCCACGCCTGAGCTGGACGCTGGTGCTGCTGAGCCTCGCCACGCCGGTGCTGTTCCTGCGGCCCGGCACGCCGGCGCCGACCCAGGGCGCGCTCGAAGTCATTGCCGTGCGACTGTCGGGCATCGAGCGGCCTTTCACGCGCGCCGACCTGCTGGCGGGTCGCCGGATGCCGCTGGGTATCAGGTAGCGATACCGGCGGCGCAGAGTATCGCGACCGCTGCATCAAAGCGCTCCAGGGAACCAAGGGGCGGACCATCATCCGCCCACTTTCATTTCCTGGCGGAGCGAACTTCATGAAGCAGTATCTGTTCACGTTTTCTGGCTGCGGCCTGTGCGGCCCGCTCTGCGAGGGCGGGAAGCCGTGCTGAGCCGGACGTCCACCAACTTCGGCCCGTACGAGCGTGAATACCGGGTGCGCGTCTCGCGCTCTCGGCACCTCGTGGGGCTGGCGTTGCAGATGAGCCTGATGGCTGCGGCAGTGATCCTGGCCGGGGTGTTCGTGTTTCCCGTGAACCGGGGGGGCTCGCAAGCCATCGTCCAGAATCAGTCGATCCAGAACGACAAATCGTCTCAAGAGAAGGAATGCGATGAGCAAAGCCCTGCGCCTGTCCGAAAAGTGGTTTCGCCGCGGCCTTTGGCTGGTGGCGATTGTGTTCGCCAGCTTCCTGGTCGGGCTCGGCAACACGATCGTCGGTGACCTGCCCCAGGTCGAACACCGGATCGAGCTCGACGATTTCATCGACCGTGCGGCGGCCGATCCGCTGCGCAACACCGTGCGCGACGCCGAGCGCAGCGAGCAGCAGGCGGCGCGCGACCGCGAGCAGGCCGAGCTCAAGCTGGTCGCGGCCCAGCAGGCCAGCCGGGCGGCGCGCGAGACCTTCGGCAACTGGCTCGCCACCCGCCGCGCCACCGCGCAGCCCGATCAGGACAGCGAGCTGATCGTCCGCACCAAGGCGCTCGACGCGCTGAAGGCCAAGGAGGACGAGGCCGAGCGCAACGTGGTCGCGCAGCGCCAGATCGCGCTCGATGCCCGGCAGTCGCGCCAGCGGGCGCAGCAGCAACTGGTGGTGCTCGAGGAGGCGGCGCGGAAGCGGCTCGATGCCGAGAACCGAAAGGTCGAGCTTCGGGTGTTCCTGTACCGGCTGGCGCTCACGCTGCCGCTGCTGGTGATCGCCGGCTGGCTGTTCGCGAAGAAGCGCAAGAGCACCTGGTGGCCCTTCGTCTGGGGCTTCATCTACTTCGCGCTGTTCGCCTTCTTCGTCGAACTGGTGCCCTACCTGCCGAGCTACGGCGGCTACGTTCGCTATGCAGTGGGTATCGTGGTCACGGTGCTGATCGGACGCTACGCCATCCTGGCGCTCAACCGCTACCTGGCGCGCCAGAAGCTGGCCGAGGCGCAGCCCGAGACGGTGCGCCGCCACGAGCTGAGCTACGACACGGCGCTGGCGCGGCTGGCCAAGAGCGTGTGCCCGGGCTGCGAACGCCCGGTGGACCTCAAGAACGACGAGATCGACTTCTGCCCGCACTGCGGCATCGGGCTGTTCGACCACTGCCGCGCCTGCGATGCGCGCAAGAACGCCTTCGCCAAGTTCTGCCACGCCTGCGGCACGGCGGCGGATGCGGGTGCTGCGCCGCCGGCGCCGCCGCCTCCCGGGCCGCTTCAGGTCCAGCCGGCGTCCACCACGTAGTCCTGCGCGGTGCACATCTTCGAATCGTCGGCGGCCAGGAACAGCGCCATGCTGGCGATGTCCTCGGCCATCACGCGGCCGGGCAGGCACTGGGCGGCGTCGATCTCGGCGGCCGATTCGGGCTTGACCCAGAGCCGCAGCTGGCGCTCGGTCATGACCCAGCCCGGGACGATCGAGTTGACCCGGACGTTGGCCTTGCCCAGATCGCGCGCCAGCGAGCGCGTGAGCCCGCGCGTGGCCGCCTTGCAGGCCTGATAGACCGGATAGCCGGCGCCCTTGATCATCCAGCTCATCGAGCCGAAGTTGATGATCGAGCCGCCGCCCAGTGCGCGCATGTCGTCCGCCACTGCCTGGGCGGCGAAGAACTGGTGCTTGAAGTTGACCGCGACGAGACGGTCGAAATCATCGCTCGTGACCTCGGCCATCTGGTGGCGGCGGTCGTTGGCGGCGTTGTTGAGCAACACCCGGATCGGGCCGAAGCGCGAGCGCACCGCGGCGATGGTCGCACCGAGCGCGGCCACGTCGGTGACGTCGCATTCCTGGAACAGCGGTTCGTTGTTGCCGCCCAGTTGCTGCGCCAGCGCGCGCCCGGCCGTCACGTCGAGATCGCAGAAGCCGACCCGCGCGCCCTGCGCATGGAAGGCGCGCACCAGGGCTTCGCCGATGCCGGTGGCGCCGCCCGAGATGAAGACGGTGCGGCCGGCCAGGGAGGGGTAGATGGCGGAGGGAGCGGGGGAGGTGGATGCGGACATGCGTGGATTCTGAGCTTCCGCCGAGCCGCTCGCCACCCAGGTGAACGAGAATGCCCGCGTTGGCACGCGGCTTCGCGGACCCTGCGCTCAGCCTAGATCCCGCGTGCCCGATCCGCCTTGAAGCGGGCGCGGAATTCGGCGAACTGCCCGGCATCGAGCGCCTCGCGGATCTCGCGCATGAGGTTCAGGTAGTAGTGCAGGTTGTGGATCGTGGTGAGCATCGGGCCCAGCATCTCGCCGCAGCGATCGAGGTGGTGCAGGTAGGCGCGGCTGAAGCCATCGCGCCCGCCCTCGTTCCACGGCACGCCGGAGGCGCCCGCACAGGCGTGGCAGCTGCAGCTCGCATCGATCGGCTGCGGATCGCTCTTGTGGCGGGCGTTGCGCATCTTGAGATCGCCGTAGCGCGAGAACAGCGTGCCGTTGCGCGCATTGCGGGTCGGCATCACGCAATCGAACATGTCGACGCCCTGCGCCACGCCCTCGACCAGGTCCTCGGGCGTGCCGACACCCATCAGGTAGCGCGGCTTGTGGGCCGGCAGCAGGTGCGGCGTGTGGGCCATGATGCGCAGCATCTCGTCCTTGGGTTCGCCGACGCTGACGCCGCCGATCGCATAGCCCGGGAAATCCATCTCGACCAGCTGGGCCAGTGATTCTTCGCGCAGGTTCTCGAACATGCCCCCCTGCACGATGCCGAACAGTGCGTTCGGGTTCTCGAGCCGGGCGAACTCCGACTGGCAGCGGCGTGCCCAGCGCAGGCTGAGCGCCATCGACTGGCGGGCTTCGGCCTCGGTCGTCACGTGGCCGTCGACGTCGTAGGGCGTGCATTCGTCGAACTGCATGACGATGTCGCTGTTGAGGATGGTCTGGATCTGCATCGAGACCTCGGGCGTGAGGAACAGCTTGTCGCCGTTGACCGGCGACGCGAACCTGACGCCTTCCTCGCTGATCTTGCGCATCGCGCCGAGCGACCAGACCTGGAAGCCGCCCGAGTCGGTGAGGATCGGCTTGTCCCACTTCTCGAACTGGTGCAGGCCGCCGAAGGCCGACATGACGTCGAGGCCGGGCCGCATCCACAGGTGGAAGGTGTTGCCGAGGATGATCTGCGCGCCCATCTCGTGCAGGCTGCGCGGCATCACGCCCTTGACCGTGCCGTAGGTGCCCACGGGCATGAAGATCGGGGTCTGCACCACGCCATGGTTCAGGGTCAGGGTGCCGCGGCGCGCATGGCTCTGCGGATCGGTGGCGAGGAGTTCGAATTGCAGGCGAGGCAGTGTAGTGGTCATCTTTGGAGGCTTGCAGAGGCGGGCCCGTCGGGCATCAGCATGAGTACGGTGCGGTTGAAGTCTTCGACCACCAGCATCCGGCCCTGGCGGTCGACGGTCAATCCGGTCGGGCGGCCCAGCGGCCGCACGCCGGGCGCGGCGGTCCAGCCGGCAAGCCAGTCGATCGGGCGTCCCGACGGCATTCCCTTGGCGTCGAGCTTGTAGCCGACCACGCGGTGCCCCGCGGGCCGGTGGCCGCGCCAGGCGACGAGCAGCTGGCCGGCGAAACGGCTGCCGGCAGGCCCGACCTGCATCTGCAGTGGCGCGACGTGCGCGGGCCAGAGCATCCAGGGCGCCTCGGTACGGCTGCAATCGAAGCGGGCCTCGTAGCCGCGGGCCGGCTGGCGGCGGCCCACGCAGTAGGGCCATCCGTAGTCGCGGCCGGCCTGGAGGCGGTTGAGCTCTTCGGGCGGCTGGTCGGCCGGGTCGTAGTCGATCGAGTTCTCGCCCTGCAGCACGGTGCCCTTGGCCGGCCCGTCGGCCAGCACCGTCAGCGCGGCCGAGTTGCGCAGGCCGGTGGCGAAGGGCTTGAAGCCCTGCAGCTTGAAGCCGTCGCCGCCGAAGGTGGCCTCGTAGACCGCGGCGCGCGGCATCGGACCGGTGCCGTCGGGGCAGGGCAGCGGGTACGCCTTCGCGCCATCGCGGCAGTCGTCCGAGTCCGAGCCCATGTTGACGTACATCCGGCCGCCCGGGCCGAAGGCGAGTTCCTTCAGTGGGTGCCTGCCGTCCTTGGGCAGGTTGTCGATCAGCATCTCGCGCAGCAGCGCGCCGCCGGGCGCCGGGATCGGCGTGCGCCAGATGCTGCCGGCTTCGCCGACGTAGATCTTTCCGTCCGGGCCGAGGGCCAGGCCGAGCGGGCGGTCGAGTTGCTCGGCGATCACCGTGAAGCGCGCGCGGCGCGGCGCCGGGCCGTCCGCGGGCAGCGTCATCTCGAGCAGGCGGCCCTTGCGTGGCTCCCACGAGCCCATGTCCACGACCCAGTAGCGTCCGGGCGCGACCTCGAGCACGCGTCGCGGCGCGCGCAGGCCTTCGTTCTCGTCGGCGAGCAGCGCGACGCAGGTGCCGGCCGGACTGCGGATGTCGAGTCGCGCATAGTCCCCGCATCGGCCTTGCGGCGTGTAGCCGCGGGCCGCCGCGGCGAGCGGCATCAGCAGCAGCATGGCCAGCGCAAGCCAGGGCCTGCGCGTCATGGCTGCACCCGGGCGAGCAGCATGGCGTCGCCATAGCTGAAGAAGCGGTAGCCTGCGCGGATCGCGTGGGCGTAGAGCGCCATCACGGGTTCGTAGCCCGCGAAGGCGCTGACCAGCATCATCAGCGTGCTCTTGGGCAGGTGGAAGTTGGTGACCAGCAGGTCGACGTGCGCGAACTGGAAGCCCGGCGTGATGAAGATGCGCGTGTCCCCGGCGGCCTCGCCGCTCTTGGCCCAGCTTTCGAGCGTGCGCACGGTGGTCGTGCCGACCGCGACGACGCGGCCGCCGCGCGCCTTGCAGTCGGCGATCGCGCGCTGCGTCGCCTCGGGCACCTCGTAGCGCTCGGCATGCATGGTGTGCTCGGCGATGTTCTCGGTCTTCACGGGCTGGAAGGTGCCGGCGCCGACATGCAGCGTGACATTGGCGCGCTGTACGCCGCGCGCCTCCAGCGCCGCCAGCAGCGACGCGTCGAAATGCAGCGCGGCGGTCGGTGCCGCCACCGCGCCGGGCACGCGCGCGAACACGGTCTGGTAGCGGCTCTCGTCGTCGGTCGAATCGGCGTGCGTGATGTAGGGCGGCAGCGGCACATGGCCGCAGCGCGCCATCAGCGCGTAGGGGTCTTCGCCCGCGGGGCTGTCGAAGCGCAAGCGGAACAGGGCGCCATTCTCCTCGGGCCAGCGGCCCAGCAGCGTGGCCGTGAATCCGCCCGTCATCGCCAGCGTGGTGCCGACCGGCGGCTTCTTGCTGACCTTCATGTGGGCCACCACCTCGGGGCCCTGCAGCACGCGCTCCACCAGCAGCTCGAGCTTGCCGCCGGTGGGCTTTTCGCCGAAGAGCCGTGCCTTGACCACGCGGGTGTCGTTGAAGACCAGCAGGTCGCCGGGCCGCAGCAGCGAGGGCAGCTGGTTGAAGATGCGGTCGACCGGTTCGGCGCCGGTGCCGTCGAGCAGGCGCGAGGCGCTGCGCTCGGCGGCGGGATGCTGGGCCACCAGGTCGGGCGGCAGCTCGAAATCGAAATCGGAAAGCGTGAAGGCGCGCATGGTGCTTGAGGGCCGGACGGGCCCGTGCCAAGGAGGCATGGGAAAGAGGGAGGCGAAGAGCCGGGCAGAATTGTCCCATGCCTGCCGCTTCCAAGTCCCCGACCCCTGAAAAGCCCGCCGCCGCCGCGCCCGCACCCGGGACCGGGCTCAGCGTGGTGCAGCGGGCGCTGCGCAAGCTGGGCCTCCTGCGCGACATCGACTTCGCGCTCTACCTGCCGATGCGCTACGAGGACGAGACCCGCGTCGTGCGGCTGGCCGACGTGCGCGACGGCGAGATGGCGCAGATCGAGGCCGTGGTCACCGAGAGCGAAGTGGCTTTCCGGCCGCGGCGCCAGCTGATCGTGACCGTCGACGACGGCAGCGATACCTGCCAGCTGCGCTTCTTCAACTTCTACCCCTCGCAGCAGAAGCAGCTCGCGGTCGGCGCCCGGGTGCGGGTGCGCGGCGAGGTGCGGGGCGGCTTCATCGGGCGGCAGATGATGCATCCGGCTGTGAAGGCCGCGGGCACCCCTTTGCCGGAGGCGCTGACGCCGGTGTATTCGACGATCGCCGGGCTGGCCCAGCCGGTGCTGCGGCGCGAGGTGCGTTCGGGCCTGGCACGCGCCGTGCTCGACGAGACCCTGCCCGCGGGGGCCGCCCCGCACGGGACCTGGGACCTGCGCCGGGCGCTGAGCTTCCTGCACTATCCCGCGCCCGATGTCGCGCTGGCCACCCTCGAGGACCACAGCCATCCGGCCTGGCAGCGCCTGAAGGCCGATGAGCTGCTGGCCCAGCAGCTCTCGCAGCTGCAGGCGCGGCGCACCCGGGCGGCGCAGCGCGCGCCGGCGCTCGATGCGGCCGTCTCGGGCGAGTCCTTGCACCGGGAACTGCTGGCCGCGCTGCCCTTCGGCTTGACCGGGGCGCAGCAGCGCGTGGGCGTCGAGATCAGCCGCGACCTGGCGCGCCACGTCCCGATGCACCGTCTGCTGCAGGGCGACGTCGGTTCCGGCAAGACGGTGGTGGCGGCGCTGGCCGCCGCACGCTGCATCGATGCCGGCCACCAGTGCGCGCTGATGGCGCCGACCGAGATCCTGGCGGCGCAGCACTTCGGCAAGCTGGTCGGCTGGCTCGATCCGCTGCTGGCCGAGCGCGGCCTGCGCGTGGCCTGGCTCACCGGCAGCCAGAAGAAGAAGGAGCGCGACGCGATGTCGGCGGCGGTCGAGAGCGGCGAGGCGGCGCTGGTGATCGGCACCCATGCGGTGATCTCGGAGAAGGTGCGCTTCAAGAAGCTGGCGCTGGCGATCATCGACGAGCAGCATCGCTTCGGCGTGGCGCAACGCCTTGCGTTGCGCGGCAAGGCGGAGGGCGACCTCGAACCCCACCTGCTGATGATGAGTGCCACGCCGATCCCGCGCACCCTGGCGATGAGCTACTACGCCGACCTCGACGTCTCGACGCTCGACGAGCTGCCGCCCGGCCGCACGCCGATCGTGACCAAGCTGGTGGCCGAGCACCGCCGCGACGAGGTCATCGACCGGATCCAGGCCCAGCTGCGGCAGGGCCGGCAGGTCTACTGGGTCTGCCCGCTGATCGAGGAGAGCGAGGCGGTCGACTTGCGCAACGCCACCGAGACCCGCGACGAACTGGCCGACGCGCTGGGCGACCAGGTCGGCGTCGGCCTGCTGCATTCGCGCATGCCGACCGCCGACAAGCAGGCGGTGATGGAGAGCTTCACGGCCAACAAGCTGCAGGTGCTGGTCAGCACCACGGTGATCGAGGTCGGGGTCGACGTGCCCAACGCCTCGCTGATGGTGATCGAGCATGCCGAGCGCTTCGGCCTCTCGCAGTTGCACCAGTTGCGCGGCCGGGTCGGCCGCGGCGCCGCGGCCTCGGCCTGCGTGCTGCTGTACGCGCCGAACGAGGGCGGCCGGGTCGGCGAGACCGCGCGGGCGCGGCTCAAGGCGATGGCCGAGACCGGCGACGGCTTCGAGATCGCGCGCCGCGATCTCGAGATCCGCGGCCCCGGCGAATTCCTCGGCGCCCGCCAGTCGGGTGCGCCGCTGCTGCGATTCGCGGACCTCAGCACCGATGTCATGCTGCTCGACTGGGCCCGCGACCTGGCCCCGCAGATGCTCGACCGGCACCCCGAACTCGCCGCCAGGCATGTGGACCGCTGGCTGGGCAGCAAGGCCGAATACCTCAAGGCCTGAGCCCTCGCAGGGCATCGCTCGGCTCGGGTCCGAGCTCGGGTGCGTTGTCGATCATCATGGTGCCGAGCAAGTTCGCGAGCGTCTCGCGCTGGTTCTGGTCGAACATTCGCAAAAGATGCAACTCCGCCGCCGCGTGCCGCGGCATCGCCTCATCGGCCAGACGGATCCCCTTGGCGGTGAGCTTGACCAGCACGCCACGGCCGTCGTTCGGATCGATCGATCGCTTGATCCAGCCTTCGTTCTCCAGCCGCTTGAGCAGGTTCGACAAGCCGCCTGAGGTGAAGAGCAGCGTGCTCTGCAAACGCGACGGCGACAGCCTGTAGGGAGCACCCGCCACGCGCAAGGTGGCGAGCACCGCGTACTCCTGGTACTTCAGGCCGAAAGGCTCGAGCACCAGGTTCAGGGTGCGCAGCACGACTTCCTCGAGCCTCAGCAGGCGGCCAATCACGGCCTTGCCGCTGCTGTCGATGTCGGGCCGCTCGCGCTTCCATTGCCGAATGCCGCGCTCGACCAGGTCGCCGCCCTGGGCGGCGGGCAGCTCTTCGGTCGGCGGACGCGGGTCGGCGGCATCGCTTTGGGGCGGACGTCGATTCGATGCTTCTTCTTTGTGCGGCATGACGAGCTTTCCATCAAGGGGGATGCCGATGCGCTGCCGATCCGGTGCAGCGCCGCGGCGCGGGTTCGCCCCTATCTTAAATGCCTTGCATTTATCTTTCGTGAAAGATAAAGTGAATTCCAACGCAGCCATCCGGCCCATCGCCCCACAGGAGCTCTTCATGAAACCCATGTTCTCGCGCTGTCTCGTTCCCGGCCTCATGGCCGCAATGTTGTCAGGCGCGGTGCAGGCCGAAGAGCTGGTCGTCGGCATCTTCGGAGGTTCTTTCGCCGAAGACTCCAAGACCTGCCACATCGCTTCATTCGAGAAGAAGACCGGGGCCAAGGTGGCGCTCAAGCTCGGCAGTTCCTCGCAGTTCGCGGCCTCGATCCGCGCGACCGGCGGAAAGTCGGACTTCGACGTGGTCTACATCGACAACTCGCTCGCCGCCCAACTCAAGAACGAAAAGCTGCTGGAGACCATCGACAAAAGCAAGCTCGCGCACGCCGCCGACGTGTCGCCGCGCGCGCTCGACAAGGACGGCCAGTACGTCGTGTTCATGACCGGCGCCACGGTCATCGTGTACGACACCCAACAGATCAAGACGCCGCCCACCTCGTGGGCCGACCTCGCGAAGCCCGAGTACGACGGCCGACTCGCCATCGGCGACATCAGCGGCACCTCGGGCTCGCAGTTCCTGATGGCGCTCAATCGCATGAAGGGCGGCACGCTCGCCAACATGGACCCGGGGTTCGCGGCCATCAAGCCGATCGCGAAGTCTTCCGTCACGCTCTACACGCAGGCCGACCAGATCGTCTCGCTGTTCGAACGGCAAGAGATCGCCGCGGCCGTCTGGTATCCCGACCGTGCCGGCTCGGCCATCGACAAGGGCCTGCCTCTGGCGATCGTCTATCCGAAGGAAGGCGCGGTGGGCATCCTGCCGGCGCTGGTGATTCCGAAGGGCGCGAAGTCTCCGGCGCTGGCGCTCAAGTACATCGACGAAGTGCTGTCGAAGGAAGGCCAGACCTGCTTCGCCGAACGCAAGTACGCCGGCCCCGTCAACACGCAGGTCAAGCTCAGCGACAAGGCCGCAAAGATCGTTCCCTACAAGGAGACCTTCGACAACCTCTGGCTGCCCGATCCGGAGGTCGTGGCCAAGTCGCTGCCCGACTGGACCAAGCGCTGGCAGCGCGAAGTGGCCCGCTGACCACCGGCACCGCAAACTCCAGGAACCGACCGACATGCCGGCACTCACGCTCGACCGCCTCGAGAAACGCTATCCCGGTCACACGGCCGCATCGTCGGTCTCGCTGTCCGTCAGCGACGGCGAGTTCATCTCGCTGCTCGGCCCTTCGGGTTGCGGCAAGACCACCGTGCTGCGCATGGTGGCCGGGCTGATCGAACCGACAGGCGGCCGCATCCTCGTCGACGGCCGCGACGTGACGGCGCTGCCCACCAACAGGCGCAACATCGGCCTGGTCTTCCAGTCGTACGCGCTGTTCCCGCACATGAGCGTGTTCGAGAACGTCGCGTTCGGCCTGCGCCGCCAGGGCGTGCAAGGCAGCGAGCTGAAGCAACGCGTGGACCAGGCACTTGCCAGCGTTCGGCTCTCCGCGCTCGGCGACCGCATGCCGAAACAGCTGTCGGGCGGCCAGCAGCAGCGCGTGGCGGTGGCGCGCTCCATCGCGCCGCGCCCCAGCATCCTGCTGTTCGATGAACCGCTGTCCAACCTCGACGCCTCGCTGCGCGACGAAATGCAGATCGAGCTCAAGCGCCTGCAGCGAGAAGTCGGCATCACCACGCTGTTCGTCACGCACGACCAGGGCGAGGCGATGTCGATGTCCGACCGCGTGTGCGTGCTCGCGCACGGGGTCGTGCAGCAGTTCGACACGCCGGAGGCCATTTACCACCGCCCCGCCACCGGCTTCGTCGCGAGCTTCATCGGGAGACCCAATCGGCTCACGGGCCGCGTGGTGCGTTCGGCCGAAGGCGCGGCCGCGGTGCAGCTGAACGGCGGCCCGGTGCTGTCGGCAACGGGTGCCGAAGGCATGGCGCCTGGCAGCGCGGTCGATGTCGTGGTCCGCCAGGAAGACATCCGCTTCGTCGAGGCGGCATCACCCAGCGCATCGCCTAGCGCCGCCATTCTCGCGGGCCACGTCGCCATGCGCGCATTCGTCGGCTCGCGCGTGCAATACCTGCTGGCCTTCGGCGGCACCGAGCTCATCGCGGAGGCGCTCACCAACGGCCCGCACGCCGGCCTGGAAGTCGATGCAGCGGTGCGCGTGCGCATCGAGCCGCAACATGTCTACGTGACGCCCGCGGCGAGCCAGGAGGCCGCATGACGCCGCGCAGGATGACCGGCGCGCTGCTGGCGTCGCCGTTGCTGCTGCTCCTGCTGCTGGCGTTCATCGCGCCGGTGCTGCTGATGGTGCCGCTGAGCCTGCACCCCTACGAGCCCGGCACCGGCATCGCCGCCGGATGGACGCTCGCGAACTACACCAGCATCGTCACCGACGAGTACTACCGCGAGGTGGTGGTGCGCACGCTGGTGCTGGGCTTCGGCGTCACCGCCATCTGCCTGCTGCTGGGCTACCCGCTGGCCTACTACATCGCCAATGCGGGCCCGAAGATGCGCCTCTCGCTCACCATGCTCGTCATCTTCCCGATGCTGCTGAACCTGGTGGTGCGCTCCTTCGGCTGGATCGCGCTGCTCGCCAACCGCGGGCTGGTGAACAACCTGCTGATCGACATCGGCCTGATCGAGCGGCCGATCAAGATGATGTTCAACCTGTTCGGCCTGCTGGTCGGCATGTCGCACATCTTCCTGCCGATCATGGTGCTGATGCTGGTGCCGGCCATCCAGGCGATTTCCAAGGACGTTCAGGCCGCCGCGTACACGCTGGCCGCCAGCCGGTTGCGCGTGTTCTGGTCGATCACGCTGCCCATGAGTGCGCCGGGCATCCTGTCGGGTTCGATCCTGGTGTTCGTGCTGACGATCAGCGCGCTGGTCACGCCGCGCATGCTGGGCGGCCCCACCTACAAGGTGATGGCCACGCTGATCTACGACGACTTCCTGCAGACGCTCGACTGGCCCGCCGGCGCCGCGATGTCGTTCACCCTCACCGCGCTGACGCTGGTGGTGATCGGCTTGTCGAGCCGCGTGCTCAGGCGCTGGGGAGGCCACGCATGAGCGCAGCGCCGGACCGTTCCCAAGCCAGCGCACGCCGCAGTGCGAAGCACGAAGGTGTCCCCATGAGCGCGAAGCACAAGAAGACTCCGCTGCTCGCGGCCACGGCCATCGCGGTGGTGGTGTTCCTGCAGATCCCGGTGCTGGTGGTGGTCCTTGCGGCGTTCAGCAAGACGGCCTACCTCACGATCCCGCCGAGGGGCCTGACCTTCCACTGGTTCGACGTCGTGCTGCGCGACCCCGAGTACCTGAGCGCCGCCTGGACCAGCCTGTGGCTCGCCGCCGCCTCGACCGCCGCCGCGCTGGTGCTCGGCCTGATCGCGGCCTATGCCATTCACCGCCGCATGGTGCCCGGCGCGGGCGTGCTCACCTCGCTGTTCATGGCGCCGCTGATCCTGCCCTCGGTGGTGCTCGGCGTGGCGCTGCTTCAGTACTACACGATGACCGGCCTGCGCGGCAACTCGTTCGGCCTGTGGATCGCGCACGTGGTCATCACCGTGCCCTACGTGGTGCGCGCCAGCCTCGGCAGCCTGTCGTCGGTCGACGAGTCGCTCGAGGACGCGGCGCGCGTGCTGGGCGCGGGCGGCTTCGCCAGCTTCCGCCTCGTCACCCTGCCGCTGGTCAAGCCCGGCCTCGTCGCGGGCGGCCTCTTCGCGTTCATCACCTCGCTCGACAACGTGCCGGTCTCGGTGTTCCTGCTGTCCGCGAGCCAGACCACGCTGCCCGTGAAGATCTTCACCTCGGTCGAGCAGGGCGTGGACCCGAGCGTGGCCGCGGTGTCGACCCTGCTCATCGTGACCACTGGCGTCGTGCTGCTGCTGGCCGAGCGCTGGACGGGTTTCCACAAGCACGTCTGACCGCCCTGATGTCCCACCCGAATCGCCCAAGGAATTTTCTGATGCCGACGACGAGCAAAGGCTTCCCGCTCATGCTGACCTTCGACCTCGACGCGGAGACCATGTGGACTGGCCGTGACCCCGCCAACGCGCAGCGTCCCATCCTCATGTCGCAAGGCGCCTACGGATGGAAGGTGGGCATGCCGCGCATCCTCGCGCTGCTGGCGCGCTACGGCATTTCGGCCACCTTCTTCATTCCCGGCGAAGTGGCCGACAAGCACCCGGACCTGGTGCGCGAGGTGGTCGACAAGGGCCACGAGGTGGCGCACCACAGCTACAGCCACCGCTGGATCGTCAACCTGAGCCCCGCCGAGGAGCGCGAGGAAATGGATCGCGGCATGGAAGCGCTGACGCGTCTGGCCGGCACCCGGCCCCGCGGCTGGCGCTCGCCGGCGGCGGAGTTCAGCAGCATCACGCTCGACCTGCTCAAGGAATACGGCTTCGACTATTCGTCGAACTTCTTCGACGACGACTCGCCCTACCTGCTCGAGATCGGCGGCCAGCGCACCGACATCGTCGAGCTGCCGTTCCGCTGGGTGCTCGACGACGCGCCCTTCTTCCAGTACTCGATCACGCTGCCGGGCCGCACGCTGCAGGCGCCTTCCGCCGTGCTCGAGGCCTGGACGAGCGAGTTCGACATGCTCTACGCCGAAGACCGGATGATGATGGTCGGCATGCACCCGCAGATCATCGGCCAGCCCTCGCGGCTGAAGGTGCTCGAAGGGCTGATCGAGCACGCGCTGACTCGCTCGGGCGTGTGGATCGATCGCTGCGACCGCATTTCCGACGACATGCGCCCGCGGCTGCAGGCAGCCGTCGCCGCATGACCGCCACGTCTTCCACGGCCCGGCGCTTCGTCGTGAGCGGCGGCGCGAGCGGCATCGGCTTCGCGGTGGCTCGGCTGGCGTTGGAACGCGGCGCACGCGTCGTGCTGCTCGACCGCGATGCGCCGCGGCTGCAGGCGTGCGTCGCTGCCTTGGGCGACGCGGCACTGCCGCTGGTGTGCGACGTCACCGATGCCCAGGCGGTGAGGGCGGCGGTGAACCACGCCGTCCACTGGCTTGGCGGCCTCGATGCGCTGGTCAATTCGGCCGGCGTCGACTCGCTCAAGCCGCTGGAGCAGACCGACGATGCCGAGTGGGCCCACACGCTGGCCGTCAATCTCACGGGCCCGATGCTGATGTGCCGCGCCGCCATGCCGCACCTGCGCGCGGCCGGTGGCGGCAGCATCGTCAACATTTCGTCGGGCGCAGGGCTGCGTCCGCTGCCGAACCGCACCGCGTACTGCGCCGCCAAGGCGGCCGTCATCATGTTCGGCAAGGCGCTGTCCATCGAGGCGGCGGCCGACGGCATCCGCGTCAACGCGGTCTGCCCCGGTGCCATCGACACGCCGCTGTTCCGCACCAGCTACGAGCACAGCGACGACCCGGAACGCGAGCTCGACGAGATCCGCCGGCGCTACGCGCTGGGCCGCGTTGCCGCTCCCGAGGAAGTGGCCGAAGCGGTGCTCTACCTGAGCGGCCCCGGCGCCAGCTACATCACGGGCACCGCACTCGCCGTCGATGGCGGGCGCACCTTCCACTGAGCGAACCGCCATGACCTTCGAGCACCGCATCGCCGTCGTCACCGGAGGCGGGCAGGGCATCGGCGCCGCCACGGTGCTCGACCTTCTCGGCAAGGACGCGCGGGTGGCGGTGCTGGACCTCGACTGCACCCCGCTCGCGCAGCAGCTCGCCACGAAGCCCGACGTCGCGGCGCGTTGCCTGTGCGTGTCGGGCGACTGCACCGATGGCGTCGTGGTCTCCGGCTTCTTCGACCGGGTCGAACGGGAACTGGGCCCCGTCGACATCCTTTTCAACAATGTCGGCCAGAGCGCGCGCGAACGCGGCGGACTGTTCACCGAATCGGACGAGGCCGTGTGGCGCTTCGTCATCGAGGTGTCGCTGCTGACGGCCATGCGCGCGTCGCGCCGCATCGCGCCCGGCATGAAGGCGCGCGGGTTCGGCCGCATCGTCAACATGAGCACCGACGCGGCCTTCGCCGGCGACGTGGGCCTGGCGGACTATGCAGCCGCCAAGATGGGCGTGGTCGGGTTCACGCGCTCGCTGGCGCGCGAACTCGCACCCCACGGAGTCACGGTGAATGCCGTGTGCCCCGGCGCGATTCGCACCCGCGCGCACGACAAGCTGCACCCCGACGTGCTCGCGAAGATCGTTGCCGACACGCCCGCCGGATTCGTCGGTGCACCCGAAGACGTGGCCGCCGCGGTGCGCTTCCTGGCGAGCGACGAAGCCCGCTTCATCACGGGCCAGACGCTGCTGATCGACGGCGGGCGCTGGATGCTCTGAGCCCCTTTCCTCCGCCTTCCCTCTCAAGGACACGACCATGGACCTGATGGACCACAGCGCGCGCGACCTCGCCGCGCTGATTCGCAGCAAGGAAGCCTCGCCCGTGGAGGCCGTGCGCGCGGCACTGTCGCGCATCGAGGCGCGCCGCGAACTCAATGCCTTCATCACCGTGACGGCCGAGCAGGCGCTCGAGGCGGCGCGCGGCGCCGAAGCCGCCGTGATGGCCGGCGACGCGCTCGGCCCGCTGCATGGCGTGCCGTACTCCGTGAAGGACCTGACACTGACGGCCGGCGTGCGCACCACCATGGGCTCGGCCATCTACGAAGACTTCGTGCCGAAGGAAGACGCGGTGGCCGTGGCGCGCGCCAAGGCGGCCGGCGCCATCCTCATCGGCAAGACCACCACGCCGGAGTTCGGCCACAAGCAGGTCGCGACCGCGCCGATCTTCGGCCGCACGCTGAATCCGATCGATGCCCGCTACACGCCCGGCGCGTCGAGCAGCGGCGCGGCCGTGGCGGTCGCGGCCGGTATGGGGCCGCTGGCGCTCGGCACCGATGGCGGCGGCTCCATCCGCATTCCGGCCTCGTGCTGCGGCATCGTCGGACTCAAGGCCACGCTGGGCGTGGTGCCGCACCTGCAGGCGCCCGACCTGTTCTCTGCCAACTCCTTCACCGGCCCGATGGCACGCGACGTGGCCGACGCACAGTTGCTGTTCGATGTCATCAAGGGCTTCGATGCGCGCGATCCGTACGGCCTGGGCGGCCCGATGCCGCAACGCCCCGCGCCCGCCTCGTTGCGAGGCCTGCGCGTGGCGTGGCTGCCGACCGCCGGGAACCCCGTGGACCCCGAAGTCGAAGCCACGACGACCGCAGCCGTCCGGGCCATGGCGCGCGAAGGCGCCTTCGTCGAGACCGTGCAGCTCGACTTCGTCGCGCTCGAGCGCCACTTCCTGGTGGTGCTGCAGTCGATGCTGGCCGCGCGCGTCGGCGCCAACCTCGAACGCTTCGGCGACCGCCTCGACGCCACGCTGATCGACGCCGTGCAAAAGGGCCGCCGCCACAGCGCGGTCGACCTGCACGAGGCCACCTTCGCCAAGACCCGCTGCTTCACCGAGCTGCAGGCGCTGTTCAGCCGCTTCGACGTGCTGGTGTCGCCCACCGTCTCGGCGCCGCCGCTGCCCATCGACCTGGACGTGAGCGGCGAGGTCGAGATCGGCGGCAAGCCCGCAGGCACCATCCGCGGTGCGTGGTATCCGTACACCTACCCGATGAATCTCACGGGCCACCCGGCGCTCTCGATGCCGTGCGGCAACAGCGCGAAGGGCCTGCCCATCGGATTGCAGCTGGCCGGCCGCTGGTACGACGACGACTACCTGCTGGCCATTGCGCGGTGGGTCGAGCGCGCGCTCGGCTGATCTTTCCCTCGAGCCCGGCGCCTCGGCCCGGCTCGCGTGGGACAAAACCTGGGGGCGAGCAATAATTGACCCAAGCTATGACCCTCACTGAACTCAAATACATTGTTGCGGTCGCGCGCGAACGGCATTTCGGCAAGGCCGCCGAGGCCTGCTACGTCTCGCAGCCGACCCTGTCGGTGGCGATCAAGAAGCTCGAGGACGAACTCGAGGTCAAGCTCTTCGAGCGCAGCGCCGGCGAGGTCACGGTCACGCCGCTGGGCGAGCAGATCGTCCAGCAGGCCCAGAGCGTGCTTGACCAGGCCGCCAGCATCAAGGAGATCGCCAAGCGCGGCAAGGACCCGTTGTCCGGCCCGCTGAACCTCGGCGTGATCTACACCATCGGCCCCTACCTGCTGCCCGACCTGGTGCGCCAGAACATCGCGCGCACGCCGCAGATGCCGCTGGTGCTGCAGGAGAACTTCACCGCCAAGCTGCTCGAGATGCTGCGCGCCGGCGAGATCGACTGCGCGATCATGGCCGAGCCCTTTCCCGACACCGGCCTGGCGATGGCCGCGCTCTACGACGAGCCCTTCATGGCCGCGCTGCCGGCGCATCACCCGCTGGCCGAGCGCGAGTCCGTGAGTTCCGACGAACTCAAGAAGGAAACCATGCTGCTGCTCGGCACCGGCCACTGCTTCCGCGACCACGTGCTCGAGGTCTGCCCCGAATTCGCCCGCTTCTCGAGCAACGCCGAAGGCATCCGCAAGAGCTTCGAGGGCTCGTCGCTGGAGACCATCAAGCACATGGTGGCCTCGGGCATGGGCGTGACGCTGGTGCCGCGGCTGTCGGTGCCGGCCGACGCGCTCAAGCCCCGCGGCAAGGGGCGCAAGGAGCCCGAGCAGATCGTGCGCTACCTGCCGGTGCGCGACACCCAGGGCGGCGAGCCGCCGACGCGGCGCGTGGTGCTGGCCTGGCGGCGCAGCTTCACGCGCTACGAGGCGATCGCGGCGCTGCGCAACGCGATCTATGCCTGCGAACTGCCGGGCGTCAAGCGCCTGTCCTGACGGTCCTGAGATAGAGTGCGCATGTTGCGAAGCCGGTGCGCCGTTTCCGGCTTCCTCCTGCCGTCAACCCTTCTGTAGAAAGAACCCTTCGCATGGCCAAAGTCATCAAGAAGCCCAAGTCGCCCGCCACGCCCGCTCCGGCCTCGTCGGCCGGCAAGGTGCCGCGCAAAGGCGGCATCCGGGTGGCCGAGGAATCGGGCAGCCGCAACGCGCCGATCATCAACATCGGCATCGACCGCCAGGACCGCGCGGCCATCGCCGAAGGCCTGAGCCGGGTGCTGGCCGACACCTACACGCTCTACCTGACCACGCACAACTTCCATTGGAACGTGACCGGCCCGCACTTCAACTCGCTGCATGCGATGTTCATGGGCCAGTACACCGAGCTCTGGACCTCGACCGACGTCCTGGCCGAGCGCATCCGCGCGCTGGGCCACTACGCACCGGGTTCCTATGCCGAATTCAGCAAGATCGCCACCGTGCCCGACGTGCCGCAGGTCCCGCCCAAGGCGATGGAGATGGTGCGCATCCTGGTCAAGGGCCACGAGACCGTGTCGCGCATCGCGCGCGAGTTCATCCCCGTGGCCGAGGAAGCCGGCGATGACCCGACCGCCGACATGCTGACCGCGCGTTGCACGGTGCATGACCAGACGGCCTGGATGCTGCGCTCGCTCCTTGAAGAATGATCCTGGCGCCGAGTCCCCGCGCGGGCGGCTCGGGCTCTACCTCGACCTGATCCGCTGGAACCGGCCGGCCGGCTGGCTGCTGCTGTTGTGGCCGACCCTGGGCGCGCTCTGGTTTGCGGCCGGCGGCTGGCCGGGCTGGCACCTGCTGGTCGTGTTCGTGCTCGGCACCTTCCTGATGCGCAGCGCGGGCTGCTGCATCAACGACGTGGCCGACCGCGAGTTCGACCGCCACGTCAAGCGGACCGCGCAGCGGCCGGTCACCAGCGGCGTGCTCTCGGTCAAGGAGGCGCTGGCGGTCGGCGCCGTGCTGGCCCTGTGCGCCTTCGCGCTGGTGCTCACCACCAACCAGGTGACGGTGCTGTGGTCCTTCGTGGCGCTCGCGATCACGCTGGCCTATCCCTATGCCAAGCGCGTCGTGTCGATCCCGCAGGCGGTGCTCGGCATCGCCTTCAGCTTCGGCATCCCGATGGCCTTTGCCGCGGTGCGCGGCGAAGTGCCGGCGCTGGCCTGGTGGCTGCTGGCGGGCAATCTGTTCTGGGTGCTGGCCTACGACACCGAGTACGCGATGGTCGACCGCGATGACGACCTGCGGATCGGCATGAAGACCTCGGCGATCACCTTTGGGCGCTTCGACGTCGCGATCGTGATGGCCTGTTACCTGCTGTTCCTGGTCGTCTGGACTGCGGTCGGCGGCGGCATGGGGCTGGGCCCCCTGTTCTACCTTGCGATCGCCGTGGCCGCGGCGCAGGCGCTATGGCATTGGCGCCTGATCAGGGACCGCACGCGTGAAGGCTGCTTCAAGGCCTTCCGCCTCAACCACTGGCTGGGCTTCACCGTGTTCGCCGGCGTCGTGGCCGGAGGGGTGTAGCTCACCCCCAGGTTGGCTCACTTCGTGTAGCCGCCCACCCCCTTCCGGGGGCGCAGTCAGCGGCCCGGCGAAGCCGGTTCCGCGACTGCCCACGAACGGGCGCGCTGCGCGGAGCACTAGCTCGCCCCCAGGTTGGGCTCACTGCGTGTAGCCCGCCCACCCCCTACCGGGGGCGCAGTCAGCGGCCCGGCGAAGCCGGTTCCGCGGCCGCCCACCGACAGGCGCGTTGCGCGCCGCCATAGAACAACCACAGCGCCAGTATTCACCGGCCGGCGCAGCCAGGCCCGTTGGTGAAACACCGCGGAACCGGCTTCGCCGGGCCGCCGGTGTTGCCCCCGGCAGGGGGTGGGCGCCCGGACACGAAGTGCCGGGCAACCTGGGGGCGAGCCTATTTCCCGAATTCGGCCGCAAGTTCGCCGGCGCGCTGGTGGGCGGCGCGGATCGCGGCCTTGAACTTGCCGGCGACGTCGGCGTCTTCCATCGACGAGATCGCCGCATAGGTCGTGCCCCCCTTGGAGGTCACGCGCGCGCGCAGCACCGCCGGCGGTTCGCCGGCGCTGGCGGCCAGCGCCGTGGCGCCCGAGAAGGTGCCGACCGCGAGCTGGTGCGCCTGCTCCGGCGTCAGGCCCAGCGAGATGCCGGCCTCGGTCATGGCCTCCAGGAAATAGAACACATAGGCCGGACCGGAGCCGGAAACCGCAGTGACCGCGTCGAGCGCGCCTTCGGCATCGACCCAGAGCAGCTCCCCGGTGGCGCCCAGCACCCGTTCCACCCGCTTGCGGCCGGCGCCATCGACCGCGTCGCGCGCGAACAGCCCGGTCATGCCCTGGCCGACCAGGGCCGGCGTGTTGGGCATCGCCCGCACCACGCGCTCGGTGCCGAGCCAGCGGGCGATGCTGTCGGACGGAATGCCCGCGGCGACGCTGAGGTGCAGGGCATCCGGCGCCAGCCCGCGCACCGGCTTCGCGGCTTCGGCGAAATTCTGCGGCTTGACCGCCCAGACGACGACCTCGCAGCGCGCCAGGGCCGGGCCGGCCTCGGCCTGGGCGACGATGCCGAAGTCGCGGGCCAGCCGTTCGCGCGCCTCCGCAAAGGGCTCCACGATCTCGAAGGTGGCTGCCGGCGTGTCCTGCTTGAGGAGTCCGCCGATGATGGCGCTGGCCATGTTGCCGCCGCCGATGAAGGCGATCGGGGGCAGGGGGAGCGGGTCCTGGCGCGGCAGGAAGGTGACTGCGATGTTCATGACGTGTCTGTGAATTCGAAGGCTGCGAACTGGGTGACCTGCAGCGGATTGAAATTGTCGTCGCTCACCGCGACCAGCATCCGGCGGCCGCCGGGCAGATCGGGGCCCCAGCAGAGCCCCTCGGTATTGTCCAGGCGCGACAGTCCGAGCGCGGCGAAGTCCGCCACCAGCTTTTTCGGCGCCGGACGGTGATTGTCGGGCGACAGCGCGTCGAGGGCCAGGGTGTCGCTGGCCTCGCGGGTGTCGATCTCGTAGAGGCGCAGCGAATTGCCGATCCCGGTCGCATAGGCGCGCTCGAGCACCAGCATTCGGTGGCCGTCGATCATCAGGACCTCGCTGACGCCGTTGTCGGCATAGGTGCCGGGCAGCAGCGGGCGCAGGGGGATCGCGTCGGGCAGGTAGGCGATCTGGCGCCGGGCCTGGCCGGTCGCGAGGTCGATCCGGGTGAAGCGGCAGGGCCCGCCGGGGGCGCGCAGCGTGGGCACCGGCCCGTCCTGCAGCAGCGCGTTCTCCATCGCCACCCAGGCGTCGCGGCCGTCGGGCGTCAGCGCGAGCCCCTCCAGCCCGAGGTTGTCCCTGGGGCCGCTCCGGCCGCTGCGGTCGGCCGCGAACATCGCGGGCAAGGCGATCTCGCGCACCAGCGTGCCGTCGCCCCGGGATTCGTAGAGTGCCGGGCCGAAGCCGCGCGCCACGTCGCCCTCGCTGGTCCAGAGCACCGTGCCGGTCTCCGGGCGCCAGCGGATCGCCTCGGGGTCGACCACCGGGATGTCCGCGGCCGCGGCACGCCGCGCCGGCCAGAGTGCGCCGCCGGCCTGTCGCAGCAAGGTGACGCCGGCAGGTTGCGGCGGCTCTGCGCCGACCGCGGGCCAGCGCATGCGGTAGAACCGTGCGGCCGCCAGATCCGACCGGTCATCGCTGAGAAGCAGGTATTCGCCCCGCGCAGGGTCGTAGTCGATGCCGGAGAAGCCTCCCAGGGCGGTGCCCTGGAACTCCGCCCGATGCGGCCACCGCGCTTCGCCGACCAGGCGCAGCGCCTGGGCCGGCTCGGCCTGCCGGACCCGCGGTGAGGGCGGCAGGCCCGCAGGGGCGTTGCGGCAGCCCGGGAGAAGGCCGGCGACCCCGGCCGCCAGCAGCAGCCGGCGGCGGATGAGAGGCGGCGATGGTCTGGCGTGCACCGCGAGAGTCTACGGTTTGACAGATTTCTGCAGGTCCGGGTGTTGACGAGGCGTTTGGACTATGCAACAATCGCGGGCTTCGCTTCAAAAGGCGAAAGTTTCTGCCCAGCGGAAGCGCACCGAAGTGGTTTTGGTGTGTGGACGACGGGCCCAAGACTGACCGCAGCGCTACACAACCGGATCCAGCCGGGGTGGCAAACGGTACAAGTTGGGAATATCAAGACATGATCCAAACTGAATCCCGGCTCGATGTGGCCGACAACACGGGCGCGAAATCCGTCCTGTGTATCAAGGTGCTCGGTGGCTCCAAGCGGCGTTATGCCAGCGTGGGCGACGTCATCAAGGTCAGCATCAAGGAAGCTGCTCCGCGCGGTCGCGTCAAAAAAGGCGAGATCTACAGTGCAGTGGTGGTTCGCACCGCCAAGGGCATCCGTCGTGCAGACGGCTCCCTCGTCAAATTCGACGGCAACGCAGCTGTGTTGCTCAACGCCAAGCTGGAGCCCATCGGCACCCGCATCTTCGGACCGGTCACGCGCGAGCTGCGCACCGAGAAGTTCATGAAGATCGTGTCCCTGGCCCCCGAAGTTCTGTAAGGACAACAACGCCATGAACAAGATTCGCAAAGGCGACCAGGTCATCGTGTTGGCCGGGCGCGACAAGGGCAAGCGCGGCACTGTGTCGCTGCGCAAGGACGATTCCTACCTGATCGTCGACGGCATCAACATGGTCAAGAAGCACACCAAGCCGAACCCCCTCAAGGGTACGACCGGTGGCATCGTTGAAAAGACCATGCCCATTCACCAATCCAACGTGGCGATCTTCAATGCTGCGACCGGCAAGGCCGATCGCGTGGGCATCAAGGTCTCGGACGGCAAGCGCGTGCGCGTCTTCAAGTCCAGCGGCGACGAAATCAAGCTGGCCTAAGGAGTACTCACATGGCACGTCTCCAACAACACTACCGCGAAAAGATCGCCAAGGATCTGACCGAGAAATTCGGTTACACCTCGCCGATGCAGGTTCCGCGCCTGACCAAGATCACGCTCAACATGGGCGTGGGTGAGGCCGTCGCCGACAAGAAGGTTCTCGACAACGCTGTCGCCGACCTGACCAAGATCGCCGGCCAGAAGCCGGTCGTGACCAAGTCGAAGAAGGCCATCGCCGGCTTCAAGATTCGCGAGAACCAGCCGATCGGCTGCATGGTCACGCTGCGTGGCGTTCAGATGTACGAATTCCTGGATCGTTTCGTGACCGTGGCGCTGCCGCGCGTTCGTGACTTCCGCGGGATCTCGGGTCGCGCCTTCGACGGCCGCGGCAACTACAACATCGGCGTCAAAGAGCAGATCATTTTCCCCGAGATCGAATACGACAAGGTCGATGCCCTGCGCGGTCTCAATATCAGCATCACGACGACGGCCAAGACCGATGAAGAAGCCAAGGCGCTTCTCGCTGGCTTCCGTTTCCCGTTCAAGAACTGAGGCGACCTGTGGCTAAAGCATCTTTGATCCAGCGCGAACTCAAGCGCGACAACCTGGTCGCCAAGTACGCGGCGAAGCACGCCGAACTCAAGGCGATCGCCAACGACTTCAAGAAGAGCGATGAAGAGCGCGCTGCTGCCCGTCTGGGCCTGCAAAAGCTGCCGCGCAACGCGAACCCGACGCGCCAGCGCAACCGCTGCGCAATCACCGGTCGTCCGCGTGGCACCTTCCGTCAATTCGGTCTGGGCCGCGCCAAGATCCGTGAACTGGCTTTCGCTGGCGACATCCCCGGTGTCACCAAGGCCAGCTGGTAAGCCAGGCAGGAGTAAAAAACATGAGCATGAGTGATCCCATTGCCGACCTGCTGACGCGTATCCGTAACGCGCAGATGGTGGCGAAGCCCACTGTGTCGGTCCCGTCTTCCAAGGTGAAGATCGCGATCTCGCAGGTCCTGAAGGACGAAGGCTACATTGACGGTTTCCAGGTCAAGACCGAAGCCGGCAAGTCCGAACTCGTCATCACGCTGAAGTACTACGCTGGCCGTCCGGTCATCGAGCGCATCGAGCGAGTGAGCCGTCCCGGCCTGCGCGTCTACAAGGCCAGCGCAGCCATCCCGCAAGTTCAGAACGGCCTCGGCGTCGCGATCGTCACGACCCCCCAGGGCGTGATGACCGACCGCAAGGCGCGCGCTACCGGTGTCGGTGGCGAAGTCCTGTGCTACGTCGCCTAACCGAGACATCGAGGAGTTACTGAAATGTCCCGAGTAGGAAAAATGCCAGTCGCCATCCCCGCAGGCGTGGATGTGTCGATCAAGGAAGACCAGATCAGCGTCAAGGGTACGGGCGGTTCGCTCAACCTGCCGCGCAATGCCCTGGTCAACGTCGTCTCCAAGGACGGCCAGCTGAGCTTCGAGCCCGCCAACGATTCGCGTGAAGCGAATGCGATGAGCGGCACGCTGCGCCAGCTCGTGAACAACATGGTGGTCGGTGTGACCAAGGGCTTCGAGAAGAAGCTCAACCTGGTCGGCGTCGGCTACAAGGCCGCGGCGCAGGGCAGCAAGCTGAACCTCCAGGTCGGCTACTCGCATCCGGTCAACAAGGACATGCCGCAAGGCATCACGGTGGCAACACCCACCCCGACCGAAGTGATCATCAAGGGTGCCGACCGCCAACGCGTCGGCCAAGTGGCCGCTGAGATCCGCGCTATTCGTCCGCCTGAGCCCTACAAGGGCAAGGGCATCCGTTATTCGGACGAGAAGATCGTGATCAAAGAGACCAAGAAGAAATAAGGGGCAGCAAAATGATGTTGACCAAAAAAGCACAGCGCCTTCGCCGCTCGCGCCAGACCCGCATTCGCATTGCGACGCAGGGCGTGGCGCGCCTGACGGTGAACCGCACCAACCTGCACATCTACGCCACCGTCATCTCCGACGACGGCTCCAAGGTGATCGCCACCGCATCGACCGCCGAAGCCGAAATGCGTGCTTCGCTGGGCGCTTCGGGCAAGGGTGCCACCGCTGCCGCGGCCACCGCCATCGGCAAGCGCATCGCTGAAAAGGCGAAGGCTGCCGGCGTCGAGAAGGTCGCCTTCGACCGCGCAGGTTTCGCCTACCACGGCCGCGTCAAGGCGCTGGCCGATGCGGCCCGCGAAGCCGGCCTGCAGTTCTAACCGGACACGAGATTCAAAATGGCAAAGATTCAGGCAAGAACGCAGAACGAAGGCCCCGAGGACGGTCTGCGCGAGAAGATGATCGCGATCAACCGCGTCACCAAGGTGGTGAAGGGTGGTCGTATCCTCGGTTTCGCAGCACTCACCGTGGTGGGTGACGGCGACGGCCGCGTGGGCATGGGCAAGGGCAAGTCGAAGGAAGTGCCGGCCGCCGTGCAGAAGGCGATGGAAGAAGCCCGCCGCAACCTCGCGAAGATCTCGATCAAGAACGGCACGCTGCATCACCGCGTGACCGGCCATCACGGCGCCGCTTCGGTCGTCATGATCCCGGCCCCGAAGGGTACCGGCATCATCGCCGGCGGCCCGATGCGCGCCGTGTTCGAAGTGATGGGCATCACCGACATCGTGGCCAAGAGCCATGGTTCGTCGAACCCCTACAACATGGTCCGCGCCACGCTGGACGGCCTGAAGAACTCGACGACCGCGTCCGAAGTCGCCGCCAAGCGCGGTCTGACGGTCGAAGAGCTCTTCGCCTGAACCGGAGCAGCAACATGACGACGCAACAACAAACCGTCAAGGTCCAATTGGTCAAGAGCCCGATCGGCACCAAGGAATCGCATCGCGCCACCGTGCGCGGCCTGGGCCTGCGCAAGCTCAACAGCGTGAGCGAGCTGCAGGACACGCCCGCAGTGCGCGGCATGATCAACAAGATCAGTTATCTGGTCAAAGTGCTCTAACCAGAGCCACTGAGAGAGACGCATATGGAACTCAATGGCATCAAGCCGGCCGACGGCGCCAAGCATGCAAAGCGCCGTGTCGGCCGCGGCATCGGCTCCGGCATCGGCAAGACCGCGGGTCGCGGTCACAAGGGTCAGAAGTCGCGCGCAGGCGGTTTTCACAAGGTGGGCTTCGAAGGCGGTCAAATGCCGCTGCAGCGCCGCCTGCCCAAGCGTGGCTTCAAGTCGCAACTGCTGAAGTACAACGCCGAAGTCACGCTGACCGCGCTCGAGCAGCTCGGCCTGGCCGAAGTGGACCTGCTGGCGCTCAAGCAAGCGGGTCTCGTGGGCCAGATCGCGAAGGTCGTCAAGATCATCAAGACCGGTGAGCTCACCAAGGCCGTCAAGCTGACGGGCATCGGCGCGACCGCCGGCGCCAAGGCCGCGATCGAGGCCGCTGGCGGCAGCGTCGCCTAAACACTCGGACTGAAAGAAGTTCTTCGTGGCAACCAACGCGGCAACGCTCGCAAAGACAGGCAAGTTCGGCGACCTGCGTCGCCGGCTGGTCTTTTTGCTGCTCGCGCTCGTGGTCTATCGCGTCGGGGCTCACATCCCGGTGCCGGGCATCAACCCGGACCAACTGGCGCAGCTGTTCCAAGGTCAGCAGGGCGGCATCCTGAGCCTGTTCAACATGTTCTCGGGCGGTGCGCTGTCGCGCTTCACCGTGTTCGCGTTGGGCATCATGCCGTACATCTCCGCGTCGATCATCATGCAACTGATGACCTACGTGGTGCCGACCTTCGAGCAGCTGAAGAAGGAAGGCGAGTCGGGGCGGCGCAAGATCACGCAGTACACGCGCTACGGCACGCTGGGTCTGGCCTTGTTCCAGTCCTTCAGCATCGCAGTGGCGCTCGAGTCTTCCGCAGGCCTGGTGATTTCGCCCGGCTTCGGCTTCCGGCTCACCGCAATGATCAGCCTGACGGCAGGCTCGATGTTCCTGATGTGGCTCGGCGAGCAGATCACCGAACGCGGTCTCGGCAACGGGATCTCGATCCTGATCTTCGCCGGCATCGCGGCCGGCTTGCCGAACGCGATCGGCGGACTGCTGGAACTGGTTCGCACCGGTGCCATGAACGTGATCGTCGCGCTGTTCATCGTCGCGGTGGTCGTGCTGGTGACCTACTTCGTGGTGTTCGTCGAACGCGGCCAACGCAAGATCCTCGTGAACTATGCGCGGCGACAGGTCGGCAACAAGGTCTACGGCGGTCAGTCGTCGCACCTGCCGCTGAAGCTGAACATGGCCGGCGTGATCCCGCCGATCTTCGCGTCGTCTATCATCCTGCTGCCGACGACGGTCGTGGGCTGGTTCAGCACCGGCGAGAGCATGCGCTGGATCAAGGACATCGCGAGCGCGCTGCAGCCGGGGCAACCGATCTACGTGCTGCTGTACGCCACCGCGATCGTGTTCTTCTGCTTCTTCTATACGGCGCTGGTGTTCAACAGCCGCGAGACCGCCGACAACCTGAAGAAGAGCGGTGCGTTCATTCCAGGCATTCGCCCGGGTGACCAGACCGCGCGCTATATCGACAAGATCCTGGTTCGACTGACGTTGGCCGGCGCGGTGTACATCACCTTCGTCTGCCTGCTGCCGGAGTTCCTGATCCTCAAGTACAACGTGCCGTTCTATTTCGGCGGGACGTCCTTGTTGATCATCGTGGTCGTGACGATGGACTTCATGGCCCAGGTGCAGAACTACATGATGTCGCAGCAGTACGAGTCGCTGCTGAAGAAAGCCAACTTCAAGACGTCGTAGTCGTACGGGTCTTGAACGCAACGAATTTTCAGGCGAATGGTTCGCCGAGTTGAACAGAGTCTTAGGAGAAAGAAATGAGAGTTTCGGCTTCGGTCAAAACCATCTGCCGTAATTGCAAGATCATCCGCCGCAAGGGTGTGGTGCGCGTGATCTGTACCGACCCGCGCCACAAGCAGCGCCAGGGTTGATTGTTAGAGATATAGAGGACGCACATGGCACGTATTGCTGGCATCAACATTCCGCCGCACAAGCACGCTGAAATCGGCCTGACCGCCATTTTCGGCATCGGTCGCACCCGCGCACGCAAGATCTGCGAAGCGAGCGGCATCGACTATGCGAAGAAGATCAAGGATCTGACCGACGCCGATCTCGAGAAGATCCGCGACCAGATCGCTCTCTTCACCATCGAAGGTGACCTGCGTCGCGAAACGACGATGAACATCAAGCGCTTGATGGACATCGGCTGCTACCGCGGCTTCCGTCACCGTCGCGGCCTGCCGATGCGCGGCCAGCGTACGCGCACCAATGCCCGCACTCGCAAGGGTCCGCGCAAGGCAGCGCAGTCCCTGAAGAAATAAGGATAGACCATGGCTAAAGCTCCTGCCAACAACGCGGCACAACGCGTTCGCAAGAAGGTTCGCAAGAACGTTGCGGACGGCATCGCCCACGTGCACGCCTCGTTCAACAACACGATCATCACGATCACCGACCGCCAGGGCAACGCTCTGTCGTGGGCGTCGTCGGGTGGTCAAGGCTTCAAGGGTTCGCGCAAGTCGACGCCGTTCGCTGCGCAGGTCGCCTCTGAAGTGGCCGGCCGCGCTGCGGTCGACCAAGGCATCAAGAACCTCGACGTCGAGATCAAGGGCCCCGGCCCGGGTCGCGAATCGTCGGTGCGCGCCCTGGCTGCGCTCGGCATCCGGATCAATTCCATTGCCGACGTGACCCCGGTTCCGCACAACGGCTGCCGTCCGCAAAAGCGTCGTCGCATCTAAGGCGACAATGCTCGGCGCAGCCTGCTTCACAGCGGCTGCGCATTTTTTGTTTTTCAACAAGCCCACCGCCATCGGCACGCCGCTGATGGCTCCCGCAGTCACCCTGCGGCAGATGACATAGAAGGAAGATCAAGTGGCACGCTACCTCGGCCCCAAGGCCAAACTCTCCCGCCGCGAAGGCACCGACCTGTTCCTGAAGAGCGCCCGCCGCTCAATCCAGGACAAGGCCAAGTTCGACTCCAAGCCCGGCCAGCACGGCCGCACCTCGGGTCAGCGCACCTCCGACTTCGGCCTGCAATTGCGCGAAAAGCAGAAGGTCAAGCGCATGTACGGCGTGCTCGAGAAGCAGTTCCGCCGCTACTTCGAGGAAGCCGACCGCCGCCGTGGCAACACCGGCGCCAACCTGCTGTTCATCCTCGAATCGCGCCTGGACAACGTGGTCTACCGCATGGGCTTCGGCTCGACCCGCGCCGAAGCACGTCAGCTCGTGTCGCACAAGGCGATCACGGTCAATGGCCAGTCGGTCAACATTCCGTCGTACCTGGTCAAGACCGGCGACGTGATCGCCGTGCGCGACAAGTCGAAGAAGCAGACCCGCGTGGCCGAAGCGCTGCAGCTGGCCGCCCAAGTCGGCATGCCCGCCTGGGTCGACGTCAATGCCGACAAGGCTGAAGGCACCTTCAAGAAGGTCCCCGATCGCGACGAATTCGCGGCCGACATCAACGAATCGCTGATCGTCGAACTGTATTCGCGTTAAACGGACGATAACGTGCCGCTGACGCGGCCCGTACTTTTGATTTTTTGTTCCCGCCGGGAAGTACTCCCGCCGGGCGCTTCACCAGCCTTACCGGTGTAACGAGCCGGGGGTATTGAGAGGAAGTCCTGCATGCAAACAACCCTGCTGAAACCCAAGACCATCCAGGTCGAGCAACTCGCGCCCAACAAGGCGAAGGTCACGCTCGAGCCGTTCGAGCGCGGCTACGGCCACACGCTCGGCAATGCACTGCGCCGCGTTCTGCTGTCGTCGATGGTCGGCTACTCGGCCACCGAAGTGACGATCGCGGGCGTGCTGCACGAGTACTCGTCGATCGATGGCGTGCAGGAAGACGTCGTCAACATCCTGTTGAACCTCAAGGGCGTGGTGTTCAAGCTCCACAACCGCGATGAAGTCACGCTGAGCCTGCGCAAGGACGGCGAAGGCCCGGTCACGGCTTCCGACATCCAGACGCCGCACGACGTCGAGATCATCAATCCCGACCACGTCATCGCGCACCTGTCGCAAGGCGGCAAGCTCGACATGCAGATCAAGGTCGAGAAGGGCCGTGGCTACGTGCCCGGCACGATGCGCCGCTACGCCGACGAGCCGACCAAGTCGATCGGCCGGATCGTGCTCGACGCCTCGTTCTCGCCGGTCAAGCGCGTGAGCTACACGGTCGAAAGCGCCCGTGTCGAACAGCGTACCGACCTCGACAAGCTGCTGGTCGAAATCGAGACCAACGGTGCGATCACCGCCGAAGACGCGGTCCGCGCCTCGGCCAAGATCCTGGTCGAGCAACTGGCCGTGTTCGCACAGCTCGAAGGCGGCGAACTCGCTGCATTCGATGCGCCGGCACCACGCAGCGCCCAGCAGTTCGATCCGATCCTGCTGCGCCCGGTCGACGAGCTCGAACTCACGGTGCGTTCGGCCAACTGCCTGAAGGCCGAGAACATCTACTACATCGGTGACCTGATCCAGCGCACCGAGAACGAGCTGCTCAAGACCCCGAACCTGGGCCGCAAGTCGCTCAACGAAATCAAGGAAGTGCTCGCCTCGCGCGGCCTGACCTTGGGCATGAAGCTCGAGAGCTGGCCGCCGGCCGGCCTGGACAAGCGATAATTCGAAGTTGGCCCTGAAGAAGAGGGCCAGTGCACCGGGCAGTACCTGACACGGCTGCCTGTTTTTATAAAGTAAAGGAAAAAGCACCATGCGTCACGGACACGGACTCCGCAAACTCAACCGCACCAGCTCGCACCGCCTCGCGATGCTGCAGAACATGATGAATTCGCTCATCGAGCACGAAGTCATCAAGACCACGGTCCCCAAGGCCAAGGAACTGCGCCGCGTCATCGAGCCGATGATCACCCTGGCCAAGAAGCCCACGCTCGCCAACAAGCGCCTCGCTTTCGACCGCCTGCGCAGCCGCGACAGCGTCGTCAAGCTGTTCGGCGAACTCGGTCCGCGCTACCAGGCACGTCCGGGCGGCTATACGCGCATTCTGAAAATGGGTTTCCGCGTGGGCGACAATGCACCCATGGCCCTGGTCGAATTGGTCGATCGCCCCGAAATCTCTGAAGAAGTTTCGGGCGCCGAGCAAAACGGCGCCGAATAGTATATAATTCCATCTTGCCGCGCGATGGAGCAGCCTGGTAGCTCGTTGGGCTCATAACCCAAAGGTCGCAAGTTCAAATCTTGCTCGCGCAACCAAATTCCCGATAACCCTACCAGGTTGTCGACGAAGCAAAAAAGCCCACTTTCCAGTGGGCTTTTTTGTTTCTGGGATTTCCGACTGGCGATGCAGTGGGTCCCTTTCGGGAAACACCGCGGAACCGGCTTCGCCGGGCCGCTGGTATTGCCCCCTGGAAGGGGGTGCCCGAGCCACACGAAGTGGGCGAGGCTGGGGGTCAGTCAGGTAATACCGCCGTGACCTCGATCTCGATTTTTGCGCGCGCCTCGACCAGCGCCGCCACCTGCACGCAGGTCATTGCGGGGAAATTTCGGCCCATCGCCTCGCGGTAGACCGGGCCCAGCTCGCCGAGGCGGCGGTTGTACTCGTCGCGATCCGTGATGTACCAGGTCATGCGCACCATGTGCTCCGGGCCGGCTCCGCCTTCGCGCAGCACTTCGACGATGTTGCGCAGCGCCAGGCCCGCCTGCTCGATGAAGTCGTCGGACTCGAATTGCTGCTGCGAATTCCAGCCGATCTGGCCGCCGACGAACACCGTCGTCCCGCGCGCGGCGATGCCGTTCGCATAGCCTTTGGGCGGCAGCCAGCCTGGGGGTTGCAGTTGCTTGATCATGTCATTTGCCTCAGTTTGAATCTCTGGAGTTTTCCGGTTTCGGTGCGCGGCAGCTGGGCCACGAACGCGATCTCGCGGGGGTATTTGTAGGGCGCGATGCTGGCCTTGACGTGCTCCTGCAGGGCCTTGGTCAGCGCCGCATCGCCGGTGTGCCCGGGCTTGAGCACGCAGAAGGCCTTGACGATCATGCCGCGCTCCTCGTCGGGCTTGCCGATGACGCCGCATTCGGCGACCGCCGGGTGCCTGAGCAGTGCGTCCTCGACCTCGGGGCCGCCCACGTTGTAGCCGGCGGTGACGATCATGTCGTCGGCGCGCGACTGGTAGAAGAAGTAGCCGTCCTCGTCCTCGACGAAGGCATCGCCGGGATAGTTCCAGCCGCCCCGGACGTAGTCGGCCTGCCGCGGATCGTCCAGGTAGCGGCAACCCACCGGTCCGATGATCGCCAGCTTGCCGACCGTGCCACGCGGGACTTCGTGGCCCTCGTCGTCGACCACCCTGGCCGTGAAGCCCGGCACGGCCTTGCCGACCGCGCCGCGGCGCACCTGCGCGCCGGCGGCCGAGATGTAGATGTGGAACACCTCGGTGCCGCCGATGCCGTCGAGCATCTCGAGGCCGGTGGCCTGCTTCCAGAGCTGGCGCGTGGCGTCGGGCAGTGCTTCGCCTGCGCTCACGCTGATCCGCAGGCTGGGGACGCCAGCCGCCTTCGCGAAGGCCGCCATCTGGCGGTAGAAGGTGGGCGCCGTGTAGCAGATCGTGGCCCCGATCTCCCGGATCACTTGAACCATGGTCTCTGGCGTGTAGGGCCTGTCGTGGAAGTACACCGAGGCGCCGGCCCACAGGGGGAACACCAGCAGCCCGCCGAGGCCGAAAGTGAAGGCCAGCGGCGGCGAACCGATCACGATGTCGTCGCTGCGTGCCTGCAGCACATGGCGCGGCCAGGTCTGGCACATCGCGAGCACGTCGCGGTGCGTGGTCACCGGCGCCTTGGGCTTGCCGGTGGTCCCTGATGTGAAGGCCAACAGCGCGATGTCGTCGGCGGCCGTGGGGCAGGCCTGGAAGACGCCGCTCTTCGCCGCGGCGCGCGCAGCCAGGGAGTCGGGGGCGTCCAACCGATCGAACGCCACGATCGTGCGCAGCACCGGGTGAGCCCGTTGCGCCATCTCCAGTTCGTCGAGCAGCTTCTCTTCGCACAGCGCGACCGTGGGTTGGGCCTTCTCGACGATCTCGCCAAGCTCCTTGGCGCGCAGCAGCGGCATGGTGGCGACCGCGATCAGGCCGGCCTTGACCACGGCGAGCCAGGCCAGCGCCATCGCGATCGAATTGCCTCCGCGCAGCAGCACCCGGTTGCCCGGCACCAGGCGCAGGTCCTCGGTCAGCACCTGGGCGATGCGGTTGACCTCCGTCGCCGCCTCGGCATAGCTCAGCGTGCGGCCGGGAGCGCGCAGCATCGGCTGGTCGCCAAGGCCCCGGGCGATTGCCTTGTCGAGCAGTTCCTCGACCAGGTTCAGCTGGTCGGGCAACTGCAGTTCGGGCAGGTCGTAGCGGAAGATCGGCAACTGCTCCGCCGGCGGCAGCCGGTCATGCACGAAGCGGTCGGTTTGCGCGCTGGCGGTCATGAATTCCTCCCTGGCCCCCACGCTCCGCGCTGCGCGTCGTCGCTGCCCCCCGAGGGGGCGCCGTCCGTCTTGGGGCGGCCCGGCGACGGACGCAACACGGCCTTGCCGATGATCAGTTGCTGGACTTCGGTCGCGCCCTCGTAGATGCGCAGCGAACGGATGTCGCGGTAGAGGCTCTCGACCTTGGTGCCGACCTTGACGCCCAGGCCGCCGTGCATCTGCAGGGCCATGTCGATCACCCGGCTGGCATTCTCGGTGGCGCACATCTTCGCCATGGCGGCGGCCGCCGTCAGGTCGCCGACGGCGGGCTCGCCGCGGCGCTCGCTGTCGTCGCGCATCCAGGCCGCGCGGTAGGTCAGCAGCGCCGCGCTGTCGATCAGCGCCGCCATCTCGCCGAGCTTGGCCTGCGTGAGCTGGAAGTCGGCCAGCGTCTGGCCGAACATCTTGCGTTTCTGCGCATGCTGGACGGCTTCGGACAGGGCGCGGCGGGCCATGCCGAGCGCGGCGCCGGCCACCGAGGCGCGGAAGATGTCGAGCGTGCGCATCGCCAGCTTGAAGCCGCCGTTGAGCTCTCCGAGCTGGGCCGTGCGCGGCACCGTGCAGCCGTCGAAGCGCAGGGTCGCGAGCGGATGCGGCGCCATGACCTCGATGTGCGCGGAGGTGTCGAGGCCGGGCGTGTTCGCATCGACGATGAAGGCCGTGATCCCGCGCGAGCCGGCGCTCGGATCGGTCTTGGCGAACACGCAGTAGAAGTCGGCGATGCCGCCGTTGCTGATCCAGGTCTTGTCGCCGGTGAGGCGCCAGCCGTCGGCGCTGGGCTCGGCGCGCATCGCCATCGCGCCGACGTCGGAGCCGGCCTCGGGCTCGCTCAGCGCGAAGGCCGCGATCTTGTCGCCGCGGCCCACCGGGGCCAGGTAGTCGGCGTGCTGCGTGCCGGTGCCGGCGAGCGTGATGGCGCCGCTTCCAAGCCCCTGCATCGCAAAGGCGAAGTCGGCCAGCGGCGAGTGGAAGGCGAGGGTCTCGCGCAGCAGCACCAGGGCGCGCGAATCGAGGCGCTCGAGCGCGCCGCCGGAACTCGCCGGCACGCAATAGCGCAGCCAGCCGCCATCGCCGAGGCGCCGCACCCAGTCGCGGCAGGCGGCGCGGTCGTCGCGCTCGTCCACCGATTGCGCCGCGGCCCAGGGCAGCAGCTCGCGCGCGAGGGTGCGGTGCGCGGCGTCGAAGAAGGGCAGCGCGAGATGCGCCGTCGACGGATCTACAGCGGAGGCGGCCATGAGGTCAATCTCCCTGGAAGGCGGGCTTGCGCTTGGCGGCGAAGGCCTCGTAGGCGCGCTTGAAGTCCCCGGTCTGCATGCAGATCGCCTGCGCCTGGGCCTCGGACTCGATCGCCTGGTCGATGGTCATCGACCATTCCTGCGACAGCATGGTCTTGGTCATGCCGTGGGCGAAGCTGGGGCCTTCGGCCAGGTCGCGGGCGACCGCCGTGGCGGCGCCGAGCAGGGCATCGCTCTCGTGCAGTGCATTGAAGAAGCCCCAGGCATGGCCTTCCTGGGCGGTCATGGCGCGGCCGGTGAAGAGCAGCTCGGAAGCGCGGCCCTGGCCGATCATGCGCGGCAGCAGCGCGCAGGCGCCCATGTCGGCGCCGGCCAGTCCGACCCGCGTGAACAGGAAGGCGGTGCGGGTGGCGGGCGAGCCGTAGCGCAGGTCGCAGGCCAGCGCGATCATGGCGCCGGCACCGGCGCAGACGCCGTCGATGGCGCCGACGATCGGCTGCGGGCAATGGCGGATGGCCTTGACGAGGTCGCCGGTCATGCGCGTGAACTCGAGCAGTTCGGGCATCTTCATCTGCGTCAGTGGGCCGATGATCTCGTGCACGTCGCCGCCGGAGCAGAAGTTGCCGCCCGCGCCGGTGACCACGATCGACTTGACGTCGGTGGCGAAGCTCAGCGCCCGGAACAGGTCGCGCAACTCGGCGTAGGAGTCGAAGGTCAGCGGGTTCTTTCGCTCGGGACGGTTCAGCGTCACGGTGCCGACGCCGGCCTCGAAGGCCCACGAGAAATGCTCGGCCTGGTAGCCGGCCTTGGGTTCGAACTGTGCGCGCATGGGACTTGCCGCGCCGATGTAGTGCTTCATAGGGCCTCCGCCATTTGTTGATGAGAATGCTGCTTGACCTTGCCGAGCAGCTTGTGGAGCTGGGTGATTTCCTTCGGGGTCAGCGACGCGAAGGCGTCGCAGATCCAGGCTTCGTGCTGTTGCGCCATCTCGTTGAACAGCTTGCGGCCGCGTGCCGTGAGTCGCACGCGCCAGGCGCGGCGGTCGCCGGCGACGTCGACGCGCTCGACCAGGCCCTCGGCGACCAGCTGGTCGGTGATGCCGGTGACGTTGCCGCCCGTGACCATCATGCGGCGCGACAGCTCGTTCATCTTGAGTCCCTCGGGCGCGCGCTCGAGCTGCGACATCAGGTCGAAGCGCGGCAGCGTGGTGGCGAACTGCTCGCGCAGCTCGTTGCGGACCTGCTTCTCGATCAGCTGGGTGCAGGTCAGCAGGCGCAGCCAGAGCCGGAGCTCGTCCGGGTGCTCGCTGTGGGCGCGGGCTTCGAGGTCCATGTCAGTGCCCGCCCGGCCGCCCGAAGGGCACTGAGCGCCCCCTCGGGGGGCAGCGATACACGAAGTGATGAGCGTGGGGGCATTTCATGTCAGTGTTCCTCTTCGGCGGCGCGCGGAGCGGCCGCCAGCGCCGCCGCGAGCTGCTGCTGCTTGGCGATCTCGCGGTACATCTGGTCGCGCCCGCTCAGGTACTGCTTCGGCCAGTCGACTTCGCGGCTTTGCAGCTTGGCGGCTTCGTGCAGCGTCCAGGCCGGGTCGGCCAGGTGCGGCCGGGCGATCGCGCAGAGGTCGGCGCGGCCCGCGGCGATGATGCTGTTGGCCTGGTCGGCGTCGGTGATGGCGCCCACCGCGATGGTCGAGATGCCGACCTCGTTGCGGATCCGATCGGCGAAGGGCGTCTGGTACATGCGGCCGTACACCGGCTTGGCGGCGCGCGTGGTCTGGCCCGAGGAGACGTCGATGAAGTCGCAGCCGGCCGCCTTGAAGGCACGTGCCATCACGACCGCGTCGGCGTCGGTGTTGCCGCCCGGCGCCCAGTCGTGGGCCGAGATCCGCACGCTCATCGGGCGCTCGGCCGGCCAGGCGGCGCGCATCGCGCGGAACACCTCGAGCGGGTAGCGCAGGCGGTTCTCGATGCTGCCGCCGTAGTCGTCGCTGCGCAGGTTGGTCAGCGGGCTCAGGAAGGCCGACAGCAGGTAGCCGTGGGCGCAGTGCAGTTCGAGCCAGTCGAAGCCGATCTCGGCGGCGCGGCGGGCGGAGGCGACGAACTGGTCGCGCATCAGGTCCATCTCCGCCCGGGTCATCGCCGCGGGCAGCTGATTCTGCTCGCCATAGGCCAGTGCGCTGGCGGCCAGCAGCGGCCAGTTGCCGTCCTCGAGCGGCTCGTCGGTGCCTTCCCAGCCGACCTGGGTCGAGCCCTTGGGTCCGCTGTGGCCGAGCTGCATGCCGATCTTCGCGCTCGACTGGCCGTGGACGAAGTCGACGATGCGCTGGAACGCCGCCTGCTGGGCGTCGTTGTAGAGCCCGGTGCAGGCCGGCGAGATGCGGCCTTCGGGCGTCGGGCTGGTCATCTCGACCATCACCATCGCGGCGCCGCCGAGCGCGCGTGCGCCCAGGTGCACCAGCAGGAAGTCCTGCGGCACGCCGTCGACCGCGCTGTAGGTCGCCATCGGGGAGACCAGGATGCGGTTCTTGAGCTCGAGCCCGCGCACCTTGAGCGGCATCAGCATCGGGGCGATCGGCTTGCCGCCCGACAGCCACTGCTCATAGCCGCCCAGCCATTGCGTGTCGCGCAGGCGCAGGTTCTCGTGGCTGATGCGCTGCGATCGCGTGAGCAGCGAATAGGCGAACTGCTCGATCTCCATGCCGGTGTAGCGCGGCACGTTCTCGAACCACTCGGTGGAGTTGCGCGCCGCGTTCTGGATCTTCAGCACTTCGACGCTGCGGCGGGCCTCGTAGGCCTCGAGCACCGGGCCGATGTCGCCGCCGCTTTCGAATTCGTTCGCCAGGTCGATCGCGTCCTCGAGCGCCAGCTTGGTGCCCGAGCCGATCGAGAAGTGCGCCGTGTGGGCGGCGTCGCCCATCAGCACCACCGGCACCGTCTTGCCGTCGACCTCGATGTGGTGCGTCCAGTGGGCGCAGACCACGCGCGGGAAGCGGATCCAGTTGGCGGAGCCGCGCAGGTGGGTGGCGTTGCTGATCAGCGTGTGGCCGCCCAGGTACTTGGCGAACAGCTTCTCGCAGAAGGCGATGGCTTCGGGCTGCTCCATCTTGTCGAGTCCGTGGGCCTGCCAGACGGCCTCGGGCGTCTCGACGATGAAGGTCGAGGTCTTGTCGTCGAACTGGTAGGCGTGGGCCTGGAACCAGCCGTGCTCGGTCTGCTCGAAGGCGAAGGTGAAGGCGTCGAAAGTCTGGTGGGTGCCGAGCCAGACGAAGCGGCACTGGCGCAGGTCGATGTCGGGCTGGTAGACCTCGGCGTAGCGCTGGCGGATGCGGCTGTTGAGCCCGTCGCTCGCGATCACGAGGTCGGCCTTGTACTGCGCCGCCAGGGCCTGGTCGTCGGTGGCGTCGGTCTCGAACACCAGCTCGACGCCGAGCTCGAGGCAGCGCTCCTGCAGGATGTTGAGCAGCCGCTTGCGCCCGATGCCGCAGAAGCCATGGCCGCCCGAACGCACCTGCCGGCCCTTGAAGAAGACCTGGATGTCGTCCCAGTGATGGAACTCGCGACCGATCAGCGCCGCGGTGGGGGCGTCGGCGGCGGCGAGGTTGGCCAGCGTCTGGTCGCTCAGCACCACGCCCCAGCCGAAGGTGTCGAACGGGCGGTTGCGCTCGATCACCGTGACCTCCAGCGAAGGCTGCCGGGCCTTCATCAGAAGCGCGAAGTAGAGCCCAGCGGGGCCGCCGCCGATGCAGAGCACGCGGCGAAGATTCGGTGTGAAGCTATTCATGGATAAATAGTTTAGACATAAACGATCTCGTGTCAACCATGGGAAGCCCGAGGTTCCCGGCTCCACCGGTTGACGAGCCTCATTTCGCTGGCAAGAATGTTCTGTATGCAAAGCCTGATACCGAAGATCGAGTCCCAGCTTTCCTCGCTGTCCGTTCCCATCGCGCTGCAACTCCCCGATGGCCGGCAGGTGGCCAAGGCCGGGGCCCGTGTCACCCTGGCTTTCAAGGACTGGTCCGAGCTGACCAAGCTGGCGGGTCGCCAGATCGGCTCCATCGGCGAGTCCTACGTCGAGGGCCGCATCCAGATCGAGGGCGCCATGCGCGACCTGATCGATGCCGCGGTCGGCCTGCTGCCCGGCAATCCGGCCGAGACCAACACCAGCTGGTGGAGCCGCCTGCAGCGCCGCGCCAAGTCACGCGGCTCGCATTCGCTGGGCAAGGATGCGGCCCAGATCGAGTTCCACTACGACGTCTCCGACGATTTCTACGCCTTGTGGCTCGATCCGCGGCGGGTCTATTCGTGCGCCTATTTCGGCAGCGCCGACATGACGCTGTCGCAGGCCCAGGAGGCCAAGCTCGACCACATCTGCCGCAAGCTGATGCTGAAGCCGGGCGAGCGCTACCTGGACATCGGCTCCGGCTGGGGCGCGCTGCTGATGTGGGCGGCCGAGCACTACGGCGTGGACGCCACCGGCATCACGCTGTCGAAGAACCAGCATGCCCACGTGCAGCACCTGATCGAGGAGAAGGGGCTGCAGGGCCGGGTGCGGGTCGAGCTGCGCGACTACCGCCAGCTCGACAGTGCCAAGCCCTTCGACAAGATCTCGTCGGTCGGCATGTTCGAGCACGTCGGCAGCGCCAACATGGGGACCTACTTCCGCAAGCTCCATTCGCTGCTGGCGCCCGGCGGCCTGGTGATGAACCACGGCATCACCTCGGGCCAGCTCGACTACCATCAGCTCGGCGCCGGCATGGGCGACTTCATCGAGAAGTACATCTTCCCGGGCGGCGAATTGCTGCACGTGACCCACGTGCTGCGCGAGACCGCGGCTGCGGGGCTGGAGATGGTCGATACCGAGAACCTGCGGCCGCACTATGCGCGCACGCTGTGGGCCTGGTCCGACGCCCTCGAGGCGCGGCTCGGCGAGGCGCGCGAAGTGCTCCAGCGGGGCGGCGGCCGCCAGGGGGAGAACGCCGAGCGCATCCTGCGCGCCTACCGGCTCTACCTGGCCGGCTCGGCGATGTGCTTCGAACAGGGCTGGATCTCGCTGCACCAGATGCTGTCGACCCGCCCGGACGGCCGGGTCGAGGCGCGCGCGCTGCGTGGCGCGCAATCGGAGTACCCTTTCGTTCGCGACCACATCTACAAATAAGAGAGGCACCATGCTGTATCGATTCCAATCGCGAGCCACCCCCCCTTTCGTGATGCTCGAAATCCACGCGCGCCAGCTGCTCGAAATCATCGGCAAGGCGCCGGCGCACGAGGGCGTCATCACGGGAGCACAGATGCCGGCCGCCATTTCGGCGCTCGAGGCGGCCGTGGCGCGCGAGAGCCGCAATGTCCACAATGCCGACGACTATGCGGTCGAGGGCCACGACAACGAAGCCGAGAAGCAGCACATCGGCCTGCACCAGCGAGCCGCACCGCTGCTGCACATGCTCAAGGACTCGCTGGCCGACGGCAAGGATGTCATCTGGAATACTTGAGCTCGCCCCCAGGTTGGGCTCACTTCGTGTAGCCCGCCCACCCCCTACCGGGGGCAACACCAGCGGCCCGGCGGAGCCGGTTCCGCGGTGTTTCACCAACGGGCCTGGCTGCGCCGGCCAAGTCAATCAGCCGTTTGGTCGTTCGGCGGCGGCGCGAAGCGCACGCCTGTTCGTGGGCAGTCGCGGAACTGGCTTCGCCGGGCCGCTGACTGCGCCCCCTGGAAGGGGGCGGGCGGCTACACGCAGTGAGCCAACCTGGGGGTCAGTCCACTTTCGCGCCGGAGGCTTTGACGACCTTCGCCCACTTGGTGTGCTCGGAGTCGATCAGCTTGGCGAAGTCGGCGGGTGAATTGCCGCTGGGGATGGCGCCCTGGGCGACCAGTTTTTCCTTCACGGCGGGGGCGGCCAGCGCCTTCGCCACTTCCTGCTGGATGCGGTTGACGATGTCCGGCGGCGTGCCGGCCGGGGCCAGCAGGCCGAACCACGAACTGGCCTCGTAGCCCTTGAGCGCGGGGCCGCCGGCTTCCTCGACGGTCGGCACGTCGGGCAGGGCCGGCGAACGCTGCGAACTGGTGACGGCCAGCGCCTTGAGCTTGCCGCCCTTGATCTGCTGCATCGAGGACGGCAGGTTGTCGAACATCACGTCGGCATTGCCGCCCACCATGTCCATCAGCGCCGGGCCCGATCCGCGGTACGGGATGTGGGTCATGTAGCTGCCGGTCATGCTCTTGAAGAGCTCGCCCGCCAGATGGATCGAGGTGCCGCTGCCGCTCGAGGCCATGTTGAGCTTGCCGGGATTCGCCTTCGCGTATTTGACGAAGTCGGCGACGTTGTTGATGTTGAGCGCGCGCGCCTTGTCGGCGTTCATTTCCATCACGTTGGGCACCGCCGCCACCAGCGTGACCGGCGCGAAGTCCTTGATCGGGTCGTAGGGCAGCTTGGGGTACAGCGCGCGGTTGATGCCGTGCGTGCCGACCGTGCCCATCAACAGCGTGTAGCCGTCGTTCGGCGCCCGGGCGACGATCTCGGCGCCGACGTTGCCGCCGGCGCCGGCGCGGTTGTCGACGATGAACTGCTGGCCGAAGGCCTTCGACAGCTCGGGCGCCACGGCGCGGGCCAGGATGTCGGTGGTGCCGCCGGGTGCGAAGGGCACCACGATCCGCACCGGCTTGTTCGGCCAGGTGGCCTGGGCCGCCGCAGGGCCGGCCAGGAGGATCAGTGCGGCGGTCGCCGCCAGCGTCAGGGCGGCGCGGCGCGGAAAAGAGGGGGAGAAGGTCATGGGCTGTTTGTAGCGGCTAAGCCGCCCTGGCGTCGCAGGTGGAAACCCCGGGCGGTCCGAAAACGACCGCCGGGCCTCAGCCGCCCAGCATGCGCCGCGCGAAGTCCTGCTCGCGCAGCCGTTCGACCACGAAATCGACGAAGACCCGGGTCTTGGCCGGCAGCAGCTTCTTGCTCGGGTAGTAGAGCGAGATCGGCCCGTTGTCCGCATACCAGCCGGGCAGCAGGCGCACCAGCGCGCCGCTCTGCAGGGCGGGCAGGGCAAATGCCATCGGCAGCAGTGCCACGCCCAGGCCCATGACCGCGGCATCGCGCATCGCTTCGGGGTCGCTGAAGATCAGCCGCGGCCGGGTCTCTGCCACGCCTTCGTCGCCGGCCCTGTTGCGCAGCGTCCAGGCCCGCACGCGGCCGGTCGGGGAGGAGCGGCGGACGATGCCCTCGTGGGCGGCGAGGTCGCCCGGACGGCGCGGCAGCGGCTTGCCGTCCAGGTAGCTCGGAGCGGCGGTGGCCACGATGTGGATGCGCGCCAACTCGCGCGCCACCAGGCCCTGTGTCAGCTCGATGCCGCCACCGACGCCGGCATCGAAGCCTTCGCCGATCAGGTCGACCTGCCGGTTGTCGAAGTGCCAGTCGGGCAGCACGGCCGGATAGCGCGCCAGGAAGTCGGACAGCAGCGGCAGCAGGTAGGCGCGGCCGAAAGCCTGGCCCATGCTGACCTTGAGGGTGCCGGCGGGCGCGCCGTCGTCCTGCGCGATGCCGGCGACGGCGTCGACCAGCGTGCCGAGGGCGCCGCCGATCTGACGGAACAGGCGCTCGCCGCTTTCGGTCAGCGTCAGCTTGCGGGTGCTGCGCTGGAACAGCCGCACGCCGAGGCCGGTCTCCAGCCGCGCCACGTTCTTGCTCACGGCCGCGGGGGTGAGGCCGAGCTGGCGGGCAGCAGCTGAAAAGCTCCCGGCCTCGGCGCTGCGGACGAAGGATTCGAGGTGGCTGAGAGGCTGCATTCCGTCATTTTCAACTGATAGTTGAATTTAATGCGGCAGATTGATGGCTTCCGCGAGCGCAATGGAATACCGACACTGAGGCCATACCCACTGCTTCAGGAGCAAATCATGTCCACCGTCCCCTCTGTTCAAGCCCTTCAACCCCTCCAACCCCTCCAGGCCGGCAAGGTCGCCCTCGTCACCGGCGGCTCGCGCGGCATCGGTGCCGCCGTCGTGCGGCGCCTTGCTCGCGACGGCGCCGCGGTCGCATTCACCTATGCCGCCAATGAGGCCGCGGCCCGGGCGCTGGCCAGCGAGATCGAGGCCGCCGGCGGCCATGCGCTGGCGATCCAGGCCGACAGCGCCGATGCCGGCGCGCTCGGCGCGGCGGTCGCGCTGGCGGCGAAGACCTTCGGCCGGCTCGACATCCTGGTCAACAACGCCGGTGTCTTTCTCGGCGGCAGCGTCGACCAGATGACGCTCGAGGACTTCGACCGCACGCTCGACGTCAATGTGCGGGCGGTGTTCGTCGCCACGCAGGCGGCCGTGCGCCACATGGGCGAGGGCGGCCGCGTCATCACCATCGGCAGCACCAACGCCGAGCGCATGCCCTGGCCCGGCTTCGCCGCCTATGCGATGAGCAAGTCGGCACTCAGCGGCCTGACCCGCGGGCTGGCGCGCGACCTCGGGCCGCGCGGCATCACGGTCAACAACGTGCAACCCGGCCCCGTCGATACCGAGATGAATCCGGCCGGCGGTCCGAACGCCGAATCGATGCACGCGCTGATGGCGCTGCCGCGGCACGGCCGTGGCGAGGAGATCGCCGGCATGGTGGCCTACCTCGCGAGCCCCGAGGCCGCGTTCGTGACCGGCGCCAGCCTCAGCATCGACGGCGGCTTCTCAGCCTGAGGCCTGTGCATCCGCCACCGAGGCGATCAGCTTGTCGAGCGTGCCGTTGAGCTGCTGCAGTTCTTCGGCGGCGACGCCTGCGAACAGTTCGGCCTCGCGCTGGCGCGCCTGCACCACGACCGCCGCGTAGACGGCCTTGCCGGCGCTGCTCAGGTGGAGCCGGCTGCGGCGCTGGTCGGTCGGATCCTCGTGCCGGTGCAGGCGCCTGGCGCGCTGCAAACCCGCGAGGGCACGGCTCACCGCCATCTTGTCGAGCCCGGTGAGGTCGGCGAGCTGCGTCGCCGTGAGGCCGGGACAGCCGCCGAGCAACGCCATCACGCGCCATTCGTTGAGCGTGAGCTGGTGCTCGCGGCCGACGCGCTGCTGGAAGGGCCGCGCCGTCAGGTTGACGACCCGCACCAGCTTCAGGAAGACCATGTCTTCCACCGCCTCGGCGCCCGCCGGGTTCATCCGCGCAAGCTCCGGGCGGCGTTGACGATCTGCGCGGCGCCGACCCGCGACTGGGCTTCGAGCACCGGCGCGTAGCCGACCGGAATGCGCGGCGCACCGAGCCGGGCGATGCGGCAGCCGGTCGCCTCGGCCGCGGTGGCCGCGATCTCGGCCCCGAAGCCCGCGGCCTGGACCGCCTCGTGAACCACCAGCAGGCGCCCGGTGCGGCCGCAGGAGTCGAGCACCGCCTCGCGGTCCCACGGCCACAGCGTGCGCAGGTCGATCAGGTCGACCTCGATGCCTTCGGCCGCCAGCGTCTCGCAGGCGGTGCTGCAGGCCTGGATTTGCCGACCCCAGCTCACCAGCGTGAGCGCGTCGCCGCGGCGCCGGTGGGCGGCCTTGCCGAGCGGCACCTCGAGGCTTTCGTCGACCGGGCCCTGCGCGCTCCACAAGGTCTTGTGCTCGATGTAGACCACCGGATCGCCGCACTGCAGCGCGGCGCGCAGCAGCGAATAGTTGTCCTGCGGCGTGTCCGGGCAGACCACCACCACGCCCGGCAGGTGCGCGAACCAGGCTTCGAGCGACTGCGAATGCTGCGCCGCCGAGGCATCCCAGATGCCGCCGGGCATGCGGGCCACCAGCGGCACGCGGCCCTGGCCGCCGAACATGAAGCGGTTCTTGGCGGCCTGGTTGACCAGCTCGTCCATGCCGCAGAGCGCGAAATCGACCACCCGCATCTCGACCACCGGCCGCAGCCCCGCCAGCGCCATGCCGACACCGGCGCCCATGATGGCGGCCTCGGAGATCGGCGTGTCGATCACGCGCTCGGCGCCGAAGCGCTGCTGCAGGCCCCGGTACTGGCCGAAGATGCCACCGCGGCCGACGTCCTCGCCGAGCACCACCACGCGCGGGTCGGCTTCCATCTCGCGCTGCACCGCCAGCACGGCGGCTTCGGCGTAGCTGAGCTGCCGGACCGCGGTGGCCGACAGGTCCTGTGTCATATCCATTGTCCGGCTCCGGTGGTCTGCACGTCGGTGAAGGCAGCGCCGGCGTCGGGCCAGGGCGCGGCGTCGGCGGTGGCGAGGGCCGATTCGACCTCGGCGTGGGCCTGGTTCTCGATCGCGGCCAGCGCGGCGGGCTCGATGCCGCTCGCGACCAGCCGTTCGCGCGCCCGTGCGATCGGGTCGGTCTGGAGCGCCGACGCCAGTTCGGCCGGATCCCGGTAGGCGGCGGGGTCGACCGAGACATGGCCCTTCACGCGGTAGGTGAGGGCGTGCAGCAGGCGCGGACCGCCACCGGCGCGCACCTCGGCGACCAGCCGGCGGGCCGCGGCGTGGACCGCGAACACCTCGTTGCCGTCGACCTGGGTGGCCGCGATGTCGAGCGCCTCGGCACGGGCCGAGGCGCCGTCGCCGGCGGTCATCGGGCCGCTGGCGGTGGTGGCGCTCCAGCGGTTGTCCTCGCAGACGAACAGCACCGGCAACCGGTACACGCGGGCCCAGTTCAGCGATTCGAGGAAGGGCCCGCGATTGATCGCGCCGTCGCCGAAGAAGCAGACCGTGATGGCGTCCTTCTTCTGCAGTTTCTGGGCGTGCGCCGCACCGACCGCGATCGGCAGGCCGGCCGCGACCACGCCATTGGCGCCCAGCATGCCGACCGAGAAGTCGGCGATGTGCATCGAGCCGCCCTTGCCGCCGTTGAAGCCGCTGGCTTTGCCGAACAGCTCGCACATCATGCGGCTCAGGTCGGCGCCCTTGGCCAGCGTATGGCCATGGCCACGGTGGGTGGAAGTCAGGTAGTCGGCGGGCACCAGGTGGGCGCAGACGCCGGCCGGCACGGCCTCCTGGCCGGTCGACAGATGCAGCGGCCCGCGCACCTTGGCGGCTCCCGCCGCTTCCTGTCCATAGGCGCTGACGCCGCCCTGGCTGGCCGCCTCGGCGGCGTTCTCGAAGGCGCGAATGCGCACCATCGTGCGGTAGAGCGCCAGGCGCTCCGGCGCTGAAACCTCAGAATCCATCTTGTCTCCGGCTTATGCACCACGTGCTCTCAGCCAGAAATCGTATCGGTTGTGACTAATCAGGCGGCAGCGCATTTACCCGCAGGGATTGTCCTGATGCCGCCGCACCGAGCGGCAGACATAGTTAGTTCGTTGCTCAAACTAATAAGCCGCACAACCCCAAAGCTGGAGACCACCCCATGAATCTCGCCCGCACCCTTCCTGCCCTGGCCGTCCTGGCCCTGGGCCTCAGCGCCCTCGGCGCCGCTGCCCAGACCGTGGTCGGCGTGAGCTGGTCCAATTTCCAGGAAGAGCGCTGGAAGACCGACGAGGCCGCGATCAAGGCCCAGCTCGAGAAGCTCGGCGCCAAGTACATCAGCGCCGACGCCGGCGGCTCGCCCGAGAAGCAGCTCGGCGACATCGAGGGCCTGATGTCCAAGGGCGCCAAGGCATTGATCGTGCTCGCGATGGACAAGGACGCGATCCTGCCGGCGGTCAACAAGGCGATGAAGCAGAAGGTGCCGGTGGTGGCCTACGACCGGCTGATCGAGACGCCCGGCGTTTTCTACATCACCTTCGACAACACCGAGGTCGGGCGGATGCAGGCGCGCGCCGTCTACACGGTCCAGCCCAAGGGCAACTACGTGATGATCAAGGGCTCGCCGACCGATCCGAATGCCAACTTCCTGCGGGCCGGCCAGCAGGAGGTGATCGCCGAGGCGGTCAAGAAGGGCGACATCAAGATCGTCGGCGACGAGTTCACCGACGGCTGGAAGCCCGAGGTGGCGCAGAAGAACATGGAGCAGATCCTCACCAAGGCCGGCAACAAGGTCGATGCGGTGGTGGCCTCGAACGACGGCACGGCCGGCGGCGCGGTGGCGGCGCTCACGGCCAAGGGCATCCGCGGCATTCCGGTGTCGGGCCAGGACGCCGACTTCGCGGCGCTGAACCGGATCGCGCTTGGCACGCAGACCGTCTCGGTCTGGAAGGACTCGCGCGAGCTGGGCCGCGAGGCCGCCTCGGCGGCAGTCGCGCTGGCCGGCGGCAAGCCGGCCGAGAAGGCCGTCGACTGGAGCGGTGGCGAAAAGAAGCTGGCAATCTCTTCGCGCTTCCTGACCCCGGTGCCGATCACGCGCGACAACCTCGACGTGGTCGTGAAGGCGGGCTGGATCAAGAAGGACGAGCTCTGCAAGGGCGTGAGCGGCGACAAGGCCCCTCCCGCCTGCAAATGAAGTTCACCCCCAGGTTGGCCCACTTCGTGTGGCCGCCCACCCCCTCTCCGGGGGCAACACCAGCGGCCCGGCAAAGCCGGTTCCACGGTGTTCTTGGAAGGAGGCGATCCCCATGAACTCGTCATCGAGCATGTGGCGTCGCAGCGGGGTCGATCTCCGGCTGCTGCTGATGAGCGTGCTGCTGGTGGCGATGGCGATCGTTTTCCATGTGATGTCGGGCGGCGTGTTCCTGTCGCCCGAGAACCTCTACAACATCGCGCAGCAGACCGCGGTGGTCGGTATCGTCTCGACCGTGATGGTGCTGGTCATCGTGGCGCGCCACATCGATCTGTCGGTCGGGTCGGTGATGGGCTTCGTCGGCGTGCTGATCGCCTACCTGCAGTACAGCGCGGGCTGGTCGTGGCCGGCCGCCTGCCTGGCCGGGCTGGCGGTGGCGCTGCTGGTGTCGCTCTACCAGGGCGGCTTGACCGCGGTGCTCGGCGTGCCGTCGTTCGTGGTCACGCTGGGTGGGCTGATGTCGTTCCGCGGCGCTGCCTTCCTGGTGGCCGACGGCAAGACGCAGCCGGTCAACGACGAGTTCTTCCAGCGCCTCGGTGGCGGCTACGACGGCGGCATCGGCACCACGGCAACCTGGGTGCTGGCGGCGCTGGTGGCCGTCGTGATCTTCGCGCGCATGCTGCAGAAACGGCGCGCGCGGCAGCGCCACGAGATGCCGGTCGAGCCTCTGTGGCTGGACCTGCTGCTGGCCGCGTTGCCCGCGGCGGTGGTGTTCGCCTTCGCCGCCACCATGAACAACTACCAGATCTCGTCGAAGACCGAGGCCCAGGGCATCCCGATTCCGGTGCTGATCTGGGCCGTGGTGGCCGTGGTGCTGTCCTTCATCGTGCATCGCACGCGCTTCGGGCGCTATGTGTTCGCGATGGGCGGCAACCCCGACGCGGCGGCGCTGGTCGGTATTCCGGTCCAGCGCGTGACGCTGATGCTGTTCGCGCTGCTGGCGGTGCTGGTGACCATCGCCGCGATCGTCTCGATCGCGCGGCTCAACGCCGGCACCAATTCGCTCGGCACCGGCATGGAGCTGTACGTGATTGCGGCGGCGGTGATCGGCGGCACGGCGCTGGCCGGCGGCAGCGGCTCGATCTTCGGCTCGGTGCTGGGGGCGCTGATCATGCAGTCGCTCGACAGCGGCATGCTGCTGCTCGACGTGCCGATCGGCAAGCGGATGGTGATCATCGGCCAGGTGCTGATCGTCGCCGTCGTCTTCGATGTTCTGTATCGCAAGAAGTTCGGAGAGAACTGAGATGACGACCCATCCTCCCCTGGTCGAACTGCGCGAGATCCGCAAGGCCTTCGGCGGCGTCAAGGCGGTCGACGGCGTCAGCGTCAACCTCTACCCCGGCGAAGTGGTGGCGCTGCTGGGCCACAACGGCGCCGGCAAGTCGACCCTGATGAAGATGCTCGCGGGCGCCTATCCGATCGACTCCGGCGACACGCTGATCGCAGGCGAAAAGGTCAACATCCGCACGCCCTCCGAAGCCCAGGCGCAGGGCATCGAGACCATCTACCAGACCTTGGCGCTGGCCGACAACCTCGACTCGGTCGCCAACCTGTTCCTCGGTCGCGAGAAGCTCACGCCCTGGCGCACGCTCGACGATCACTTCATGGAAGGCCAGGCGCGCCGCGTGTTCCAGCGCCTGAACAAGAACTTCACCAACATCCGGGTGCCGGTGCGGCGCCTGTCGGGCGGCCAGCGGCAGGTGGTGGCGATCTCGCGGGCGCTGTACTTCAACGCCCGCATCCTGATCATGGACGAGCCCTGCGCCGCGCTCGGGCCCGAGGAGACCGCGATGGTCGGCGCGCTGGTGAAGCAGCTCAAGGCCGACGGCGTCGGCATCTTCCTGATCACCCACGACATGCCCGACGTGTTCGGCCTCAGCGACCGCCTCGCGGTGATGAAGAACGGCCGGCTGGTCGGCACCTACCGCACGGCCGACGTGACCGAGGACGAGGTGCTCGGAATGATCATTGCCGGCAAGCGGCCCGAGGGCAAGGCGCAAGCCGAGCACGCGAAGGGCACATGAGCCCCCACGCTTCGCACTGCGTGTCGTCGCTGCCCCCCGAGGGGGCGCAGTCCGCCCTTGGGGCGGCCCGGCGAGCGGCCTGAGGCCAGGGACGGATGAAGACCACGGGCGACCAGCAGCTGGTCAAGCGCATCAACCGCAGCGTGCTGCTGCGCCTGCTGCGGGCGCGGCCGGGGCTGTCGCGCGCCCGGCTCGCCGCGGAAAGCGGCCTGACCAAGTCGACCGTGAGCCTGCTGGTGCGCGAGCTGCTCGACGACGGCTGGCTCGATGAAACCGGCCCACCGGTGGCCGACGGCCTGGGCCGGCCGTCGACGCCGCTGTCCATCCACGTCGGCGTGCGCGCGCTGGTCGGCGTCGAGATTGCGATCGAGGTGGTGCGCGTGGTCTGCGTGTCGCTGCGGGGCGAGGTGCTGTACTCCGAATCGCAGCCGCTGGCCGATCATGCGCCGCCGGTGGTGTGCGCGCAGGTCGCGCGCATGGTGGCGGCGGCGCACGCGCACCTCCTGGCCGCGGGCTTGCGGCTGTCGGGCATCGGCGTCGGCGTGCCGGGCGCGGTGGACGACGCCACCGGCACGGTGCGCTTCGCGCCCAACCTGGGTTGGCGTCAACTGAGCCTGTTGCCCCGATTGACCGAAGCGCTGGCGCGCGAAGGCGTGTCGGGTGTCACGGTGCAGCTGCAGAACGACGCCGACGCGGCCGCGCTCGGCGAATTCGAGTTCTCGGACGGCGAGGGCGAGGACCCGCTGATCTTCGTCAGCTGCGACGTCGGCGTCGGCGCCGGCATCGTGCTCAACGACCGCCTGTTCATCGGCGCGCGCGGGATGGCCGGCGAGATCGGACACACCGTGCTGCAGATCGACGGCCCGCGCTGTTCGTGCGGGCGCCAGGGCTGCGCCGAAGTGTTCCTCGGCTCGCGCGTGCTCGACCGCGATGCGGACGGCCCGGCGCGCGCCGCCCGCTACCTCGGGGTGCTGTTGCAGAACCTGTGGGTGACGTTCGAGCCGCGCGCGATCGTGGTCGGCGGCAAGTCCTGCGAGGCGCACCCGGGCTTTTTGGCGGGCGCGATCGAGACCGTGCGGCGCTACGCCGAAAGCGCCGGCCTGCCGCCGCCGGTGGTGCGTCCGGCGCGCTATGGCGAGTGGGCGCCCGCGGTCGGCGCGGCCGCGCTGGCGCTCCATGAGTACCTGCGTCCGCTGCATCCGGATTCGAAGGCGCGGCGCGAGCGCGCGGCGGCGGTCGACGCGCAATGAAAAAAGCCCCCCGGGAGGCTGCGCCGTCGGCGGTCACTCCGGGCGATGTGCCGCTCGCTCCTCGGCGCTGTCGTCGTCGCGCCAGCGCCTGAGCCGCCGGTAGAGCGTGCCGCGCGACACCCGCAGCTGCCGCGCCGCATGCGAGATGTTGCCGTGGTGCGCGGCCAGGGTTTCCTCGATCAGCTTGCGGCTGTGTCCTTGCAGGGTGGCATCGCTTGCGTTCGGATCGCTGGCTTCGACCGATTGCGGCGGCGCGTCGGCGGCGGCAGTCGGCGCCTCGGGTGGCGGCACCGTCGCTGCGGCGGGCACGCTCACGGCGTGGCGGAAATCGATGCCGTCCTGCGCATGTGTCCGGGCCTGCAGCCAGACGCCGAGCCCGCTCGCGAGCCGCACCGGAAGTGCGGCTTCGCGGCGCCCGAGGCGCAGCAGCCCGGCGACGTCGAGGCCGAACAGCAACTCGACGTCGCAGGGTCCCGCCTCGGGCAGGCCGCCGATCAGCCGTGCACCGGCCGCGTTGAGCCAGGCCACGGTGCCGTCGGGGGCGATGCCGGCCAGCGCCTCGAGCGGTGTGCCCAGCAGCGTCGGGTTGGCCTGGAAGCGCAGCACCAGGCGGTCGCGCGACTGCGCCAGCAGCAGGCGGTTCTCGATCGTGGTGGCGTAGAGAGCGACCATCGAGGCCGCGTCGAAGCCGAAGCGGCGCGATTCCACCGACAGGTCGAGCACGCCGGCCAGCTGCCCGTGCACGTCGCGGATCGGTGCCGCGGCGCATTGCATGGCCCGCAGGCATTCGAAATAGTGCTCGGCGCCATCGACCGTGCAGGCCTGGCCGGTGCTCGCCACGATGCCGGGCGCGGTGGTGCCGACCACGCTCTCGGCGATGTTGACGCCCAGCCGCGCCGTGCGGTGCATGATCGGCTGCTGGGCCGCGGCCGGATGGTGCGTCACGTGGACGATCACGCCCTGCGCATCGGTCAGCAGCACGCGGCAATCGGTGCCCGCCAGCGCGCTCTCCATGTCCACCAGCTCGCTGCTCGCGGCCGCCAGCAGTTCGCGGTTGCGCGCCAGCGTGGCATGCAGGCGGCTCGGCGTGACCGCATCGAAGGCCACCGCGCGGCGGGTGTCGGCATGGGCGCGCGCACAGCGCATCCAGGACTGGATCACGGCCTCGCCGACCAGCCCGGAAGGGCGCACGCCCTCCTCGAAGAACTGGGTCCGCGCCAGCGCCACGCGTTCGGCCGGCGTGGTGGCGAACAGCTGAAGTGGGCCGCCGGCCGGGGTGCGCGTCGAAAGGGCCACGGGGCGACTCCAGAGCAAGGAAGAGGGTCGAATTTGTTCCGCAATGGAACAATCCGGGTCTAGGGAAATCCCGAGGATGATCAAAGTGCCGGCGCGCACGATCCTTCGTCTTGCAACGACAGGAGACGACACGATGACGAAATATCACGCCGCGCTGGCGCTCGGCGCGCTGCTGTGCCTGGGCGCCGCGAGCGATTCCCTGGCGCAGACGGCCAAAGGCTCGCCCGAGCACATCAAGGCCGCCACGCAGCGCGTGGACGGCGCCTTCATCCGGGCCAATGCGGCCAAGACGCCCGACTGGCCCAGCTACGGCCTCGACTTCGCCGAGACCCGCTTCAGCAAGCTCGACCAGGTCAACACCGGCAACGTGAAGGACCTGGGCCTGGTCTGGTCCTACGACCTGCAATCCACGCGCGGCGTCGAGGCCACGCCGCTGGTGGTCGACGGCATCATGTACGTCACCGCCTCCTGGAGCGTGGTGCATGCGATCGATGCGCGCACCGGCAAGAAGATCTGGAGCTACGACCCGAAGGTCGACCGCTCGAAGGGCTTCAAGGGCTGCTGCGACGTGGTCAACCGCGGCGTGGCGCTGCACCAGGGCAAGGTCTATGTGGGCGCCTACGACGGCCGCCTGATCGCGCTCGACGCCGCCACCGGGCAGGTGGTGTGGGAGAAGGACACCATCATCGACCACAGCCGCGCCTACACCATCACCGGCGCGCCGCGCGTCTTCAAGGGCAAGGTGATCATCGGCAACGGCGGCGCCGAGTACGGCGTGCGCGGCTACGTCACGGCCTACGACGCCGCCTCGGGCGAGCAGAAGTGGCGCTGGTTCGTGGTGCCGGGCGATCCGTCCAAGCCCTTCGAGGACGCCTCGATGGCCAAGGCGGCGAAGACCTGGGACCCGAGCAACAAGTACTGGGAGTCGGGCGGCGGCGGCACTGCCTGGGATTCGCTCACCTTCGACCCCGAACTCAACCTGATGTACGTGGGCACCGGCAACGGTTCGCCCTGGGCCCGCAGCCTGCGCAGCCCGAAGGGCGGCGACAACCTCTACCTGGCGTCGATCGTGGCGCTCGACCCCGACACCGGCAAGTACAAGTGGCACTACCAGGAGACGCCCGGCGACAACTGGGACTACACCTCGACCCAGCCGATGATCCTGGCCGACATCAAGATCGACAACAAGCCGCGCAAGGTGATCCTGCACGCGCCCAAGAACGGCTTCTTCTTCGTCATCGACCGCACCAACGGCAAGTTCATCTCGGCGAAGAACTTCGTCCAGGTCAATTGGGCCACGGGCTACGACAAGAACGGCCGGCCGATCGAGGTGGCCTCGGCGCGCGATGGCACCAAGCCCAACGACAGCATCCCCGGCCCCTTCGGCGCCCACAACTGGCACCCGATGTCCTTCAATCCGCAGACCGGGCTGGCCTATCTGCCGGCGCAGCACGTGCCGCTGAACCTGATGGATGACAAGGCCTGGAAGTTCAACGAGAACGCACCGGGCCGGCCGCACGCGGCGCTGGGCTGGAACACCGCCAAGTTCGCCAACGCCGAGCCGCCGACCAGCAAGCCGATGGGCCGGCTGGTCGCGTGGGACCCGATCGCGCAGAAGGAGGCCTGGGGCGTCGACTACGTGTCGCCGTGGAACGGCGGCACCCTCACGACGGCCGGCAACCTGGTGTTCCAGGGCACGGCGGATGGTCGGCTGGTGGCCTACAACGCCAAGTCCGGCGAGAAGCTCTGGGAGACGCCCACCGGCACCGGTGTGGTGGCGGCGCCGGCCACCTTCATGGTCGACGGCAAGCAGTACGTGTCGGTGGCGGTCGGCTGGGGCGGCGTCTACGGGCTGGCGCAGCGGGCCACCGAGCGGCAGGGCCCGGGCACGGTCTACACCTTCGCGGTCGGGGGCAATGCGCCCAAGCCGGAGTTCGTGCAGTACCGCATGGACAAGCTGCTGCAGGGCGTCAAGTACGACCCCGCCAAAGTGGAGGCCGGGACCTACCTGTACGTGAGCAACTGCGTCTTCTGCCACGGGGTGCCCGGCGTCGACCGCGGCGGCAACATCCCGAACCTGGGCTACATGAACTCGTCGTACATCGAGAACCTCGACAAGTTCGTCTTCAAGGGTCCGGCGACCGACCGGGGCATGCCGGACTTCAGCGGCAAGCTGACCGCCGAGGACGTCGAGAAGATCAAGGCTTTCATCCAGGGGACTGCGGACGCCATACGCCCGAAGTAACTGCGCATGAAAAAAGCCGCCGGGCTTTCGCGCCGGCGGCTTTGCCTTTTTCAGGTCCTGTGATCAGTCCGCATAGACCCCTGCGGCCTTGATGATCGGGCTCCATTTTGCGATTTCCGCCGCCACGAACTTCTTGTGGCCTTCGGGCTCGATGCGGCCATCGGTCGCCACCACGGCGCCCAGGCCTTCCTGCTTCTTGATGAACTCGGGGTCCTTGAGGGCGACCTTGAGCGCGTCGTTGAGCTTCTTGGCAACCGCCGGCGGCGTGCCCTTGGGCGCGTAGAGGCCGTGCCAGATCGTCACCTCGAAGTCCTTCAGGCCCTCTTCCTGGAGCGTCGGCAGGTGCTTCAGCAGCGGCGTCGTCAGGCGCTTGGGCGTGGTCACGGCATAGGCCTTGACCTTCTTGGCCTCGATCTGCGGCGAGGTGTTGGTGGTCTGGTCGCACAGCAGGTCGATCTGGCCGCCGATCAGGTCGGTGATCGCGGGCGCCGTGCCCTTGTACGGCACCGCCGTCATCTCGGTCTTCATCGCGCTCTGGTAGAGCAGGCCGCACAGGTGCGAGGCCGAGCCGATGCCGGCGTTGCCGAGGTTGATCTTGCCCTTGTTGGCGGCGATCCAGGTGCTCAGTTCCTTGTAGTTGTTGGCCGCCATCGTCGGCTTGGCGATCAGCGTCATCGGCACGTCGTTGACGATGCCCAGGTATTCGAAGTCGGTCTCGACCTTGAACGGCACGTTGCGCACCAGCGTCGGAATGGTCGACATGCCGATGTGGTTCAAGAGCAGGGTGTAGCCGTCCGGATTGGCGCGCGCCACCTTGGCCGCGCCGATCGAGCTGCCGGCGCCGGGGACGTTGTCGATCACGATGCTGATGCCGCCCAGCGGCTTGCGCAGCGCTTCCGCGAGGTCGCGTGCGACGCGGTCGGTCGGGCCGCCGGCGGAGAACGGCACCACGATGCTGATGGGCTTGCTGCCCGGGAATTCCTGGGCATGGACGCCCACGGCGGCGGCGGCGATCGCCGTGATAGCGAGCAGTTTCTTCATGCTGTCTCCGAGTTGAAAAGGCAGCGAGTTTATCGGCTGACCGGAACCTGACGAAAGCTGATTTTCCCCAAGTCCTGATCCAGGCCAAGGAATGCGCACGAACCGTGATTTTCCGCCGCGTCGATGTGGGCCGGCGCCATCGCGGGTATCGTGCCTGCCTGTCATGCCAGAGCTGGAGTGCAAAGCCATGTTGAAACTGAAGGATCCAAGCCTGCTGCGCCAGCAGGTTTTCATCGCGGGCGAATGGGTCGATGCGGACGACCGCCAGACCATTCCCGTGAGCAATCCTGCCAACGGCCAGGACATCGGCAGCGTGCCGATGTGCGGCACCGCCGAGACCGTGCGCGCCATCGCCGCCGCCGAAGTCGCGCAGCGCGCCTGGGCCAGGCGCCCGGCCAAGGAGCGCTCGGCCATCCTGCGCAAGCTCAACGACCTGATGCTCGCCAACCAGGACGACCTGGCGCTGATCATGACCACCGAGCAGGGCAAGCCGCTGGCCGAGAGCAAGGGCGAGATCGCCTACGCGGCGTCGTTCATCGAATGGTTCGCCGAGGAGGCGCGCCGGGTGTACGGCGACACCATCCCCGCGCCGCAGTCCGACCGCCGCATCCTGGCGCTCAAGCAGCCGGTCGGGGTCACGGCGGCGATCACGCCCTGGAACTTCCCGACCGCGATGCTGACGCGCAAGGCCGGCCCGGCGCTGGCCGCCGGTTGCGCGATGGTGGTCAAGCCGGCGACCCAGACGCCGTTCTCGGCGCTGGCCTTCGCCGACCTGGCCGACCGCGCGGGCGTGCCCAAGGGGCTGTTGTCGGTGCTGACCGGCTCGGCCTCGAAGATCGGCGGCGAGATGACGCGCAGCCCGATCGTGCGCAAGCTCACGTTCACCGGCTCGACCGAGGTCGGCCGCACGCTGATGAAGCAGTCGGCCGACACGATCAAGAAGCTCTCGCTGGAGCTCGGCGGCAATGCGCCCTTCATCGTCTTCGACGATGCCGACGTCGACGCCGCGGTCGAGGGCGCGATGGTCTCCAAGTACCGCAACACCGGCCAGACCTGCGTCTGCGCCAACCGCATCTACGTGCAGCGCGGCGTGCTGGAGACCTTCACGCGGAAGCTGGTTGCCAAGGTGAACGCACTCAAGGTCGGCGACGGCACCGAGCCGGGCGTCACGCAGGGGCCGCTGATCGACGACAAGGCGGTAGCCAAGATCGAGGAGCACGTGGCCGACGCGCTCGCCAAGGGCGGCCAGGTGCTGGCCGGCGGCAAGCGCCATGCGCTGGGCGGCCGCTTCTACCAGCCGACCGTGATCGGCGGCGCCACCGCCGACATGCTGGTGGCGCGCGAGGAGACCTTCGGACCGCTGGCGCCGGTCTTCGCCTTCGACACCGAGGACGAGGCGATCGCGCTGGCCAACGCCACCGAATTCGGGCTCGCCTCCTACTTCTACAGCCGAGACATCGGCCGCATCATGCGCGTCGCCGAGGCGCTCGAATGCGGCATCGTCGGCGTCAACACCGGCCTGATCTCGACCGCCGAGGCGCCCTTCGGCGGGGTCAAGCAATCGGGCCTGGGCCGCGAGGGCTCGAAGTACGGCCTCGACGACTTCCTCGAGATCAAGTACGTCTGCCTGGCGGGGCTCGACAAGTAGATGGACCGCGGCTCGAATGACTGAAGGCATCGCGCTCGAGCTCGCCGGCGAACTGCTGCGTTCGGCCCGGCGCATCGTGGTTTTCTCGGGGGCCGGCCTGTCCAAGGCCTCCGGCATTCCGACCTACCGCGATGCCGACGGCCTCTGGATGAGCCAGGAGGCGGTGCGCTTCTCCCATGCGGAGGATCTGGAGCGGGACCCCGCGGGCTTCACCCGCTTCTGGGCCCAGCGCCTTCTTGCGGTCGAGGAGGCACGGCCCAATCCCGGGCATCTCGCGCTGGCGCAGCTGCAGCGGCTGCGGCCCTCGACCCGGCTCGTGACCCAGAACGTGGACGGCCTCCTGACCCGCGCAGGCGCCGCCGACGTGCTCGAGTTGCACGGCTCGCTTCGGCGCTGGCGCTGCGACCACTGCGGCAACCGTCGCGGCCCCTGGCTCTTCCAACGCTGCATCCGCTGCGGCCGGCGCGCGCGTCCGGACGTGGTGATGTTCGGCGAGATGCTGAACAAGGGAGTGCTGCTCGACGCCCAGATCGCCGCGCAGGAATCGGACGTCTTCCTGCTGGTCGGCAGCACGGCGGTGGTCTACCCCGCCGCGGATCTTCCGCAGCAGGCGCTGGTGAACGGCGGCCAGCTCATCACGCTCAACGCCGAGCCGCTGGCGCTCGACCATTCGGCGACCGCGGTGCTGCACGGCAAGGCGGAAGAAATTCTGCCGCTGCTGGTCGAGGGGGTCGGGCGCCTTCCCGGCCCGGCCTGAGGGTGTTTCGATGTTGTTGCGGCCGGCGCGGGTATCTCGCGCCGGCTTGTGGCGGCTGCCCGGCCCGCGCAGAATACACACATGAAAACTGTGGCGGAAATTCTCATGTCCAAGGGCGATGCGACCGTGTATTCGATCGCGCCTTCGGCAACTGTGTTCGAAGCGGTCGCGTTGATGGCGGAGAAGAACGTCGGCGCGCTTCTCGTGATGGAGGGCGAGCGGATCGTCGGCATGGTGACCGAGCGCGACTACGCGCGCAAGGTCGTGCTGCTGGCCCGTTCGTCCAGGGACACGCCGTTGCGCGATGTCATGACGCCGGCCGTGATCTACGTGCGGCCGGACCAGACCACGGAGGACTGCATGGCGCTGATGACCCAGAGCCGCATCCGCCACCTGCCGGTCATCGACAACGGCAAGCTGGTCGGACTGATCTCGATCGGGGATCTGGTCAAGAGCATCATTTCAGAGCAGACCTTCATCATCGAGCAGCTGCAGCACTACATCTCCGGCGATCGTCGCTGAACCTGCGCCGGGGCCACGGCCTCCGCGTGGTCCCGAGCCTCAAAGCAGCTTCGAACGCCTGGCCTGTTCGGTCAGTTCGGCGCGGAAGTCCGGATGGGCGATCGCGATCAGTTCCTGCGCCCGCTGCTTGGCCGACTTGCCGCGCAGCTGGGCGATGCCGTATTCCGTGACGACGTAGTTGATGTCGTTCTTGCTCGTGCTGACATGGGTGCCGGGCGAGAGCGAGGGGACGATCCGCGAGACGGTGTCGCCCTTGGCGGTCGAGGGCAGCACGATGAAGGCCTTGCCGCCGCGCGAACGGTTGGCGGCGCGAACGAAGTCGGACTGGCCGCCGGTGCCGGAGAAGGGCGCATGGCCCAGGCTTTCCGAGCCGCACTGCCCCAGCAGGTCGATCTGCAGCGTGGCGTTGATGGCGATCAGCTTGTCGTTGCGGCCCGCCTGCGACGGGTCGTTGGTGAAGTCGACCGGGTGGATCTCCACCCCCGGATTGCGGTCCATGAAACGGTACAGCTTGTTCGAACCGAGCGCGAAGGTGGCCACCGTCTTGCCGGGCAGGTAGTTCTTGCGGCGGTTGGTGACGGCGCCCGATTCGATCAGCTTCAGGATGCCGTCGCCGAGCATCTCGGTGTGGATGCCGAGGTCGCGCTTTTCCGTGAGTTGCATGACCACGGCGTCGGGGATGCCGCCGTAGCCGATCTGCAACGTCGAGCCGTCGTCGATCAGGTCGGCGACATGCTTGCCGATGGCTTGCTGCACGGGGCCGATCGTCGGCAGTCCGACCTCGAGCACGGGGTCGCTGCTTTCGACCAGCGCCGCGACCTGCGAGATGTGGACGTGGCAGTTGCCGTACGTGAAGGGCACGTTGGGATTCACCTCGAGCACCACCGCGCGTGCCCGGGCGACGGCCGCCATGGTGTAGTCGGCCCCCAGGCTGAGCGCGAAGTAGCCATGGGCGTCCATCGGCGAGGCCATGCTGAAGACCACGTCGGCGGGAATCTGGCCGCGCTCGATCTGCGCCGGGATCTCCGAGAAGTAGTTCGGAATGAAGTCGATCCAGCCTTCCTGCCCGCCCGCGCGGGTCGCGCCGCCGAAGAACAGCGCGACGTGGCGGACGTGCTGCGTGGTGGTCGGGTCGATGTAGGCGTACTTGCGCATCGCGAGGATCTGCGCCACCTTGACGTCCTGGAAGTCGAGCCGCTGCTCGGACAGGGCGGTGAGCAGCGCGGGCGGCTCGCCGACCCCGGTGGGGACGATGATCAGGTCGCCGTCGCGCACGTGGCGGATCGCCTCGGCGGCGGGCGCCAGTTTCTGCTGGTACAGGTCATGGATGGTCATATCGGTGCTCCTGCTGGCAGCTTGCCACCTTTGCCCTCTTATTGGTAGCTGCGCGCGTCTTCGATCACCTTGCCGTCGTTCGGCAGGCTGCCGGGCGCCACGAACTCGACGGTGCCGCGCAGCTTGGTGACGTCGCGGATCGCCTCGGCGATGCGCCCGGCCAGGCCTTCGGGGGCCGCAGGGCACTCGACCTTCAGCGTCATGCGGTCGTCGGCCATCTCGCCCTCGACCACCAGCCGCGCCCGCTGCACTTCGGGAAAGCGTCGTGCGATCTCGGCCACCTGGGCGGGATGAACGAACATGCCGCGCACCTTGGTGGTCTGGTCGGCCCGACCGAGCCAGCCCTTGATGCGTGCGTTGGTGCGGCCCGTGGGGCAGTGCCCGGGCAGCACGGCGGACAGATCGCCGGTGCCGAAGCGGATCAGCGGGTAGTCGGGATTCAGGGTGGTGACGACGATTTCGCCGACCTCTCCTTGCGGCACCGGATCGCCGGTGCCCGGCCGCACGATCTCGACGACCACGCCTTCGTCGAGCACCAGGCCTTCGCGGGCGCTGGTCTCGTAGGCGATGAGGCCCAGGTCGGCGCTTGCGTAGCACTGCATGCCGGCCACGCCCCGCTCGGCGATCCAGTCGCGCAGGCTGGGCGGGAAGGCCTCGCCCGACACCAGCGCCTTGGTGAGCGAGGGCAGGGCGAGGTTCTTCTCGGCCGCTTTCTCGATCAGGATCTTCAGGAAGCTCGGCGTGCCGATGTAGCCCGCGGGCCGCAGTTCGGCGATCGCCTCCACCTGCTGCTCGGTCTGCCCGGTGCCGCCCGCGAACACGGTGCAGCCGAGCGCGTGCGCGCCGCTTTCCATGATCGAGCCGGCGGGGGTCATGTGGTAGCTGAAGCTGTTGTGCACCAACTCGCCGCCGCGGAAGCCCGCCGCGTACAGCGCGCGCGCGGTACGCCAGTAGTCTCTCGCCTCGCCCTCGGGTTCATAGATCGTGCCGGGGCTCGCGAACACGCGCGTCATGCGCGACCCGAAGCGGATCGCCGAGAAGCCGCCGAAGGGGTCGCTCGCGCGGCGCTCCTTCTGCAGTGCCAGCAGTTCGGACTTGCGCGTCACCGGCAGCTTCGCCAGCGCCGCACGGCTCGTGATCTCGGCCGGCTTCACGCCGTCGAGGATCTTCGCGAAGGCCGCGGTCGCCGTCTGTGCCTGAAGGATCTGCTTCGGCAGCGCCGAGAGCAGGTCGCGCTCGCGCTCCTCGGGGTCGCGCGCTTCGAGCGCGTCGTAGTAGTCGGTCATCGCCGTTGGCTCCCATCCAACAAGTCACTGCCCCATTCGTGGCGAGCCACATTCATGCCAGCCACCGCTTTCTGCGCTTGTAGCTCTTCACGTCGCGGAAGCTCTTGCGGTCCGCGCCGCCGACGCCGAGGTAGAACTCCTTGACGTCCTCGTTCTCGCGCAGGCTCTTCGCCTCACCGTCCATCACGATGCGGCCGTTCTCCAGGATGTAGCCGTAGTCGGCATAGCGCAGCGCCATGTTGGTGTTCTGCTCGGCCAGCAGGAAAGTCACGCCTTCCTTCTCGTTCAGGTCCTTCACGATGCCGAACACCTCGTCGACGATCTGCGGCGCCAGCCCCATGGAGGGCTCGTCGAGCAGCACCATGTTCGGGTTCGCCATCAGCGCGCGGCCGATGGCGCACATCTGCTGCTCGCCGCCCGAGGTGTAGGCCGCCTGCGAGGTGCGCCGCGTCTTCAGGCGCGGAAAGTAGGCGTAGACCTTTTCCAGCGTCTGCGCGATCGCGGCCTTGCCGTCGCTGCGCGTGTAGGCGCCGGTCATCAGGTTGTCCTCGATCGTCAGGTGGGCGAAGCAGTGGCGCCCCTCCATCACCTGGACCAGGCCGCGCTTCACCAGCTCCGCGGGCGAGAGCGCCTCGATGCGCTCGCCGCGCAGCTGGATCGTGCCCTTGGTCACCGCACCGCGTTCGCCCGCCAGCAGATTCGATACGGCGCGCAGCGTGGTCGTCTTGCCGGCGCCGTTGCCGCCCAGCAGCGCGACGATGCCGCCCTCGGGGACCGTGAGCGAGACGCCCTTGAGCACCAGGATCACATGGTTGTAGATGACCTCGATGCCATTGACGTCCAGCAGCGGCGGCGCTGCGGAAGGGGTGGATGCGGTGACGCTGGTCATGGATGACGTGGTCCGGAGATCATGAAGGCTTGAGGACGGCAAGCGAAGCGATGCCCGTTCGGGGAACACCGCGGAACCGGCTTTGCCGGGCCGCTGGTGTTGCCCCCTCGAGGGGGGAGGCGCCTACACGAAGTGAGCAAGCAACGGGGGTGGTCATGAACAGGAACGCGGCTTGATGTTCTTGTCTTTGGCGTACTTGGCCGAGTACTCCGCCACCAGCGGGTCGAGGTTGGCCTTGCGTGCCTGGTACCAGTCGGGCTGCACCGCCCACTTCGATCCGTCCCATTGCGCGACGCGGGCCCAGTCGGTGCCCATGTGGTTGCTGCAGGAGGTCTTGACCGGCCGCATGATCTCGCCGAAGCCGAGCGCCTTGAGCTTGTCGGCCGTGAGGTCGAGGTTCTCGTAGCCCCAGCGCACCTGCTCGGACGTCAGCGCCTTGCCCTTGCCGAATTTCTCCTGCGCGGCGCGGATCGCCTCGACCTGCAGCATCGCGATCATCATGCCCCGGGTGTGCGCCATCACGCCGATCTCGCTGGTGCTCGGCGCCGAGCCCTGGCCCTTGTCGTAGACGAACTTCTTCAGGTCGTCGTGCACCTTGTCGCGCGACGCGCTGTTGTGGATCGTCACCGTGTTGTAGCCCTTGGCGCCCGCGCCGATGTCCTTCACGTCATGGTCGGAGCCGGCCCACCAGACCGAGTACATCTTCTCGCGCGGGAAGCCGCTGGCCTGGGCCTCGCGGATGCCGGCCGGCGTCATCACGCCCGCGCTCCAGAACAGCACGTAGTCGGGCTTTTGCTGGCGGATCTGCAGCCAGGTCGACTTCTGCTCGACGCCGGGCGGCGTGACCGGGAACAACGCCAGCTCGAAGCCGTCCTGCGCCGCCAGCTTCTGCAGCAGCAGGATCGGCTCCTTGCCGTACGGCGAGTCGTGGTAGACCAGCGCGATCTTCTTGCCCTTGAGGGTGCCCTTCTCCTTCTTGGCGATGTCCTGCAGGATCACGTCGGTGGCGGTCCAGTAGGTGCCCAGCAGCGGGAAGTTCCATTCGAACACCGTGCCGTCGACCGACTGCGAGAGCCCGTAGCCCATGGTCTCGATCGAGACCTTGTCGTTGAAGGCCTTGTCGGTGACCGCGAAGGTGATGCCGGTCGATTGGGGGTCGAAGCCCGAGGCGCCGGTGCCCTTGGCCTTCAGCCGGTCGTAGCATTCGACGCCCTTGGCGGCGTCGTAGGCGGTCTCGCATTCCTCGTACGCCAGCTTGACGCCGTTGACGCCGCCGTCGCGCGCATTCACCAGCTTCAGGTAGTCCTGCTTGCCGTCGGCCCAGGGGATGCCCAGCGGCGCGAACTGGCCGGTGCGGTAGACCAAGAGCGGAATGAACTGCTCGCCCGCCGCCTGGGCCTGGGCGGGCGTCGGCAGCATCGCGGACGACAGCCCGGCAGCCGCGATGGCCGCCGCGAGGGCAATGGACTGGAACTTCATGCGTTGTCTCCTGTTGTTGAATGGACGGGGTGCGGAATCGATGCGGTCAATGGGGGAAGGGCCACAGGCGCAGCTTCTGCCGTGCGGTGGACCACAGCTGCGCCAGGCCATGCGGCTCGACGATCAGGAAGAAGACGATCAGCGCGCCGAAGATCATGTGTTCGAGAAAGGAGGCGGTGCCGGTCGAGATCGACAGGCCGAGCCAGTGCGGCACCAGGTTCAGAAACAGCGGCAGGAGCACGATGAAGGCGGCGCCGAACACCGCGCCGACGATCGATCCGAGCCCGCCGATGATCACCATGAACAGCAGCTGGAAGGACTTGTCGATGCCGAAGGCCGCCGGCTCCCAGGACCCCAGGTGCACGAATCCCCACAGCGCGCCGGCGACGCCGACGATGAAGGAGCTCACCGCGAAGGCGCTGAGCTTGGCGTAGACCGGGCGGATGCCGATCACCGCGGCCGCCACGTCCATGTCGCGCATCGCCATCCATTCGCGGCCGATGGCGCCGCGCACCAGGTTCTTGGCCATCAGGCCGAGCAGCACCAGCAGCGAGAGGCACAGCAGGTACTTGCGCGCCGGCGTGTCGAGCGGAAGGCCGAACAGGCTCAGGGCCGAGATGCTGACGGAGCCCGAAGAGGAGCCGTTCGTGACCCAGGCCACGCGGTTGGTGAACCAGTCGACGAAGAACTGCGCCGCCAGCGTCGCCACTGCCAGATAGAGCCCTCGGATGCGCAGGCTCGGAATGCCGAACAGGATGCCGAAGACCATCGCGCAGAGCCCGCCGCCGATCAGCGACAGCAGCAGGGGCATGCCCTCGATGCGCACGTTCAGGTTGTAGGCCGCATAGGCTCCGACCGCCATGAAGGCCCCGGTGCCGAGCGAGATCTGTCCGCAGTAGCCGACCAGCACGTTGAGCCCGATGGCCGCCAGCGACAGGATCAGGAAGGGCACCAGCACGGCCCGGAACAGGTAGTCGCTGGCCAGCATCGGCACGGCGACGAAAGCCACCAGCGCAAACAGCGCGAGCGCGATGCGGTCCTGCGCGACCGGGAAGATCTGCAGGTCGCTTTGGTAGCTGGTCTTGAACTGACCGTTTTCGCGATAGAACATGTTCTTGAAGCCCTAGACGCGGTCGATGATCTTGTCGCCGAACAAACCCTGCGGGCGGACCAGCAGGAAAGCCAATGCCAGCACGTAGGCGAACCAGTTCTCGATCCCGCCGCCGACCATCGGCCCGATGTAGATCTCGGACAGCTTCTCGCCGACGCCGATGATCAGCCCGCCGAGAATGGCGCCCGGCACCGAGGTCAGGCCGCCGAGGATCACCACCGGGAAGGCCTTGAGCGCCACCAGCGAGATCGAATACTGCACGCCGAGCTTGGAGCCCCAGATGATCCCGGCCACCAGCGCGACCAGGCCGCCGACCGACCACACGATCACCCAGATGCGCGACAGCGGAATGCCGATCGACTGCGCGGCCTGGTGGTCGTCGGCCACTGCGCGCAGGGCCCGGCCGGTCTTGGTCTTCTGGAAGAACAGCGACAGCAGCACCACCAGCACCGCCGCCATGCCCGCGGCGTAGAGGTCTTCCTTGCTCAGCAGCAGGCCGCCCTGGAAGGTGTTTTCGAGCACGATCATCGGGTCCTTCGGCATGCCGACGTCGATCTTGTAGGTGCTGCTGCCGAACAGCAACTGGCCGGCGCCGTCGAGGAAGTAGCTGATGCCCAGCGTCGCCATCAGCAGCGTGATGCCTTCCTGGTTCACCAGGTGGCGCAGCACCAGCCGCTCGACCAGCCAGGCCACGACGACCATCGCCGCGGCCGCCACGCAGGCCGCCAGAAGATTGACCAGCAGCATGTTCTCGAGGCCGGTCCAGCGCGGGATCCATTCGGCGAAGCGCGCCATCGTGAGCGCCGCGAACAGCACCATCGCGCCCTGCGCGAAGTTGAAGACGCCCGAGGCCTTGAAGATCAGCACGAAGCCGATCGCCACCAGGGCGTAGAGCATGCCGGCCATCAGGCCGCCGAACAGTGTTTCGAGAAAAAAGCCCATCAGTGTTCCGTCCCGAGATAGGCTCGGATCACGTCCTCGTTGTTGCGAACCTCGTCGGGCGTGCCGTCGCCGATCTTCTTGCCGTAGTCCAGCACCACCACGCGGTCCGAGATGTCCATCACCACGCCCATGTCGTGCTCGATCAGCACGATGGTGGTGCCGAACTCGTCGTTGACGTCGAGGATGAAGCGGCTCATGTCCTGCTTTTCCTCCACGTTCATGCCGGCCATCGGCTCGTCGAGCAGCAGCACCTGCGGCTCCATCGCCAGCGCGCGGCCGAGGTCGACGCGCTTCTGCAGGCCGTAGGGAAGGCGGCCCACGGGCGTCTTGCGATGCAGCTGGATCTCGAGGAAGTCGATGATGCGTTCGACGAACTCGCGCTGCGCGATCTCCTCGCGCTGAGCCGGCCCCCAGCGCAGCGCCTGGGCCAGCAGTCCGCTCTTCATCTTGAGGTTGCGCCCGGTCATGATGTTGTCGAGCACGCTCATGCCCTTGAACAGCGCCAGATTCTGGAAGGTGCGCGCCACGCCCATCTCGGCCACCTGGCGCGAGTTCATGTGCTTGAAGTGCTGGCCGCGGAAAGTGATCTGGCCCTGCTGCGGCTGGTAGACGCCGTTGATGCAGTTGAGCATCGAGCTCTTGCCGGCGCCGTTGGGCCCGATGATCGCGCGCACCTCGTGCTCGCGGACGTCGAAGCTGATGTCGGTCAGCGCCTTCACGCCGCCGAAGCTCAGGGAAATGTTCTGCACGTCGAGGATGACCTCGCCGACTTTCCTGCTGCTCATGCCGCTGCCTTCATGGGGGGGAAGCGCTTGGCCTCGACGATCTTCAAGGTCGCGCTGACCGCGCCGGTGCGGCCGTCCTCGAATTTGACCTGCGTCTGGATGAACTGCTCCGTCTTGCCGGCATACAGCGCCTCGACCAGCACCGCATACTTGTCGGCGATGAAGCCGCGCCGCACCTTGCGTGTGCGCGTGAGTTCGTCGTCGTCCGGGTCGAGTTCCTTGTGCAGCACCAGGAAGCGCGCGATCTGCGTGTCGTCCATGCCTTCCTCGCTCGCCAGGTCGGCGTTGACCTGGGCGATGCACTCGGCCACCAGCGTCAGCACCTCGGGCTTGCCCGCGAGGTCGACGTAGCCGCCGTAGGCCAGTCCGCGCCGCTCGGCCCAGTTGCCCACCGCCTCGAAGTCGATGTTGATGAAGGCGCAGACTTCCTGGCGCTGGTCGCCGAAGCACACCGCTTCCTTGATCTGCGGGAAGAACTTGAGCTTGTTCTCGATGTAGTTGGGCGCGAACATCGCGCCGCCGCGCATCCGGCCCACGTCCTTGGCCCGGTCGATGATGCGCAGGTGCCCTTCGGCATCGAGCACGCCGGCGTCGCCGGTGTGGAAGTAGCCGTCGGCATCGAGCACCTCGGCGGTCGCGTCGGGCCGCTTGTAGTATTCCTTCAGCACCGACACGCCGCGCACCAGCACCTCGCCGTCGTCGGCGATCCGCAGCTCGATGCCGGGCGCCGCGCTGCCCACGGTCTGCAGCTTGACCTTGCCGTCCTGCTGCAGGCAGACGTAGGCGCAGGTTTCGGTCTGGCCGTAGAACTGCTTCAGGTTGACGCCGATCGAGCGATAGAAGCGGAACAGGTCGGGGCCGATCGCCGCGCCCGCGGTGTAGGCCACGCGAATGCGGCTCATGCCCAGCACGTTGCGCAGCGGCCCGTAGACCATCAGGTTGCCGAGACCGTACAGCACGCGGTCGCCGAAGCCGACCGGCGCGCCGTTGAGGATGTCGGCGCCCACGCGCCGCGCCAGTGCCATGAATTTCGCGTACAGCCAGCGCTTGGGCGCGGCGGCGTCCTCCATGCGGATCGACACGGCCGTCAGCAGGCCCTCGAAGGTGCGCGGCGGGCCGAAGTAGTAGCTCGGCCCGATCTCGCGCATGTCGTTCATCACGGTCTCGGCCGACTCGGGACAGTTGAGGGTGAAGCCGCCCACCAGCCATTGCGCCACCGAGAACAGGTGGTCGCCGACCCAGGCCATCGGCAGGTAGCTCATGATGTTGTCGCCGGGGCCCAGCTTGTCGGTCTCGACGCCGCCACGCCCCGCCGCGATGAAGCTCGCATGGGTCTGGCACACGCCCTTGGGCCGCCCGGTGGTGCCCGAGGTGTAGAGGATCACGGCAACGTCGCCGGGCTCGCCGCTCGCCACGCTCTGCTCGAAGAAGCCCGGATGCGCCGCGTCCCAGGCCCGGCCCAGTTCGCACAGCTGCGCGTAGCCCAGGACGCCCGGCTGGTTGTAGTGGCGCAGGCCGCGCGGATCGTCATAGACGATGTGGCGGATCGCCGGCGCGGCTTCGCGGCACTCGAGCAGCTTGTCGACCTGCTCCTGGTCCTCGGCGATCACGAACTCGACCGCGGCGTCCTGCAGCATGAAGACCATCTCGGCCGCCACCGCGTCCTGGTAGAGCGGCACCGGCACGCCGCGCAGGCACTGCGCCGCGACCACCGCGAGGTAGAGATGCGGCCGGTTGGCGCCGATGATCGCGAGGTTGTCGCCGGCCTTGAAGCCCAGGCTGGCGAGGCCGCAGGCCAGCTCGCGCACCTCGCGCGCCGCGGCCCCCCAACTCCAGGTCTGCCAGATGCCGAGATCCTTCTCGCGCACGGCGGGTGCGTTGGGCTGCTGCGCGGCATGGCTCAGCAGAAGGCGAGGAAAAGTGGTGGCGGTGGTCTGCACGATGGGCGGACTTTAGGACCAACTTTGACGCCAGCTTGTCGTTTCAACGACAATCCTAGGGACAACACTCTCCGGAGTTTCCCGATGCATGTCGGCACTGACAGCGGCACTTCCTCGATCCGTGACCGGGTGCGTCCGGCCAGCGGCGGCGAGCTCGACAACATCCCCTGGATGAACGCGCTCACGCCCGCCGAGCGCCGCCGCGCCGAGGCGGCCGTGGTGGTCAGCGATGCCGAGCCGGGCGATCTCGTCTGCCGCATCGGCCGGCCGCCGACCTACTGGTTCGGCGTCGTCGCGGGCCTGCTCAAGATGAGCAACGACAACGCCGACGGCACCTCGATGACGTACAGCGGCCTGCCGCCGGGCGGCTGGTTCGGCGAGGGCACGGTGCTCAAGCGCGAGCCCTACCGCTACAACGTCCAGGCGCTGCGGCACAGCGTGGTGGCGGGCTTGCCGATCGACGATTTCCACTGGCTGCTCGACCACTCGATCGGCTTCAACCGCTTCGTGATGAACCAGCTCAACGAGCGGCTGGCCCAGTTCATCGCGGCGCGCGAGACCGATCGCCTCAACGACCCCGACGCGCGCGTGGCGCGCAATCTCGCGGCGCTGTTCAACCCGGTGCTGTTTCCCGGCGTGGGCGAGCTGCTGCGCATCACGCAGCAGGAGCTGGCCTACCTGATCGGGCTGTCGCGCCAGCGGGTCAACGAGGCCTTGCGCACGCTGCAGGCGCAGGGCGCCATCCGGGTCGAGTATGGCGGGCTGCGCGTGCTCGACCTGGCGGCGCTGCGCGCGAGCGGGACCGCAGGGATGGGCGTGCCGTAGCCCCGCCCGAGCGTGCCTGCCGGCCGGCATGGACAATCCACCCGCGATATTTCCAACCACAACAACACGCACAGATGGCAACACTTGACGAATTGCAGCGCTACAGCCAATTGCTCCTGCGGCTCTACCGCATGGCCCAGGAGCTGCCGATCGCCGACTTCCAGGATGCGGCGCTCGATCTCGTCAAGGGGGTGCTGCCTTTCGACTCCTCGCTATGGGGCACTGCGGCCCCCTCGCAGGACGGACCCGATATCCACACCGTGCACCTGCACAACAAATCGCCCGACATGCTGACGGCCTACGAGCCGGTGAAGCACCTGGACACGGCGGTCGCGGGCATGTTCGCCCAGCCGCGGGCGACGCGCGGCTTCAGCCTCGATCGCTGGTTCTGCGAGCCTGGCCAGCGCGAGATCCGCGACGTCATGCGGCGATTCGAGATCGAGAACATGCTGGCCACCACGGTCATCGACCCGTCGACCCGATTCGCCCACTGGATCCTGCTCTATCGGGCCAACCGCGATGCCGGCTACACGCCCGAGGAGATCGCCCGGCTCGAACTGCTGGCGCCGCACGTGATGGAGGCGCTGGCGATCAACCGCAAGATGCACCTGGAGCGCCTCAGTCCGGTGGAGCCGGGCGCAGTGGCCCGCGGCAGCGCGATCGCCGATCTGCGCGGCGTCGTCTACCACGCCGATGCGCGCTTCGCGGCGCTCGCGGGCGAGGAATGGGACGATTGGCAGGAGCGCCGGCTGCCGGCCGAGCTGTCGGCCCATTTCCAGCAGAACGGTGAGCGCTTTCGCGGCCGTGCGCTGGTGGTGGACGCGCGCATCGAACAGCAGCTGCTGTTCCTCAAGGCCCGGCCGCGCTGCCGCGCCGACGGCCTGACCGCACGCGAGTTCACCATCGCCAAGCTGATTGCCAAGGGCGACACCCACAAGGAGATCGCGCAGACGCTGACCCGTTCGCCGGCCACCGTGCGCAACCAGATCCAGGCGATCTACGAGAAGCTCGAGGTCGGCAACATCGCCGGACTGATCGAGGCGCTGCGCTTGGCGGACTAGCTCGCGACGTCGACCGGCAGCGTGTCCCGCGCCAGCTTCTCGTCGATGTAGGGGCGCAGGTAGGCCGTGGTTTCCTCCACCGGGCAATGCAGCCAGTCGTCGATCCAGGCATCCCGCAGGATGGCGGTGCGGCGCTGCTGTTGCGGATGGTCCGGCAAGCCGAAGGTCAGGAGCGCGAAGCTCTCGACGCACTCGCCGGCCGGCGAGCGCCAGCCGTTCCAGAGGCCGGCCAGTGCGAGCGGCTGGCCGTCGATGCGCGACACGCGCACGGTCGAGTCGTCGCTGTCGCCGGACTGAAACACGGCATCGGCGAGGATCACGCAGCGATGGCCGCGCTTCCAGGGCTGGTAGAAATTGCGCTCGGCGAAGGCGGTCTCGCTGCGCGCCTCGTGGGTGTGGAGATCCTGGCCGTCCTTGCTGAACAGGGGGATCAGGCCCCAGCGCCCGGGGGCGATCTCGCAGCGGGCCAAGGGGTGCTTTGCCGTGCCGTCGGCGCGAGGGCGCCGCACGAACCAACCCTGCTGGCCCGGGCGGATCAGCGAGGCCTCCGGACTGCAGGCGAGACCGAAGCGCTTGGCGAAGTGGCTCGGCTCGCTTGCCGCTTGGTAGTAGGTGGGCATGACCGGGAGGGTGTGGAGGCGGGCCGATTCTAGTCAGCCGCCGATACCATTGGAAGGGCCGGGAAGGGCGCAACAGCCGCCGGCGCGCCTTAGCTCACGAAAATCCACGAAACCACCATGACTTCATCCCGCCTCACCATCATCACCGGCGCTTCCCGCGGTCTGGGCCGCGCCATGGCCGAGCAGTTGCTGCAACCGGGCCAGCGCCTGCTGTGCATTTCCCGCCGGAGCGACGAGCAGCTCGCCGCCCGCGCCCGCGAAGCCGGCGCCGAACTCGAACAGTGGCAACTGGACCTCTCCGATCCGGTGCCGGCCGCGGCGCGGCTGGCCGCCTGGCTGCAAGGCCTCGAGGCAGGCGCCTTCGACAGCGCCACCCTGATCAACAACGCCGGCACGGTCGGCCGCCCGCGCCCGCTGTCGGAGGCGGTGGCGGGCGAGCTCGCGCAGGCGCTGCGCGTCGGGCTGGAGGCGCCCATGCTGCTGGCGTCCGCTTTCCTTGGCGCGACCAAGACCTGGCGCGCCGACCGCAAGGTGCTCAATATCTCGTCCGGCCTGGGCCGCAACGCGATGGGCAGCCAGGCGCCCTATTGCGCGGCCAAGGCCGGCATGGACCACTTCTCGCGCGCCGTGGCGCTCGAAGAGAAGGCGGCGACCCGCGGCGCGCGCATCGTGTCGCTGGCGCCCGGCATCATCGACACCGACATGCAGGTCGCCCTGCGCGGGAGCGAGGCCGACATGTTCCCGGACCGCGTGCGCTTCGAGAAGCTCAAGGCCGATGGCCTGCTGGACACGCCCGCATCAGCCGCCGCCAAGATCCTCAAGTACCTGGAGCGCCCCGATTTCGGCAGCAATCCAGTGGCCGATATCCGAGACTGACCGCACCCGGCCGGCGCAGCCAGGCCTGTTGGTGAAACACCGCGGAACCGGCTTCGCCGGGCCGCTGGTGTTGCCCCCGGCAGGGGGTGGGCGGGCTACACGCAGTGAGCCCAACCTGGGGGCGAGCAAGAGTGCCACCGCGGAACCGGCTTCGCCGGGCCGCTGGTGTTGCCCCCTGCAAGGGGGTGGGCGGCTACACGCAGTGAGCCAACCTGGGGGTTTACTCGATCACTGCTCCAGAGGCCTGCACGATGCCGCGCCACTTCTGGTAGTCGTTCTTGAGCAGGGCTTCGAGCTGTTCCGGTGTCATCGCCTGCGGCTCGGCGCCCTGGGCCACGATCGCGGCCTTCATTTCGGGGGTCGCGAGCAGCTTGTTGACCTCGGCGTTGACGGTGGCGACGATGTCCTTCGGCGTGCCCGCGGGCATGAAGAGGCCATACCAGGTGCTGACGTCGAAGTCCTTGTAGCCCAGCTCGGCCACCGTGGGCACCTCGGGCAGCGAGCTGCTGCGGCGCGCCGAGGTCACGGCCAGCGGCCGCAGCTTGCCCGACTTGATCTGCCCCATGGCCGAAGGCAGCGACGACACCATCAGGTCGACGTTGCCGGCCAGCACGTCCATCATCGCGGCGTTGGAGCCCTTGTAGGGCACGTGGCGCATCTTGATGCCGGCGGCGGTCTTGAAGATCTCGCCGGCCAGGTGGATGGTGGTGCCGTTGCCGGGCGAGCCGTAGGTGATCGAGTCGGGTGCCGCGCGCGCGGCGGCGACGACGTCGGCCAGCGTCTTGAACTTCGACTCGCTGCGGGTGACGATCACCACCGGCGTGTAGGCCACGTGCGCCACGGCCGTCAGGTCCTTGGTCGGGTCGTAGCTGAGGTTCTTGTAGAGCCAGGGCGCGACCACCATGTTGTCCTTCTGGCCCATCACCATGTCGTAGCCGGTGGGCGCCGCACGCACCGCCTCGGCAATGCCGATGGTGCCGCCGGCACCGGCGCGGTTGTCGGGCACCACGGTCCACTTGCTGGTCTCCGTGAGCTTGTTGGCGACCAGCCGCGACAGGATGTCGGTGCCGCCTCCGGGCGGGAAGGGCACGATCAGGCGGATCGGCTTGGCGGGGTAGGGCTGGGCCTGCGCGGCGGTGAATGCCAGCGCCAGGGCGGCGATGGTGAGCAGCTTTCGGATCATCGGGGAGTCTCGTCGTTCGGGCACCGCGGTGCGGCGCACATGCGCCGGGAGTGTGCCCCAACGAGAGGTGCCCAGGGCTCGCGATTGGAGATGCCCGCCGTCTCGAACCGAGAGTTCGAGCCGCGTCAGTGGATCGCGGGCGGCCCGAAATCCTCTCGCGGGTCCACGTAGGCGGTGACGATCGGGATGTCGCGCGCGTCGGGCCCGCGCGCATCGGCGCGCCGCTGCAGCGCCGCGATCCCGGCCATCATGGCCGCGCCGTAGGTGGGCATCGGGCCCTCGGCGGCGTCGATCGGCCGGCAGTCGCCGCCGTCCTGCTTCTGCAGCACCCAGTAAAAATGGCCGGCGATCGGTTCGTCGACGATCAGTGCGATGGCATCGGTGTCCATGGCGTGCCCCTTGCTCAGTTCATGGGACCGGTTGTACGCACCCGATGCGCGCCCGCACAGCAAGGAAATCACGCCGCGGCGCGCCCGATTGCAACAGCCGCGGCTTGCGTGAAAAACGCACGGCGCCGAGGGCGCTGTCGCCGGTCCGCCCGGAGCGCGCGAATGGCGGAGAATGCTCCGCCGAGCCTGCCGTTTCCGCGGGAAGCGCGATCCGAACCCCAGCCAGACGTCCCCATGCCCGATATCCCCGCACCCTCCCGTCTCAACAAGCGCATGGCCGAGCTGGGCCTGTGTTCGCGCCGCGAGGCCGACGACTGGATCGCCCAGGGCTGGGTCAAGGTCAATGGCCAGGTGGCCGAAATGGGTGTCAAGGTGCTGCCCGCCGACCGCATCGAAGTCGACAAGAAGGCGCAGAACCAGCAACAGCAGCAGGTCACGATCCTGCTGCACAAGCCGATGGGCTACGTCAGCGGCCAGGCCGAGGACGGCCACGAGCCGGCGATCGTGCTGATCAACCCGCGCACCCACTGGCGCGAGGACCCGAGCCGCAACCGCTTCTCGCCGCCGCAGCTTCGCGGCCTGGCGCCCGCCGGCCGGCTCGACATCGACTCGGTCGGCCTGCTGGTGCTGACGCAGGATGGCCGCGTGGCGCGTCAGCTGATCGGCGAGGACTCGGGCATCGAGAAGGAATACCTGGTGCGGGTCTCCTACGGCCCGGTGGCGCAGAACTCGCAAGCCGCTTTTCCGCGCGAGGAACTGGCCCGGCTGCGCCACGGCCTGAGCCTGGACGGCCAGCCACTGAAGCCGGCCAAGGTCGACTGGCAGAACCCCGAGCAGCTGCGCTTCGTGCTGACCGAAGGCAAGAAGCGCCAGATCCGCCGCATGTGCGAGCAGGTCGGGCTCAAGGTCGTGGGCCTGAAGCGCATCCGCATCGGCCACGTGGTGCTGGGCAACCTGCCGGTCGGGCAGTGGCGCTACCTCGGGCTCAACGAGCGCTTCTAGGCCGCCGCGTCGTCCAGTTCCAGGAATACCAGGAATACCGCGGAACCGGCTTTGCCGGGCCGCTGGTATCGCCCCCGGCGAGGGGGTGGGCGGCTACACGAAGTGAGCCAACTTGGGGTGAGCTCAACCACATGCCTTGTTGTGCGACGCGTGCATCCCCTTGGCCTTGGCGTCCGCTTCGCTCAGGTACTCGCCCTTCTTGGTCTTGCCATAGTAGCGGTCGCCCATGCAGTGGTAGACCTTGGTCTCGCTGTTGGCCCAGACCTTGCCGGCGCCGCCACCGGGCGCTGCGGCCATCGTCGAAGGATCGGCCTTGGCGGGCGCCTTGGTGGCTGCGCTGGTGCTGGGGGCGACGCCGGTCTTGTTGACGGCCGCCGACTGGGTCTGGGCCGCCGGCGCCGCAGCCGCAGCGGGCGCTGCGGCCGCCTTGGCGTCGGCCTTTCCGTACCAGGTCTCGATGCCCTTGTGACCACGGCAGGCGCCCGACTTGGTGTCGGGCGAGGCAAAGCTCCCATCCTTGCACTGGACGGTGCTTCCTGCCGGCGCGCTTGCCGGAAGCTGCTGGGCCTGGGCGCCGAGCGCGCCCAGAAGGCCGGCCGCGACCAGCCATGTCTTGAGGGCAGAATTCATTCGGGGTGCTCCTGAAACGATGTGTGACGGAGCGGTCATCCTGCGCGCGCTCACTGAAGACCACCTGACCAATTCTGTTGCGGTGCAGCAAGACGCGCTCATGCGGGACTAAGAAATCAGGCGTAGCCTCACCCGCGATTGTGTGTCGGACTCAAGGAGAGATCCTGTGCGCGCCTTGCTCGTGGAAGACGACGAAATGATCGGCCGCAGCCTCGTGCATGCGCTCGACAACGCCGGATGGTCGGTCGACTGGGTGCGCGACGGCGTGCTGGCGCACAGCGCCCTGGCCGACGGCGGCTACACCTGCGTGCTGCTCGACCTCGGTCTGCCCCAGGAAGACGGCACCGAAGTCCTGCGCCGCGCGCGCAAGCGCGGCGACGCCACGCCGGTGCTGGTGCTCACCGCGCGCGACGGGCTCGACGACCGCATCCAGACCCTCGACCTCGGCGCCGACGACTACCTGCTCAAGCCGTTCGAGCTGCGCGAGTTGCTGGCGCGCATGCGCGCCGTGGTGCGGCGCCGCGACGGCGCGGCGCACTCGGTGATCGGCACCGCGGCGCTCCAGCTCGACCTGACCACGCGCGACGTGATCGTCAACGGCGTGCGCGAGGTCCTGACCGCGCGCGAGTTCGCGCTGCTGCACGCCCTGCTGGAGCGCCCCGGCGCGATCCTGTCGCGCGAGCAACTCGAGGACCGCATCTACGGCTGGGGCGAGGAGGTCACCAGCAATGCGATCGACGTCGTGATCCACGGCATGCGGCGCAAGCTCGGCGCCGAGGCGATACGCAACGTGCGCGGGCTCGGTTGGCGGGTCGTTCCGGCGTGAGGGCGCCCTTTCGGCTCCAGTCGCTGCGCGGACGGCTGCTGCTGTGGCTCGTTGCGCTGCACCTGGTGGCGATCGCGGCCACGGTCTGGCTCTCGTACGGGGCCTACGGCCGGCTGGTCAACAACTTCATGGACGACCAGATGCGCCTGGTGGCCGATTCGCACGCGAGCCACCGCCGGCCTCCGGCCTTGCAGCCTGCCTCCGGCGATGACGCCATCCGCCGCGGCAGCTTCGTCGTCCAGATCTGGAGCGCGGACGGCCGCACGCTGCTCGCCTCCTCGTGGCCCGGGCTCGACCTGGCGCTGCAGCCGGAGCCGGGTTTCAGCGACGTGCGCACCGGCACCCGGAGGGAGGACGCCTGGCGCGTCTTCACCGCCGAGGCCGGAACGCTCGCGGCCATGCCGCGCGTGCAGGTGGTGCAGAACGACAGCTTCCGCCGCAACCGCATCGTGCGCCGCGCGCTGCTGGAGAGCCTGCCGATCCTGCTGATGCTGCCCGTCACGCTGCTGATCCTGCTGTTCATCGTGTCGGCCGCCTCGCGCTCGCTGCGCGCCGTCGCGCGCGATGTGGCGGCGCAGAACGAGGGCGATCCGGCCGAGGTCCCCATCGCCAGCGTGCCGGAGGAGATCGCGCCGCTGGTCATCGCCTTCAACAGCCTTCTCGGCCGGCTGCGCAATGCGCTGTCGACGCAGCGTCGCTTCATGCAGGATGCGGCGCACGAGCTGCGCACGCCGATGGCCGCGATCGGCCTGCAGATCGAGAATCTGCGCGCCCACGTGCCGGCCGGCGCCGCTGTCGAGCGCTTCGCCCAGCTCGAAAGCGGCGTCAAGCGCGCCCAGCATCTCATCGAGCAATTGCTGCGGCTGTCGCGCCAGGACGCGCCCGCGGCGAGCGCGCGTGGACCGGTCGACGTGGCGACGCTGCTGCGCGACAGCATGGGCCAGCTGATGGTCCTGGCCGACCAGCGGCGCATCGACGTGGGCTTCGAAGGCGGTATCGCACCGCTCGTCTTGGCGCCCCCGGCCGAACTGCGCAGCGTGTTCGACAACCTCATTGACAACGCGGTGCGCTATGCGCCGGAAGGCGGCGTGGTCGACGTCCGGCTGCACCTGGTCGATGGACATCCGGTGGTCGACGTGCTCGACGACGGGCCGGGCATTCCGGCCGACCAGCTCGAGCGTGTCTTCAACCGCTTCTTCCGCGTGGCGGGCGCGCCGGCCGGCGGCAGCGGACTGGGCCTGGCCATCGCGCAGGCGGCCGCGCTGCGAAATGGCCTGCGCATCGTGCTCGCGAACCGGTCCGATGGCGCGGGCCTGCGGGCGCGGGTGTATCTGCCGGGCTCATCCTGAACTCATTCTTCGCTCATTCCCGTCTCAGACTGGCGGCCTAGAGTGGCAACAGGCCCCACGCGCCGCCCATGGCACGGCGCAGGGCGTGGGGCCTGTGCAACTCCAGGAGATCCTCATGCATGCATCCGTCAAAGTCATCGCTCTTGGCGCTTTCGCAACCCTCGCTGCCGTTGCTTCGATGACCGCGAGCGCGCAGTCGGACGGCTCGGACTATCGTCCGATGCAGACCAACAACTCGGCGCCCGATCCCCAGGTGAGCGCGGGCGCCAGGGCGGCGGCACGCCCGGCTGCCACGGAGTCCGTCGGCGAGTCCACCGTGGCGGCGCCGGTCAGGTCGCAGCTCACGCGCGCAGAGGTCTACAAGGGCGCGGTCGAGGCGTCGCACCCGATGAACACCGAGTCGATCGGCGAGTCGACCGGGACGGCCGGCATCACCTCGGGCACGCCTCGCTGAGTGGGAGCCGCCAGGCGCTATCCTGCGGTTTCCTTCGTGAAACCCGGGATACGCCATGCGCCGCTTCGTTTCCAGACCTCTTGCCGTCGTCGGCGCCCTGCTGGGACTCCTGGCGGCGACGAACGCCGGCGCGCAGGGCACGGTCAATGCGCTCTGCAGCACCGACTCCGGCTGGTGCGAGGCGGCGGCCGCGGAGTTCACGCGCGCCACCGGCATCCGGGTGCTGCAGGCGCACAAGGGCACCGGCGAGATCGGCGCCCAGCTGCGGGCCGAGGCGGCCAACCCCAAGACCGACATCTGGTGGGGCGGCACCGGAGACCCCTTCCTGCAGGCGGCCGAGGAAGGCCTGCTCGAACCCTACCGCCCGGCCTACGTCAACGACCTGTACGACTGGTCGGTGCGGCAGTACGCGATGTCGGGCAACCGGGTCGGCGGCTTCTACACCAGCGCGATGGGCTTCGGCTTCAACACCGAGGTGCTCAGGAAGAAGCAGCTGCCCGAGCCGCGCTGCTGGGCCGACCTGATCAAGCCCGAGTACAAGGGCGAGATCGAGATGTCGCATCCCGCCACCAGCGGCACCGGCTACACCATCATCGCCGGGCTGGTGCAGCTGATGGGCGAGGACGCCGCCTTCGACTACCTGAAGAAGCTGCACCGCAACACCACCGCCTACACCCGCAGCGGCCAGGCCCAGGCGCCCAATGTGGCCAAGGGCGAGGTCGCGGTCGGCATCAGTTTCATCTTCGGCTTCGACAAGTGGCGCCACGACAAGTACCCGGTCAAGACCGCGGCGCCGTGCGAGGGCACGGGCTACGAGGTCGGCGGCATCGCGCTGGTGAAGGGCGCGCGCAACCGTGCCAACGCGCTGCGCTACTACGACTGGCTCATGAGCCCGGCCGGGCAGTCGATCGGCGCCAGGGCCGGCAGCCTGCAGTCGCCGGCCAACAGGACCTTCAAGCCGGATCCGCGAATCCCGTCGATGGACGGGGTCAAGCTCATCAAGTACGACTTCGAGAAGTACGGCCAGGCGGCCGAGCGCAAGCGGCTGATCGACCGCTGGACGCGCGAGGTGGAGTCGCAGCCGCGCTGAGACTCGTAAGCCTTTGAAACCGGCCGGCCCTTGCGAACGGGCTGGGCAACCCCAGGTCTTGTAAAGTTGAACGTTCGCCGCTGGCGAACCGTTTGTCCCCCTTTGATTGTTCTCGCGCCATGACCATCTCCAAGACCAAACTCCCGTTCCAGGCCGAAGTCGCCCAGTTGCTGCACCTGGTCACGCATTCGCTCTACTCGAACAAGGAAATCTTCCTGCGCGAGCTGATCTCGAATGCCTCGGATGCCTGCGACAAGCTGCGCTTCGAAGCCATCGACCAGCCCGCGCTGTTCGAGGACCAGCCCAAGCTCGAAGTGCGCGTCGCCTTCGATGCCGAGGCCAAGACCCTGACCATCACCGACAGCGGCATCGGCATGAGCCAGCAGGAAGCCATCGACCACCTCGGCACCATCGCCAAGAGCGGCACGAAGGAATTCATGAGCAGGTTGTCGGGCGACCAGAAGGCCGACGCCCAGCTGATCGGCCAGTTCGGCGTCGGCTTCTACTCGGGCTTCATCGTGGCCGACAGGATCACGGTCGAGTCGCGCCGCGCCGGCCTGGCCGCCGAAGAGGGGGTGCGCTGGGTCAGCAGCGGCGCCGGCGACTTCGAGGTCGACACCATCACCCGCCCCGAGCGCGGCACCAGCGTCACCCTGCACCTGCGCGACGATGCCGGGGATTACCTCAACGCATGGAAGCTCAAGTCGATCATCGGCAAGTACTCCGACCACATCTCGCTCCCGATCCTGATGGAGAAGGAAGAGTGGAAGGAAGGCGAGGAGAACAAGGGCGGCGCCATGGTCAAGACCGGCGAGTGGGAGCCGGTCAACCAGGCCAACGCGCTCTGGAGCCGGCCGAAGAAGGACATCAGCGAAGAGCAGTACGTCGAGTTCTACAAGAACGTCAGCCACGACTTCGAGGCCCCGCTGGCCTGGAGCCATAACCGGGTCGAAGGCAACACCGAATACACGCAGCTGCTCTACATCCCGGCCAAGGCGCCGATGGACCTGTGGAACCGCGACAAGGGCGCGGGCGTCAAGCTCTACGTCAAGCGCGTCTTCATCATGGACGACGCCGAGGCGCTGCTGCCGAGCTACCTGCGCTTCGTCAAGGGCGTGATCGACTCGGCTGACCTGCCGCTCAACGTCAGCCGCGAGCTGCTGCAGGAGAGCCGCGACGTCAAGGCGATCCGCGAGGGCAGCACCAAGCGCGTGCTCGGCATGCTCGAAGACCTGGCCAAGAAGCAGAAGACGGCGTCCGAGAGCAGCGAAGGCAAGATCGACGTCGGCTCCGGCGAATCCGTGCCCGCGCCCGAGCCGACCGAAGGGGTCACCGACGTGGTCGACAAGAAGGCCACCGAGAGCATGCCGGCGGCCGAGGCTGCGGCCGAGTACGCCGACGAGTCGGGCAAGTACGCCAGGTTCTATGCCGAATTCGGCTCGGTGCTCAAGGAAGGCCTGGGCGAAGACTTCGGCAACCGCGACCGGATCGCGAAACTGCTGCGCTTCGCCTCGAGCACCACCGACACCCCGAGCGTGAGCTTCGCCGACTACAAGTCGCGCATGAAGGAAGGCCAGGACGCGATCTACTACATCACGGCCGACACGCTGGCCGCCGCCAGGAACAGCCCGCAGCTCGAGATCTTCAAGAAGAAGGGCATCGAGGTGCTGCTGATGACCGATCGCGTCGACGAGTGGGCGCTCAACTACCTGACCGAGTTCGACGGCACCGCGCTGCAGAGCGTGGCCAAGGGCGCGGTCGACCTGGGCAAGCTGCAGGACGAGGCCGAGAAGAAGGCGGCCGAGGAAGCGGCCGAGTCCTTCAAGCCGCTGCTGGAGCGGCTCAAGGAGGCGCTCAGGGACAAGGCCGAGGACGTGCGCGTCACCACCCGCCTGGTCGACTCGCCGGCCTGCCTGGTGGTGCAGGACGGCGGCATGAGCACCCAGCTCGCGCGCATGCTCAAGCAGGCCGGACAGCCCGCGCCCGATCTCAAGCCGGTGCTCGAAGTCAACGCCGAGCATCCGCTGGTCAGGAAGCTGGAGGGCTCGGCGCATTTCGACGACCTGGCCCACATCCTGTTCGACCAGGCGCTGCTGGCAGAAGGGGGCCTGCCGGCCGATCCCGCCGCCTACGTGCGCCGGGTCAACGCCTTGCTGGTCTGACACGCGCGCCGCGCCACGCCGCCATGTCCGGATACTGGTTGATGAAGTCCGAGCCTGAGGAGTGCTCGATCGACGACGCGCTCGCAGCGCCCGGCGCGACCGTGCCCTGGACCGGCGTGCGCAGCTACCAGGCGCGCAACTTCATGCGCGATGCGATGCAGGTCGGCGACGGCGTGCTGTTCTATCACTCCAGTTGCCCCGAGCCCGGCATCGTGGGCATCGCGCGCGTGGCATCGGGCACGCGGCCGGACCCGACGCAGTTCGATCCGACCTCGCCTTACTTCGATGCGGCGTCCAAGCCCGAACAACCGCGCTGGCTGCTGCTGGACGTGCAGGCCTTGCGCAAGACCCGGCTGCTCTCGTTGCCGGAGTTGCGCGCGACGCCCGCGCTGGCCGACATGCTCGTGCTGCGCAGGGGCAACCGGCTGTCGATCACGCCGGTCGATGCGGCCCACTGGCAGCTGATTGCCGAGCGGATGCTGGCTTGACGTCCACCGCCGCGTCCGGATCGTTCACCTCGACCGAGATGTGGACCAGTTCTTCGTGGATGCGCAATTGCTGCTTGAAGTAGTCGGGCCCCACGTCGCCGTGGGTGGCGAGCGAGACGATGCAGGCGTACTTGCCCTTGCCCACGCGCCAGACGTGGAGGTCGCAGAGGGTCGCCGGCACCGGGCTGGCCTCGATGACCTCGCGGATCTCGGCCACCACCGGTGCGTTCATCTCGGCGTCGAGCAGCACGCGGCCTGAATCGCGCAGCAGCCGCCAGGACCACAGGGCGACCAGCACGGCGCCGACGATCCCCATCACCGGGTCCAGCCAGCTCGCGCCCCACAGCTTGCCGCCGAACAGGGCGACGATCGCGAGCACCGAGGTGGCGGCGTCCGCCACCACGTGCACGTAGGCCGAGCGCAGGTTCAGGTCATGGTGCCCGTGCGCGACGTGATCGTGGTGATGATGGTCGTGATGGTCGTGATGGTCGTGATGGTGGCCGCCGCGCAGCAGCCAGGCGCACGCCAGGTTCACCAGCAGGCCCAGGATCGCGATCGCGATCGCCTGGTCATAGTGGATGGCGCTCGGGGCCAACAGCCGCTCGACCGACTGGTAGAGCATCGACACGGCCACGCCGGCCAGCAGGATCGCGCTGGTGTAGCCGCCCAGGACCTCGATCTTCCAGGTGCCGAAGGCAAAGCGGTGGTCGTCGGCGAATCGCCTGGCCGCCGCATAGGCGACGACCGACAGGCCCAGGGCCACGGTATGCGAACTCATGTGCCAGCCATCGGCCAGCAGCGCCATCGAGTTGAAGACCCATCCGCCGGCGATCTCCACCACCATCATGAGCGCCGTCAATGCCGCGGCCCACAGCGTGGCCCGTTCGGCCAATGGATTGCTTTCGTCGAAGACGTGGCGGTGCTGCCAGCCCCGGGCGGCATGAGAGGTCTGCATGGTCATATACTGTACCCCAGTATATTCGCACGCCCTAGAATTCGCGCATGACCCACACCATCACAGGAAGCGCGAAGCTGCTCGCGCGGGTGCGCCGCATCAGGGGCCAGACAGCCGCGTTGGAGAGTTCGCTGGGCGAGGGAACCGAATGCATGGCGATCCTGCAGCAGATCGCGGCAATACGCGGCGCCGTCAACGGGCTGATGCTGGAGGTGCTCGAAGGCCACATCCGGGAGCATCTGGGCGCGAACGCGAGCGACGAGGCGCAGCGCGCCGAGGACACGGAGGCGGTGGTGGCGGCGCTGCGGTCCTATCTGAAGTAGGCCCCGCCGCGGGACGCCTGCCCGCGCCCGGCGCCACGCTTGGCGACCTGGCTCGGGAAGCCGCACAGGGGGGCGCGCAATTGCACAGGCATGCCATCCGGCCTGCACCTTGGTGCAAGTGAATTTGCACCCGGCTTCATCTATGCTGGGGTGATGCCCCACCTTCTCGACCGCCCCTTCGCAACTCTCTGCATCGCCGCCGCAGCGCTCGCCATGACCCAACCCGCCCAATCGCAATCCCCGTCCGCCGGCCAGGCGGTCGCAGTCACGGCCGACAACTTCGTGCGCGCGGAAACCGACCTGTATGTCGGCGCCCTCGCCAAGCAGGGCGGCCTGGGCAAGCTCCTGCATCGCCGCGAGCCGGCGTCGATCGATCACCAGACCGTGATCCGCCTCAACCGCGACACGCTGTATTCGTCCGGCGTCTTCGATCTCGACGCCGGACCGGTGACGATCACGATGCCCGATTCCGGCCCGCGCTTCATGGCGCTGCAGGTCATCAACGAGGACCACTACGTGCCGAACGTGTTCTACGGCGCGGGCACGCACACCCTGACGCGCGAGAACGTCGGATCGCGCTATGTGGTCACCGCGATCCGCACGCTGGTCGACCCGAGCAGCCCGGACGACATCAAGCAGGTGCACGCGCTGCAGGACGCCATCCAGGTCAGTCAGAAGGCGCCGGGCAAGCTCGAGCTGCCCAACTGGGATGCCGCGAGTCAGAAGAAGGTCCGCGAGGCACTGCTGGTGCTGTCCTCGACCCTGCCGGATTTCAAGAAGGCGTTCGGCACCAAGGCAGAAGTCGATCCGGTGCGGCGCCTGATTGCAACGGCGGCGGCCTGGGGCGGCAATCCCGACAAGGATGCCACCTATCTCAACGTCACGCCGGCGAAGAACGACGGCAGCACGGTCTATCGCCTCGACGTCAAGGAGGTGCCCGTGGACGCCTTCTGGTCGGTGAGCGTCTACAACGCCGAGGGCTACTTCCAGAAGAATCCGGCCAACGCGTACGCGCTCAACAACCTCACGGCGAAGAAGGGCGACGACGGCTCGATCGCCATCCAGTTCGGTGGTTGCGACGCGTCGACCCCCAACTGCCTGCCCATCACCAACGGCTGGAACTACACGGTGCGCCTGTACCGTCCGCGCGCCGAGATCCTCAGCGGCGCCTGGACCTTTCCGGAGCCTCGGCCGGTAGCGGCTGCACGCTAGACGAACTTCTCTCCCGGCGTCAGCGGCGCATGCCGGTAGCTGGCCGGCGTACGGCTCAGTTTCACGGGCGCACCGATGCCGCGGTAGCCGCCTGCCATCTCGACCACCATGCCGCGGTGCGCGGTGTGCGGGTGTTCGAGCGCCGCGTCGACCGACAGCACGGGTGCCGCCGGCACGCCCGCAGCCATGAGCTGGTCGACCAGCTGGCGGCCGTCGAAGGTCGCCAGCTGCGCCTCGAGACGCTGTTTCAGGCTTTCGCGATGGACTGAGCGCAGACCAGCGTCGCGGTAGAGCGGATCGTCGCTGAGCTCGGGCAGGCCGATGCAGTTGCAGAAGCTCGCGAACTGTCGGTCGTTGCCGACCGCCAGGAAGATCGGATCGGTGCCGGTCTTGAGCGCGTCGTAGGGATAGATGTTCGGATGCGCGTTGCCGGTGCGGCGCGGCGGCTGGCCGTCGAGGAACCAGTTGGCTGCGTGCGGATGCAGCAGCGACAGGCCGCTGTCGTACAGCGCCGCCTCGACGAACTGGCCGCGTCCGCTGCGCTGGCGCTCCTGCAGCGCGAGCAGCACGCCGATCACCGCGTTGAGCCCGGTCACCATGTCGACCACCGGCAGCCCGACGCGCAGCGGCCCGCCATCGGCCTCGCCGTTGATGCTCATGATGCCGGTCAGCGCCTGCACCGCGGCGTCGTAGCCCGGCAGGGCGCCGAGCGGCCCGTCGGCGCCGAAGCCCGACACGCGGCACCAGACCAGCCGCGGAAAGCGCTTCGACAGCGCGTCGTAGCCGATGCCCCAGCGTTCCATGGTGCCGGTCTTGAAGTTCTCGACCAGCACGTCGGCCTCGGCCACCAGCGCCAGCAGCGCCTCGCGCCCGGCCTCGCTGCCCAGGTCGAGCGTCATCGTGCGCTTGTTGCGGTTGAGCCCGTGGTAGTAGGAAGCCACGCCGTCCTTGAAGGGCGGGCCCCAGGTGCGCGTGTCGTCGCCCTGCGGCGGCTCGACCTTGAGCACGTCGGCGCCATGGTCGCCGAGGATCTGGCCGCAGTACGGGCCGCCGAGGATGCGCGAGATGTCGAGCACGCGGATGCCGGCCAGTGCGCCGGTGTTGGCAGTCGCGGTCATGGGGTTTTCCTTGGATGAGAGAAAAGATGCAGGCCGTTGGGTTCAGGCCACCGCGGTGCGTTCGACCAGCTTGAAGGTGCCTGTGGCCAGCGCCAGCAGTTCGCCCTGGGTATCGCGCACTTCGCCGCTCGCGAAGCACAGCGAGCGGCCGCGTCGCTGGCAGGAGGCGGAGGCGATCACGTCGCCGCTCGACGGCGCGATGAAATGGACCGTGATGTCGATCGTCACCACGCCGAACTGCGTCGGCGCGTGCGCGCGTACTGCGCTGGACAGCGCGCAGTCGAGCAGCACGGCCAGGGCGCCGCCATGCACATCGCCGCGGCTGTTGGTGTGCATCGGGTCGAAGGGCATGCGCACGCGCGCGCTGTCGTGTCCGATCTGTTCGCCGCGCAGGCCGAAGGCCTGGACCATCGGCATCGGCAGCCCGAACAGCAGGCCGGGCCCTTCTTCCGTGAAAGTGTTCGCAGGTGACCGACCGGCGTTCAATCGAGCAACCCCTTCTGGCGCAGACGCTCGACGCGGCCCTTCTCGCGCGCATGGCTGGCGAGCGCGTACGCGCGGTAGTCCTCGGAGCCCAGGTAGTTGACCGGCTGGTTCAATTGGTCGAGGACGCGCTGGCTGGCCGGGGATTCCAGTGCCTTCCTGAACGCGTCCTGCACCCGCTTGACCTGGGCCGGATCCATGCCGGCGGGTCCGGCGATGCCATAGGGCGAATCGATGAAGGCGTCGATGCCCTCGTCCTTCATGGTCGGCAGGGTCGGGTAGCGCTTGACGCGCTGCGGCGTGAGCATCGCCAGGTAGCGCATCTTGCCGGCCTCGATGTGCGGCACGGCCACGCCCGACAAGGGCGCCGCATCGATGTGGCCGCCGAGGATGGCGTTCGTCACATCGGCATCGCCCTTGAACGGCACCATGTTGAACTGCAGCTTGGCGGCCTCGCCGATCTCGTCCATGACGATGCGCGGCGTTCCCACCGCGCCGGTGGCGCCGACGTTCAGCTTGCCGGGTCGCTTGGCCGCGTCGGCGGCGAAGTCCTTCCAGGACTTCCAGGGCGCATCGGCCTTCACCGCCAGTCCGAAGGCGTAGTCGGACAGCAGGGCCACGTAGGAGAAGCTGGTCCTCGGGTCGAACGGGACCTTGTTGATGTAGGGCTCGCGATAGACCGACGCCGGCAGCACCGCCAGCGTGTAGCCGTCGGGCGCGGCGCGGGTCAATGCCGCGGCGCCATTGGTTCCGCTGGCGCCGGGCCGGTTGTCCATCACGATGGGTTGCCCCAGGATCTTGCCTGCCTCGTCGGCCAGCGCACGCACATGCTGGTCCGTGGGGCCGCCCGGCGCGTAGGGAACGACCAGCGTGATCGGTCGCTGCGGATAGGTCTGCCCGGTCGCCGCCGCAGCGAAGCACAGTGCCGCGGCAGCGAGAGGGTAGCGCCCGTGAAGGCGCATGCGTGACAGCCATTTCACTTTCTTGTCTCCTCGGGGGCCGGCGACATCAGTCCAGCTGGGCGCCGGACTTCTTCACCACGTCCTTCCACTTCGCGGTCTCGGACACGATGAAGCGGCCGAGCTGCTCCGGCGAACCGTCCGCTGCCGGCTCCAGGCCTTGGGAGGCGAACAGTTGCTTCACCTTGGGTGTGGCGAGCGCGTCGGCGAAGGCCTTGTTGAGTTTTGCGACCGTGGCCGGCGGCGTGCCGGCCGGCGCCACGATGCCGAAGAACACGCTGACGTCGTAGCCCGTGACACCCTGTTCGGCCAATGTCGGCAGGTCGGGGAGCGCCCGCGAGCGCTGCGCGGTGGCGATGCCGAGCGCGCGCAGCTTGCCGGCCTTGACGTACGGCAGTGCGGTCAGGACGTCGGTGAAGCTCATCGACACCTGGCCGCCCAGCAGGTCGTTGAGCGCGGGGCCGGTGCCTTTGTAGGGGATGTGCTGCAGGTCGGTGCCGGCGATGCCGTTGAACAGCACGCCCGCCAGGTGCGAGGAGGCGCCGTTGCCCGACGATGCATAGCTGAGCTTGCCCGGGTTGGCCTTGGCGTAGGCGATGAGCTCGCGCACGTCCTTCGCGGGCACCGCCGGGTTCACGACCAGGATGTTGGGCAGATGGCCGACCTGGATCACCGGCGTGAAGCTCTTGACCGGGTCGTAGCTGATCTTGCGGTAGAGGCTCGAATTGATCGCCAGCGGACCCGAGGTGCCGAACATCAGCGTGTGGCCGTCGGGTTCGGCGCGCGCCACGAAGTCGGCGCCGATGTTGCCGCCGGCGCCGGCGCGGTTCTCGACGATCACGGGCTGCCCGAGCTGGTCCCGGATCTCGGCCGCCAGCGTGCGCGCCATCGCGTCGGTCGGTCCGCCCGGCGGGAACGGGATGATCAGCGAGATGGGCTTGGTCGGGAAGCCCTGCGCGTGTGCCGTCGACAGTACGGGCAGCACCGGCAGCACGGCGACGCCGGCGGCGAGGATGAGGGTCTTGAGCAGTTTCATGTGGTCTCCTTGATTTCTTGTCTTCGCCGCGCGTCAGGCGGTGGCCGCGTGCTTCTCCGGTGCTGCGGCGCTCCAGGACGCCGGCACGCCATCCGGCGCCAGAGGGTCGCGCGGCAGCACGCGGTGCAACAGCACCAGCTGCGCCCACTCGACTCGCTGCGCCGAGCCGCCGCGCACGCCCTCCCAGGCCATCGCGATCGCGCTGCAGGTGTGATAGAGCGCCGAGGCCGCCTGGCGTGCGAGCACGTCGCCACCCTCGTGCGCCGCGGTGGCGGTCAATGCCGACGCCCGCACCAGTGCTTCGCGCAGGGCCTGGGCGAAGGCCGGCGGCACGGCCATGTCGTCCAGCAGCGCACCGAAGTGCGCCTGCAGCGCCGGCAGCGATTCCTCGCGCTTGACCGCGCGGATCACGTCGAGCGCGACGATGTTGCTGGTGCCCTCCCAGATCGAACCGAGATGGGCGTCGCGCACCAGGCGCGGGTCGCTCCATTCCTCGATGTAGCCGCAGCCGCCGCGCACTTCCATCGCGTCGCCGGTGACCTTGCGGGCGTCGCGGCAGGCGCGGAACTTGATGAGCGGCGTCAGGATGCGCAGCAGCGGGTAGGCCGCCTTGTCGCCGCCGTCCGAGCGCGCCAGCGCCAGCGCGGTCTGGAACACCATGGTGCGCGACTGCTCGGCCGGCAGCCTGAGCTTCTGCAGCTGGCGCTGCATCAGCGGCATGTCGGCCAGCCGGCGGCCGAAGGCGCGGCGCTCGCCGGCCACGTATTCGGCCTCGGCCACCGCGCGACGCATCAGGCCGGCAGCGCGCACGCCGTTCGACAGGCGGGAGTTGTTGACCATGTCGGCCATCTGCTGGAAGCCGCGGCCGGCCTCGCCCACCAGGTACGCCACCGCGCCTTCGAGCCGGATCTCGCCGCTGGCCATCGAGCGCGTGCCCAGCTTGTCCTTGAGGCGCAGGATCCGGTAGTGGTTGGCGCTGCCGTCGTCGAGCCGCTTCGGCAGCAGGAACAGCGACACGCCCTTCATGCCGGCCGGGGCGTCGTCGGCGCGCGCCAGCACCATCGCGAAGTCGGCGTCGGGGTTGGAGCAGAACCACTTGTCGCCGCCGAGGCGCCATTGGCCGGCCTCGTCCTGCCAGGCGCGCGTGACGGTCGCTGCGATGTCGGAGCCGGCCGCCTGCTCCGTCATGAACATCGCGCCCTGGGCCAGCGTGTCGAAGTCGAGCGACTGGAAGCGCGGGAGAAAGCGCGCCACCAGTTCGGGGCTGCCGTACTTCTTGAGCGTGCGCGCCAGCGAGTCGGTCATCGAGACCGGGCAGCACAGGCCGAACTCGGCCTGCACGAAGAGGTAGGTCAGCACGTACTTGACCAGCGGCGGCATCTTGCCCTTCCAGCCCAGGGTCTCGTCGCGGTGCGAGATCGCGGCCAGGCCGAATTCGCTCAGCGCGAGCCGCTCCATCTCGATGTAGGCGGGATGCTTGATCACCTTCTGGTCGTCGATGCCGGTGCGGGTGCGCAGCGACAGCGTCGGCGGGTTCTTGTCGGCGGTCTGCGCGAGTTCGTCGAGCGGGCCGCCGGCCAGGGCGCCCAGGCGCTCGAAGTGCGGTCGCATGTGCTGCAGCAGCTCGCGCGGCAGGTAGAGCGCCAGCAGCTTGTGCAGCTCGGTGTCGGTGGTGAAGAGGTTCTGTCCGTGGCGGTCGGGCACGGGATGGGCGGCGGCATCGACGCGGGGCGCAGCGGTACTGGACATGTCGGGTCTCCTTGTCGGCCGCATCTTTCCGCCGTTGACGATTCCTGTCCAATATCAGATACGTCTTGATTGATTTGATTTGCCTATTGTGAAAAACTGAGCCGCATGGAACTGCGTCATCTGCGTTATTTCGTCGTCCTGGCCGAGGAGCTGCATTTCGGCCGGGCGGCGCGGCGGCTCGCGATCTCGCAGCCGCCGCTGAGCGTCGCGATCCGCCAGCTGGAAGAATCCGTCGGCGCGCGGCTGTTCGAGCGCAACAGCAAGGAAGTGCGGCTCACGCCCGCCGGCGGCGTGCTGCAGAACTCGGCGCGCCTGCTGCTGCGCCAGGCGGAGGAGGCCGCGCTGGAGGCCCGCGACGTCTCGCAGGGCTCGGCGGGCCGCCTGCGCATCGGCTTCGTCGGCGCCATGCTCTACCGGGGCCTGCCGCAGGCGCTCGCCAAGTTCCAGGCGAAACACCCGGCGGTGCGCATCACGCTGGCCGAGCTCAACTCGGGCGAGCAGATCGCCGAGTTGCTGCACGACCGGCTCGATGTCGGCTTCGTCCACACCAGCCGCATGCCCGCTGAGCTTCGCCATGCGCTGCTGGTGTCGGAGCCTTTCGTGGCCTGCCTGCCGGTCGGGCACCGGCTCGCACGGAGGCGCAAGGTCGCCACCGCGAGCCTGCGCGACGAACCTTTCGTGCTGTTTTCTCGCAATGCCTCGCCCGACTACCACGAGCGCATCCTCTCGATCTGCGCCGATGCGGGCTTCCGGCCCGAGGTGCGGCACGAGGTGCGCCACTGGCTCTCGGTCGTGTCGCTGGTGTCGCAGGGCATGGGCGTGGCGCTGGTGCCGAGCGCCTTGCGGCACGCGGCGCTGCGCGGCGCGGTGTTCCGGCCGCTGGAGGAAGAGGTGTCGCGCTCCGACGCCTATTGCGTCTGGCGCGAGGGGCCCGAGAACGCGGTGGTGCAGGGCTTCCTGCGCGCGGTGCAGGCAGCCGTGCCTGCGCCGGGCGACTAGGCCGGCGCCGGGCCGCCCCAAGGCGGCCTGCGGCCCCCTCGGGGGGCAGCGACCACACGCAGTGAGGGAGCGTGGGGGCCTATGCGTAGAGCGGCTCTTCGGCCATCTGCTCGCACTGCTCCTGCAGCATCAGGATCTGGCCCTTCCAGTAGTCGCTCGAGCCGAACCACGGGAAGTTGATCGGGAAGATCGGATCTTCCCAGCGCCGCGCCAGCCAGGCGCTGTAGTGGATCAGGCGCAGCGTGCGCAGCGGCTCGATCAGCGCCAGCTCGCGGCGGTCGAAGTCGCGGAACTGTTCGTAGCCGTCGAGCAGTCCGCTCAACTGCGCAGTGCGCTGGGCGCGGTCGCCGGAGAGCAGCATCCACAGGTCTTGCACCGCGAAGCCGGTGCGGGCATCGTCGAGATCGACGAAATGCGGGCCACCGTCCGGCCGGTCGGTGGGCGTCCAGAGGATGTTGCCGGGGTGCACGTCGCCGTGCAGCCGCAGCTTCTTCAGCGCCGAGTCGTTGTCGCCGTCGTGGCGGGCGCCGAGCGCGGTGGCTGCGATCATCTCGAAGGCCGCGTTGCAGGCCGTCTCCCATTCGCGCTGGACATCGAGCGGCACCATCTGGTGGCCCAGCAGCCAGTCGCGCGAGGCGATGCCGAAGGTCTGGAGGTCGAGCGTCGGGCGCGCCTCGAAGGGCTTTTGCGCGCCGATGGCGTGGATGCGCGCCAGAAAGCGGCCGACCCACTCGAGCACCTCGAAGTCCTCGAGTTCCGGCGCCCGTCCGCCGCGGTACGGGCTGACGCTGAAGGCGAAGCCGCCATGCCGGTGCAAGGTGTGGCCATCGACCGCCAGCGGCGCCACGGCGGGCACCTCGGCCGCGGCGAGCTCGAGCGCGAAGCCGTGTTCCTCGAGGATCGCGGCATCGTCCCAGCGGCCAGGCCGGTAGAACTTGACGACCACCGCGCTGCGGTCTTCGAGATGGACCTGGTAGACGCGGTTCTCGTAGGAGTTCAGGGCGGTGAGCCGCCCGTCTCCATGCATGTCCAGTGTGGCGAGCGCATCGAGCACCACGTCGGGCGTGAGGCTCTCGTAGGGATGAGCGGCCGAGGCCGATGGCGGGGAAGGAGTGGGGGAGGGAGACACCCCGACATTGTCGGGCCTGGCGGGCGAGTGCCCGGCTTTCATGCCGCAGCTTGATTTTTGCCCTGCTTGGGACGACAGTGCAGCGTCGCCTGGGTGGCTGCCGTTGAACCGTGGCGACCCGTGAGGCGCCGTGCCACAGGCATTGCACAGAAGTGGGCGTTTGTCATGCGTGTCGAACCCTGCGACGGGCGCCGCGGCCTGCGCTAGTATTTTTTCAAGCCGGGCAGCCCGCCTCGTATCCGCAGTTGCGGAACGGCGGAAGAACAAGCGAGCCATGATGAATTCAATGATCGCCTACTGCGGCGCCGCCGCGGTCCCTGACGAAGTGTGGTCGCGCTGGAATGCCGATCCGCTGCTGATCGCTGCGCTTGCGGCGCTGGCCTTCGTGGTCGTTCGCGGTCGCTCGTCCGATGCTCGCGCAGGCTGGGGCGCCATCGCGCTGATGGCCGTGGTCTTCGTCTCGCCCTTGTGCGCCCTGTCGTCGGCGCTCTTCTCGGTGCGCGTGCTGCATCACGTCATTCTCGTGAGCGCCGTGGCGCCTCTGCTGGCGCTCGCCTTTCCTCAGCGGCGCGCCGGCCCTGTGCCGCTCGCCATGTGGGTCGCGGCCCATGCGGTCACCCTGTGGCTCTGGCATGCGCCGGGGCCCTATGCCTGGGGTCTCGCCAGCGTGCCGGGCTATTGGCTGATGCAGCTGTCGCTGCTGGGCAGCGGCTGGCTGATGTGGCGGGCGATCCTGTCGCCGGCCACGCCACCGGGCACCGCGCTGGTGGCGCTCGGGGTGACCATCGGGCAGATGGGCCTGCTCGGCGCCCTGATCGTCTTCGCCTCGGTGCCGCTCTACCCGGTGCATTTCGCGAGCACCCTGGCCTGGGGCTTCACGCCGCTGGCCGACCAGCAGCTCGCCGGGCTCCTGATGTGGGTGCCGGCGATGCTGCCCTACCTGGCCGCCGGCCTCTGGCTTGCCTGGTCGAGCCTGCGGCCCACCGAGGCCGCCTTGTGACGACGGCCCTGAAGTTCATTCACCTGGCCGCGATTGCGATCTGGTCGGGCGGCCTGCTCGCCTTGCCCTTCCTGTTCTGGCAGCGCCGCGCTCTCGAGGCCGGTGCGGATCTGGACCGGCTGCACCGGATCGTCCGCCTCGTGTATGTGGAGCTGACCTCGCCGGCCGCCTTCTTCGCCATCGCCAGCGGAACGGCGCTGATCTTCCTTCAGGCCACCTTCGAGGAATGGTTCTCCATCAAGATGGTGCTGGTGGGCATCATGGCGATGCTGCATGTGGTCGCCGGCCTGGTGGTGCACCAGCTGTTCTCGCCCCAGGGCCGCTTCGGGCGGTTCTCGTTCGTGGCGCTGTCGGGCACCTACGCGGTGTTGATCGTCGCCATCGTCTGGGTCGTGCTGGCCAAGCCCCAGATCGACTCGAACCAGTTCGCGACGCACCTGTTCGAGCCCGGCGGGCTCTCACGCCTGTGGCATCAGTCCTTCGGCGACACGAGGATGCCGATCCCATGATCGAACACCAGTTTGCCGCCGTGCCAGCCGGCGAATCCGACCATGACCGAAGCCAGCACCGACAGCACCAGGCCGTGCGGCAGCACGGAGGCCGGATCGGTCAGGCGCAGGCCCCAGCTGGCCCCGGCGATCGCGACCAGCGTCATCGCCGCGATGGCGTGCGACCAACTGGCCTCGTGCAGGCGGATGCCGCGCACCAGCAGCAGCTCGCCGGTGCCGACGAGGCTCGCGGCGACGCCGCTCCAGAATGCCATGCCGGCCGACCACAGGCCTGCACGCAGCCAGAAGACATCGCCCGACCACCAGTAGAAGACGTCGACGCCGAGGGTTGCGACCACGAACGCGACCGGGAAATGCACCAGCATCACGTGCAACGGATGGCCCACCAGCGCGACCGCGGAGCCGACGTCGAGCCGCTGCAGTTCCAGCAGAACTTCGCTCCGGGGTTGAGACCTGTCGCCTGTGTCCGCCATGGTTCTTCTCCTTTGCAGCGGATGTCGCATCCGGTGAGCGGCGATCGTAGCGTCTTGCGCGTCGGCCTCCAAGCCGGATCGTTGGCGGCGTTGTCCGGTTGCAGCGGGCCGTTGTCGACGCTCGATCCTTCGGGGCCGGCCGCGGCCTCCATCGCCACGATGTGGTGGGTGATGCTGATCGGCTCGGCCGTGCTCTTCCTGCTCGTCATCGGCATCTTCATCCAGGTGATGAGGCGTCCGGGCTGGGGCTCCAGCGTGTCGCCGACGCGCTGGATCGTGCTGGGCGGCCTGGTGCTGCCGGCGATCGTCCTGCTGCCGCTGCTGGCCTATGGCTTGGTCACCGGAGAGCGCCTGCTGCCGCTGCCGGGCAGCGCGCCGGCGCAGCGCATCGAGGCGGTGGCGGCGCAGTGGGTCTGGACGTTTCGCTACCCCGGACATGGCGGCGTCGAGACGCGCAATGTCCTGCTGCTGCCCGCGGGCGCGCCGGTCGACATGGTCGTGACGAGCAAGGACGTGATCCATGCGTTCTGGGTGCCGCGCTTCGCGGGCAAGATCGATGCGGTGCCGGGCAGGGTCAACCGGCTGCGCATCCAGGCCGATCAGCCGGGCCGCTATGAAGGCACCTGCGACGAATTCTGCGGCCTCGGCCACGCGGGCATGCGCTTCGTCGTCATCGTCCACCGACCGGAGGACTTTTCCGCTGCCCTGACGCAGGCGCTCGCAGCGCCGGAGGCGAAGAAATGAGTGGATCCGTCGACCCGCAGCCGGAAGGCGGCGCCCGCGCGCTGCGGCTGCACCGGCAGCTGAACAAGATCTGGGCCACCGGGCCGGGATGGCAGCGGCTGGCCGCCGTCAATCATTCGGTCATCGGCATGCGGATGTTCATCACGTCCTTCGTCTTCTTCCTCATCGCCGGCGTGCTGGGCATGCTGACCCGCGTGCAGCTCGCGACGCCGCATTCGGCCTTTCTCGACCCCGAGACCTACAACCAGGTCTTCACGGTGCACGGGTCGATGATGCTGTTCCTGTTCGCCATTCCGATGGTCGAGAGCTTCGCGGTCTACCTGACGCCGAAGATCCTCGGCACGCGCGATTTCGCCTTCCCGCGGCTGACCGCCTACGGCTACTGGTGCTACCTGTTCGGCGCCTCGATCGTGACGGTGTCGCTGGTCCTGGGCGTCGCGCCCAATGGCGGCTGGTTCATGTACACGCCGCTGAGCTCCAACGTCTACACCCCGGGCGTCAACGCCGACATCTGGCTGCTCGGCATCACCTTCGTCGAGATCTCCGCGCTGTCGCTCGCCATCGAGATCATCGTCTCGGTCCTCAAGATGCGCGCGCCGGGCATGTCGCTCGACCGGATGCCGATCTTCGGCTGGTACATCCTGGTCACGGCGCTGATGATGATCGTGGCCTTTCCGCCGCTGATCCTCGGCTCGATCCTGCTCGAGCTCGAGCGCGCCTTCGGCCTGCCCTTCTTCGACCCGACGCGCGGCGGCGACTCGCTGCTGTGGCAGCACCTGTTCTGGTTGTTCGGCCATCCGGACGTCTACATCATCTTCCTGCCGATGGCGGGCGTGCTGTCGACGATGATCCCGGTCTTCGCCGGCCGCGAGCTGGTGGGCTACCGGGCGATCGTGGTCGCCATCATCGCGCTGGCCTTCCTGAGCTTCGGCATCTGGGTGCACCACATGTTCACGGTGGGCATTCCGCATCTTGCGCTGGCCTTCTTCTCGGCCGGCTCGGCGATCGTCGCGGTGCCGACGGCGGTGCAGGTCTTCGCCTGGCTGGCCACGCTGTCGCACGGCAAGCCGCGCTGGGACGTTCCGATGCTCTACGTCTTCGGCTTCTTCTTCGTCTTCGCGATGGGCGGGCTGACCGGCGTGATGCTCGCGATGGTGCCCTTCGACTGGCAGGCGCACGACACCTATTTCGTCGTCGCCCACATGCACTACGTGGTGGCCGGGGCGCTCGCCTTCCCGATGGTGGCCGCGCTGTACTACTGGCTGCCGCTGCTGACCGGGCGCGCCGCGGTGGAGCGGCTGTCGGTGCTCGCGTTCTGGCTGATCTTCATCGGCTTCAACATGACCTTCTTCATGATGCACCTGACCGGCCTGCTGGGCATGCCGCGGCGCGTCTACACCTACCGCGGCGACGAAGGCTGGAACTGGCTCAACCTGCTGTCCTCGGTGGGCGGCTTCGTGATGACGATCGGCTTCGGACTGCTCGTCATCGACGTGGTGGTGCAGCTGCGCTACGGACGCCGCGTGCGGCGCGATCCCTGGCGGGCCACGACCTTCGAATGGGCGATGCCGATTCCGCCGGCGCCGTATGCCTTCGCCTCGATTCCGCACCTGGGTCCGCAGACCGACAAGATCCCGAAGGGCGAACTCGCCGTCTCGCTGGCACGCGGCGAAGGCTACCTGGGCTCCACGCGCAACGGCTGGCAGGAGACGCTGGGCGTGCACATCACGAGCGGCAAGCCCGAGCAGCTGATCGTGCTGCCGAACCCGACCTACCTGCCGTTGGTCACGGCGCTCTTCACCGGCGGGGTGGTGCTCGGCTTCCTGTTCAAGGCCTATTGGGTGTCGCTGGTGCTGGCCCTGGTCACGCTGGGCCTGTTCGTCTTCGCGGGGCGGCGTGCCGGCCTGCCGCGCGACTATGGCCCGCTGCCGGTCGGCCTCGGTGTCGAGGTGCCGCCGCACACCGAGGCGGCGAGCGCGCCGTCCTGGCTGGCGCTGATCTGCGCCCTGGTGGCCAATGGCACGCTGTTCACGTCGATGGTGTTCGGTACCTTCTATCTCTGGCTGGCCGGCGGGGACTGGCAGAAGATGACGCCGCCCGAGCCGAACCGGCTGCAGGCCCTCGGCGCCATCGCCTGTCTGCTGGTCGCCGCGCTGGCGGCGCGCGCTTCGCTCAGGGTCGTGATCGCCAGCGGCAAGGCCTCGGGCTGGATGGCGCTCACCGCGATCGCGCTGATCGCGGCCGTCGCAGCCGTCGTGGAGCTGATCATGGGCGTCGCGCCGCATCCGCGCGAGCATGCGCTCGGCGCGACCGCGTCGGTGCTGCTGGGCTATGTGGCCTTGCATGCCGGCGCCGGGCTGCTGTTTCTCATCAGCAACTTCCAGCGCATCCGCAGCGGCTACATCTCGCGGCGGCGCTGCACCGACCTGCGCCTGACCCGGCTCTGGCTCGACTACACCCTGGTGACGGGCATCATCGCGCTGGGTCTGGTGCTCGCGCTGCCTGCGCTGGTGACGGTGCTTGGAGGACGGCCATGAGCGTGACGAATGTGCTGACGATCCCGACCCGGCGGGTCTGGTGGCTCGCGGGCGGCTTTGCCGTCTGGTGCAGCGCGCTCGTGGTGCTCTATGCGCTCCATGCGATCGGCTGCGCCTTCGGCTGGCCGGCCGGCGCGCTGCGCTGGAGCCTGGTCCTCGTGTTCCTCGCGCATCTGGCGGCGGTCGGATGGATGTGGCGAAATTTCGCCAGGGCACGCTCCGATCACGACCATGGCGAGACCGGCAGCTTCCTGCATGCGGCGATCGTCTGGACCACCATCGCCGCCTTTGCCGCCACGCTCCTGACCTTCGGCCCGCCGCTGCTGCTCTCCACATGCCTCTGAGCGTGCGCCACCGCGATCTCGTGCGCCGCAGCGTCTGGATCGCGGTCTACCTGCTGTTCATCCTGGCGCCGCTGTTCGCGCTGCTGGCGGGTGCGCTGCCGCCTGCGCGCGACTTCTGGACCGAGTTCTCGGTCGCGCTGGGCTACTCGGGCCTGGCGATGATGGGGCTGCAGTTCGGCCTGACGGCGCGCTTCCGCCACGTCACCGAGCCCTGGGGCGAGGACGTCATCTATCACTTCCATCGCCGGGTCTCGCTGCTCGCGGTCGCCCTGGTGGTGGTGCATCCGCTGATCCTGCTGGCGACCGGGTCGGACAAGCTGGCGCCGCCCGCGTCGCTGGCGGACGTGCCGCCGGGCGCGGTGTTCGCGGTGCTGTCGCTGGGCGCGCTGGTGGCGCTGGTGGTGATGGCGCTGTGGCGCACCCGACTGAAGATCAGCTACGAGCTCTGGCATGCCACGCACATCCTGTTGGCCCTCATCGCCGTTGGCGGCGGGCTGCTCCACATGGTCGGCTGGGGCTTCTACCTCGCCGATCCCTTGAAGCGCGCGCTGTGGATCGGCATGACGGTCTTCTGGATCGCGCTGCTTTGCTACGTGCGCGTGGTCAAGCCGCTCTTCATGCTGCGCCGGCCGTACCGCGTGGCGGAGGTGCGCCAGGAGCGCGGCGACACGACGACGCTGGTGATGCGGCCCGACGGCCACGCCGGCTTCCGATTCAGGCCCGGCCAGTTCGGATGGCTGACGCTGTGGGGGAGCCCGTTCAGGATCACCGGCCATCCGTTCTCCTTCTCGTCGAGCGCGGAGGCCGCGGACGGCCGCGTCGAGATGACGATCCGGAACCTCGGCGACTTCACGAGCGGGATCGCCAAGGTCCCCGTGGGCCGGCGCGTCTACCTCGACGGCCCCTACGGCGCCTTCACCATCGGCAACCCGGCGGACATGCACGTTCTGATCGCGGGCGGCATCGGCATCACGCCGATGGTGAGCATGATCCGCACGCTGGCCGACCGCGGCGACAAGCGCCCGCTGATCCTGCTCTATGGCGGCAAGGACCTGGAGTCCCTGACTTTCCGCGAGGAACTGGACGCGCTGGCAACGCGGATCGACCTGACGGTGGTCTACGTGCTGTCGCAGCCGCCGGAAGGCTGGGCCGGCGAGCGCGGCTACGTCGGCGCCGAGGTGTTCAAGCGCCATCTGCCGCCGCGCTACGCCGACCACGAGTACTTCATCTGCGGCCCGAACGTGATGATGGATGCGATCGAGGCGGCGCTGGGCGAGATGAAGGTGCCACTGTCCAAGTACCACTCGGAGCGCTACAGCTTCGTCTAGGTCGTCTAGGAGATCCCGATGCGCCGCTTGTTCGCCGATCGACTGGTTCTCGCCACGGGCGTCGTCGTGGTCCTGGTGGCCATCGTGTTCGCCCTCTGGCGCGTGAGCGCCTGATCCCTTTCTTCTGGGGAGGCTCGAAGCCCCTCTTGCATGCGGCAATCGAGTTGTCTAAACTGAGTTCAATTAAGAAAGTTAAAAGGAGACATTGCATGCAGGAACGCAATCCCTTGCTCGGCACATGGCAGCTCGTCCGCTGGGACATCGGCTACGGCGACGGCCGGCCCGCCACGCTGCCTTACGGCGAAGCGGCGGTGGGGCTGATCCTCTACAGCACCGACGGCTGGATGAACGCCTGCATCGCGCGGCCCGACCGGCCCAGGCTGTCGAGCGACAGCGTGCGCAGCGCCCCGGAGCGGGAGCGCCTGGCGGCCTTCGAGAGCTACTTCCAGTACGCCGGCCGCTACGAGATCCGCGGCGAGCCCGGCGCGCAGCAGGTGGTGCACTCGGTCACGCAGTCGCTGAATCCGAACTTCGTCGGCACGCAGCAGGTGCGGGACATGCACTTCGATGCCGAAGGACGGCTCACGCTGTCGGCCTCCGACACGGTGCCCGGCACGGACGTCGCGCGCCATCACCGGCTGATGTGGAAGAGGGCCGCTGCATGAGCGAGGCGCTGGTGGCGTCGACGCTGTACGAGAAGCACCGGGCCACCTTCGAACGCGCGGTGCGGGCCTGCAGTGCGCGCCACTGCTGGAGCCCTTATCCCGAGATGCCTGGCCAGTATCCGGACGCCGCCCGCGCGCAGGCCGCCGGGGCGCAGGCCTTCCGCCGGCAACTGGGTCAGCGCTTCGTGCTGGACCAGCCCGGCATCACGGCCGAAGTCGGCGAGGAGCTCTCGCCCTACACCCAGCAGCCGCTTGGCATCCTCTATCCGCAGTCCGACATCGACCGGCTGTTCGACGCCGGCGAAGCCGCGATCCCGGCCTGGGCCGACGCCGCGATCGACACCCGCATCGGCGTCCTGATGGAGGCGCTCGACACGCTCTACCGCGAGCACCTGTTCGAGATCGCGCACGCGGTGATGCACACGGCCGGCCAGAGCTTCAACATGGCCTATGCCGGCTCGGGCGTCAACGCGCTCGACCGCGGCATCGAGGTGCTGGTGCACGCCCGCCAGGCGATGGAGGCGATCGCGCCGAGCGCGCGCTGGGAGCGCAGCTTCGGCGCCGCGCGCATCGTGCTCGACAAGACCTATCGGCTGGTGCCGCGCGGCGTGGCGGTCTGCTTCAGTTGCGCCAGCTTCCCGACCTGGAACGCCTGGCCCTCGATGCTCGCCAGCCTGTCCACCGGCAATGCGGTGATCGTGAAGCCGCATCCGGCGACCGTGCTGCCGATGGCGATCACGGTGCGCGCCTTTCGCCGCGTGCTGGAGGCGGCGGGCTTCGATCCGAACCTGGTCACGCTGGCCCTCGACACGCAGGCCTCGCCGATCGGCAAGCAGCTGGTTGGGCATCCGCAGACCGCGATCGTCGATTTCACGGGCAGCGTCGCCTTCGGCCAGTGGGTGGAGCAGCATGCGCACCCGGCGCTGGTCTTCACCGAGACCGCCGGCTGCAACACGGTGGTGATCGAGTCGGTGGAGGATCTCGACGCCGTGCTGCGCAGCCTTGCCACCACGCTGTGCATGTTCAGCGCCCAGATGTGCACCAGCCCGCAGAACATCTACCTGCCGGCGCAGGGCGTGCGCACGCCGCAGGGTGTCGTGAGCCTCGACGAGGTCGCGCGCCGGTTGGCCGCTGCGGTCGCAGCCATCGCGGGCGAGCCGAAGAAGGCCGCGATGATCCTCGCGGCGCTGCAGTCGACGCAGAGCATCGCCTTGCTCGATCGCCTGGAACGCGAGGGCGAGACCCGCGGCCGGGTGCTGCTGCGGCCGGCGCCCTACGTGCACCCCGAGTTTCCCGAGGCGCGCACGCGCACGCCGTTGATGCTCCAGGTCGGCAAGAGCGAGCGCGACCTCTACGGCGAAGAGCGCTTCGGTCCGGTGAGCTTCGTGATCGCCTGCGACGACGCGGCCGATGCACTGGCCCAGGCCACGCGTGACGTGCGCGAGTTCGGCGGGCTCACGGCCTTTGTCTATTCCACCGACGAGGCCTTCGTCGCCCGCGCCGAAGCGACCTACGCGAGGGCCGGCGCGCAGCTCACGATCAACCTCACGGGACCGATGCCGCTCAACTTCGCGGCCGCCTACAGCGACTACCACGTGACCGGCCTGAATCCGGCGGGCAACGCCAGCCTGACCGACCTGGCCTTCGTCGCCGGCCGCTTCCGCATCTCGCAATCGCGCCGGCCTTCGCGCAGCGCGCACCCCTCGAACTGAAGGAGAACGACATGGGACAGAACGACATACCCGTCCTCACGGGCGGCTTCGCGCCGATCGAGGACGAAGTCACGATGGAACTCACCGAAGTCGAGGGCGAGATCCCGCGCGACCTCACCGGCATGCACGTGCGCAACGGTCCCAACCGGCGCTTCGAGGCCCCGGGCCGCTACCACTGGTTCGACGGCGACGGCATGCTGCATGCCGTGCGTTTCGAGGGCGGCCGCGCGCACTACCAGAACCGCTGGGTCATGACCGACAGCCTGAACGAGGAACTCGCGGCCGGCTCGGCGCTGTGGCAGGGCATCAAGGACCCGCCGCGCAAGGACCGGCCCGACATGCCGGTGAAGAACACCTCGAACACCGACGTCAAGTTCTACGCCGGCCACCTGGTCTCGATGTGGTACCTGGGCGGCTCGGTCTACCAGTGCCGGCCGAACGACCTGTCGACCGTCGGCAAGCTGGAGTTCGATCCGCGCATGAAGGGCCTGCCGGTGTCGGCGCATTCGAAGGTGGACGAGCGCACCGGCGAATTCCTGTTCTTCGCCTACGGCAAGGAGTCGCCCTACATGCACTACGGCGTGATGGACCGCCACGGCGCCTTGCAGACCTTCATGCCGGTGCAGCTGCCCGGACCGCGCCTGCCGCACGACATGGCGATCACGCCCAACTACACGATCGTGCACGATCTGCCGCTCTTCTACGACATGGACGCCTTCGCGGCCGGCCGCCACAAGCTCAAGTTCCATCACACGCTGCCCTCGCGTTTCGGCGTCATTCCGCGCCATGGCACACCCGAGCAGATCCGCTGGTTCGAGGCCAGCCCGACCTACATGTACCACGTGTCGAACGCGTGGGAAGAAGCCGATGGCCACGGCGGCATCGAGATCGTGATGACCGGCACGCCCTTTCGCCTGCCGCGCGACTGGCGCGGCAACGTCGAGGTGGACCGCTTCCCCAAGATGCTCGCGAACCTGGAGCACGACTTCATGTTCTACGAATGGCGCTTCAACCTGCGCACCGGACAGACCCGCGAGCGGGTGCTCGACGACATCGTCAACCAGGAGTTCCCGGTCATCAACTCGTGGATGCAGGGCCACAAGACGCGCTACTCGTGGAACGTGCTGATGGGCCGCAGCAACCGCGCCGAGGATCCGCGCTTCTGCGGCTTCGTGCGCCAGGACCTCGAGCGCGGCATCAGCACCAGCTACCACGAGGGCGTGCACAAGTGGTTCAGCGAAGCGCCCTTCGCGCCGAAGGACCACTGGAAAGCCGAGGACGACGGCTACCTGGTGGGCTTCATGTGGGACGACGAGAAGAAGGCGTCCTTCGTCACCGTGTTCGACGCCAGCGACGTCGCGCAGGGCCCGGTGGCACGCATCCGCATTCCGCACCGGGTGCCCAACGGCTTCCATGCCACCTGGGTCAGTGGCGAGCGCCTCCAGCGCGGGTACTGAGAAACGGGACGCCGCCATGATCCTCGTGCCTCAAGACAAGATCGACGACTACACCGCGCGTGGCTGGTGGGGCAGCATCACTTTGTGGGAGCTGTTCCGCAACAACCTGGCGGCACATCCGGATGACGAGGCGGTGGTCGATGCACCGAACCGCGCCGACTTCGCGCACGGCGCGCCGCGCCGGCTCACGTGGTCGCAGCTCGGCGACGAGATCGACCGCTTCTGCCTCATGCTGCTGGTGGAGGGCATCCGCCGCGACGAAGTGATGGTGGTGCAGTTGCCCAACTGCATCGAGCAGTTCGTCGTCTACCTCGCCTGTGCGCGGCTGGGCATCATCGCGACGCCGGTGCCGATCCAGTACCGCGAGCACGAGCTGGCGCAGATCCTCGAGATCACGCAGGCCAGCGCGGCCTTGAGCTTCTCGCGCATCGGAAAGGCCGAGGGCGGGCATGCGGCTGCGCGCATGTATGCCGGCCTGCGTGCCGCGCACCCTTCGCTGCGCACGGTGCTCGCCTGGGGCGACGCCGTGGACGAGGGCATGGTCGACGTCGCGGCGCATCTGCGCCTGCCACCGGGACCCGGCGACCTGCAGCGCCTCGCGCAGGCCGAGCGCGAGGCTGCCGTCACGGCCAACGACGTGTTCACGATCTGCTGGACCTCGGGCACCGAGGCCAGCCCCAAGGGCGTGCCGCGCAGCCACAACGAGTGGCTGGTGATCGCGCCCTCGATCATCGAGGCCGGCGAGATCCGCGAGCGGGCGCGCCTGCTCAATCCGTTCCCGCTGGTCAACATGGCAGGCATCTCCACCGCCTTCGCCGCCTGGCTGGTGCTGGGCGGCACCGTGGTGCAGCACCAGCCTTTCGCGCTGCCGGTGTTCCTGCAGCAACTGCGCGACGAGTGCATCGACTACACGGTGGCGCCGCCGGCGATCCTCAACATGCTGCTGCAGAACGAGCAGCTGCTCGAGGGCATCGACTTCGGGCGGCTGGCGCGCATCGGCTCGGGCTCGGCGCCGCTGTCGGACTGGATGGTGCGTGGCTTCGCCGAGAAGCGCGGGGTGCAGATCGTCAACTACTTCGGCTCCAACGAGGGCGCCGCGCTGTCGGGCAACCATGTCGACATCCCGGACCCCGGGCTGCGCGCCCAGTTCTTTCCGCGCGCCGGCGTGCCGGGCCATGCCTGGAGCATCTCGACCACGCGCAAGATCCGCACGCGGCTGGTGGACTGCGAGACCGGCGAGGACATCGAGGACGGCGGCCGCCCCGGCGAGATCCGCTTCGACGGCCCGACCATCTTCAGCGGCTACTGGAACGCGCCCGGGCTGAGCCAGCGCGCGTTCGACGAACAGGGCTTCTACAAGACCGGCGACCTGTTCGAGATCGCCGGAGATCGCCTGCAGTACTACCGCTACGTGGGGCGCTCCAAGGACCTGGTGATCCGCGGTGGCGTCAACATCTCGTCGGAGGAAATCGAGAGCCTGCTGCTGGCCTGTCCCGGCGTGCGCGAGGCCGCGGTGGTCGGCGTGCCCGACGAGGTGCTCGGCGAGAAGCTCTGCGCCTGCGTCGTCTCGGTCGACGTCGCCGCGCCGGCCACGCTCGAGGGGATCAACGCTTTCCTGCGCGAGCACAAGCGCGTAGCGGTCTACAAGCTGCCCGAGTACCTGCTGCCGCTGGCCGAGCTGCCGCGCAACCCGGTCGGCAAGATCCTCAAGCGCGAGCTGCGGCTGCGCGCGCGCGCACTCGCCGACCTGCCGGGAGTGGTTGCATGAAGCCGGTGCTCCTGCTGATCCCCGGCATGCTGAACACGGCCGCGGTCTGGCGCGAGGTGGTGCCGCTGCTGCAGTCGCGCTTCGATGTCCGCATCGCCGACGTCCAGACCCAGTCCAGCATCGCCGAGATGGCGCGCGATGCCTGGGCCCGTGTGGCCGATGTGCCCCTCGGCGTGCCGGTGCGGGTCTGCGGCTTCTCGATGGGCGGCTACGTGGCGATCGAGATGATCGCGGGGCAGGGCCGCCGGGTCGACGGCCTGGTGCTGCTCGACACCTCGGGCCGGCCCGAGTCGACCGAAGGCGCAGCGCTGCGCGAGAAGACCATTGCCGCGATCGGCCGCGATTTTGACAAGGTCACGGCCGGCGTCGCGCAGTTCGCGACCGACGATGCGCGCCATGCCGACGAGCCCTGGATGGCCGCGCTGCGCACGCTGCTGCGCGAGGTCGGCCCCGAGGCGGCGATCCGTCAGAACCGCGCGATCGTCGGTCGCTCCGACCATCGCGAAGCGCTGGCCGCGCTGCGGATTCCGGTGCGTGTGGTGTGCGGCCGAAGCGACCGCATCACGCCGCCCGAGCTGTCGCAGGAACTGGCCGCGCTGATGCCGTCCGCGCGGCTCGAATGGATCGAGGGCGCGGGCCACATGACGCCGCTGGAAGCGCCGGCGCAGGTGGCCGCCGCGATCGGCTCGCTGCTGGACCCCTCTACAGGAGACAAGACATGAACCGACGCATCGCCTGTTTGCAGCTCGGCGGCCTGGCGCTCGCGAGCGCCGCACCCTGGGCCCGCGCACAGGACCCTGCCGCCTTCCCGGACAGGCCGCTGCGCATCGTGGTGCCCTTCGCGCCCGGCAACACCCTCGACACCGCGCTGCGCCAGGTGGCCGAGGAGTTCAAGAAGAACGCCGGCCAGCCGCTCCTGATCGACAACAAGCCCGGCGGCTCCGGCATCATCGCGGCGCAGACCGTGATGAGCGCGCCGCCCAACGGCTACACGCTGCTGCTGGCCAACACCAGCATGTTCACCGTCAACCCGCACACCTTCGCGCGGCTGCCCTACGACCCCGAGAAAAACTTCAGGCCGGTCAGCAACTTCCTCGGCGCCTCGATGGTGATGGCGGTCAACAACCAGGTGCCCGCCAACGACATCAAGGAATTCGTCGCCTGGACCAAGGCGCGTCCGGGCAAGGTGTCGTTCGCTTCCTTCACGGCCGGCAACTCCTCGCATTTCGCCGGCGTTCTGCTGAACCAGCGTGCCGGCATCGACATGGTGCACGTGCCTTTCAACGGCACGCCGCCGGCGGTCACGAACCTGGTCGGCGGCCAGGTCGATGCGGCCTTCCTGCCGCTGCTGGCGGTCAAGCCGCAGGTGGACGCGGGCAAGGTCAAGGTGCTGGCCGTGACGAGCCCGCAGCGCTCGGCGCTGATGCCGCAGGTCGCGACCTTCCGGGAGCAGGGCTACCCCGATCTCGAGATCTACATCTGGGCGGCGATCGCGGCGCCGGCCGGCACGCCCGATGCGGTCATCGCCAGGCTCAACGGCGAGTTCGTGAAGATCCTCCGCTCGGCCGAACTCAAGGAGAAATGGAAGACCATGGATTTCGAGACCCTGCCTTCGACCCCGCAGGAATTCACCCGCTTCGCCCAGGCCGACTCGAAACGCTGGGCCGAAGCGGTGCGGATCTCGGGCTTCAAGGCCAGCGAATGAGGCACGCCGACATGACGACGAATTCGATCCCTCCCTTCCAGCTGCGGCTGCCGGTCATCGCGGCGCCGATGTTCCTGATCTCCGGGCCGGCACTGGTGCTGGCCGCCTGCCGCGCCGGCATCGTCGGCGCCTTCCCCACGCCCAACGCGCGGCCGATCGAGATGCTCGACGCCTGGATGCGCGAGATCACCGAAGGCCTGGCGCGGGCGCGCGACGCGCAGCCGGCCGCCACCCTCGGCCCCTGGTGCGCGAACCTGGTCACGCATTCGTCGAACACGCGGCTGGCCGAAGATCTCGAATTGGTCGCTCGCTACAAGCCGCCGATCGTGGTCACGGCGCTCGGCAGCCCCAAGCCCGCGATCGAGGTGGTGCACCGCTATGGCGGCCGCGTGTTCGCGGACGTCATCAACCTGCAGCTCGCGAAAAAGGCGGTGGCGGCCGGCGCCGACGGCCTGGCCTGCGTGTCGGCCGGCGCGGGCGGCCACACCGGCTTCCTGTCGCCCTTCGCCTTCGTCAGCGCGGTGCGCGAGTTCTTCGATGGCTTGGTGGTCACCGGCGGCGGCATCAGCGACGGCTGGGGCGTGGCCGGCGCGATCGCCTCGGGCGCCGACTTGGTCTACATGGGCACGCGCTTCATTCCGGTGGCCGAGAGCCTGGCGCCGGACGCCTACAAGAAGATGCTGGTCGACAGCACGGTCGACGACCTGGTGGTGAGCGCGGGCGTCACCGGGACGCCCGCGAGCTGGCTGAAGGCGTCGCTGCGGGCCAACGGCCTCGATCCCGACAACATGCCGAGTGCGCCCCAGCGCCAGTACGACAGCGGCCAGCCGATGGCAGCCCGGCGCTGGAAGGATGTGTGGGCCGCCGGCCAGGGCATCGGTGCGATCCGCGAGGTCGAGACCGTGACCGCGGTGGTCGATCGGCTCGAGCGCGAGTATGCGCAGGCCAGTGCACGATTCGCCGGCCTGGCGCAGCCTGCTGCGCGCGCTGGCGCGAAGGATCCGCGACACACGCCTGAGAGCTCAGAATCGGCGAGCTGTGCGCAACCGTCGTAAGCTTCGTGGCTGAGCGCGGCGGCGCGCGACCCACAAGCTGACAATCATCCGGTGCCACTGACTCCCGAAGAACTCGACCTGCGTCGCGACGCGCTGGCCACCAGCACCCTCGACCACGGCCTGCAACTGCTGGGCGACCGCTGGACCATGGCGGTCGTGCTCGGCGCCTTTCTCGGCGTGCGGCGCTTCGATGAATGGCAGAGCCGCCTGGGCATTCCACGCCACACGCTGGCCCAGCGCCTGCGCGCGCTCACCGCGCTCGGCCTGCTGCGCCAGCGCCCCTATCAGCAGCGCCCGCTGCGGCATGGCTACCACCTCACGGCCAAGGGGCTCACGCTCTACCCGCATGTGCTCATGATGTGGTCGTGGGAGCGGCGCTGGGGGGCTCGTGCCTCCGACCTGCCCGAGCGCCTGGTCCACATCGGCTGCGGCCACCCATTCGTGCCCTGGCTGGCCTGCGGGGCTTGCGGCGACAAGGTCGGCATCGGCGACCTGAGCTTCACGCTGGAGGCCGTCGACGCGCTGCGCGAACACCCGCCCGCGCGCGGCCGCGCCCCCCGGCTGGCGCAGGCCGAAGGTGGGGAGCCCGGCCTGGGCCTACGGGTGGACCGCTGGGCCTTGCTGATCATCTCGGCCGTGCTGCTCGGCTGTCATCACTTCGACGAACTCAGTCATGTGCTGGGCATCGGCAGCAGCGTGCTCACGCGCCGGCTGGCGGGCATGGTCGACACCGGGCTGCTGCTGAGCCAGGCCGATCTGGCCGACGGCCGGCGAAGGATCTACCGGCTGACGCCCGCGAGCCGCGACCTGTTCGGCTACATCCTGTGCTTTTCGAGCTGGGCCAGCCGCCATCACTTCATCGAACCGAGCTCGATCCGGCCGATGCACCGGGCCTGCGGACATGCGTTCGCGCCGCAAGTGGTGTGCAGCCACTGCCAGCAGCCCTTGCTGGCGCGCGAGGTGCGGGCGGAGGGCCCCGCGGCGCATCATCCGATCAAGACGCGGCCACGACCCGCCACGCCGCCACCCGGCGCTGAAACCCCTTGAGTTCCAGTTCACCCGCTCCCTCGATCGACCATTCGGCGGTCTTCGCCGCGACGTCCTGCAAGGCCGCCTGAACGCGCTGCGAGATCAGGATTTCTCCACCGCCGGCTTCGCCGCACAGGCGCGCGGCCAGGTTGGTGACCGTGCCGATGGCCCCGTAGTCGATGCGCCCGTCGAAGCCGATGCCGCCGAGCGTCGCGAAGCCCTGCGCGATGCCGATGCCCATGTGCAGGTCATAGCCCCGGCGGCGCCATTGCCCGCTGAGGGCCGCCATCTCGCGCTGCATCTGGACCGCCATGCGCAATGCGCGCGCCGGCGCATCGGCCACGGGCTGCGGGTCGTTGAAGAAGATCATCATGCCGTCGCCCGAGAAGCGCTCCAGCGTGCCCTCGTGGGCAAGCACCAGCTGCCCCATCGCGGCATGGTATTGCGCCAGCACGGCCATCACTTCCTCGGGCTCGGCCGTTTCGGTGAACGCGGTAAAGCCGCGCAGGTCGAGAAAGACGACGGTGATCTCGCGCCGATGGCTCCTGAGCGGGTCGTCGGCGCCGCCGGCAAGAATCGCCTCGGCCAGCTGCGGCGAGAAGAAGCGCTTGAGCTGCCCCACGCGTTCCAGTTGCTGAACACTCTCCGCCACGCGTTGTTCCAGCGTGGCGTTCCAGGCCTGCAGCAAGGCCTTTTGCTGCTGGACTTCGTCGTACAGCGTCTTGACCCGCAACAGGGAGCGCACGCGTGCCATCAGCTCGGCCTGGTTGATGGGCTTGCCCAGGAAGTCGTCGGCGCCGGCCTCCAGGCCCTTCACGCGCTCCTGCTCCGGATCGAGTGCGGTCACCAGCACGATCGGCAGCACCGCGCAGGCGGGATCGGCGCGGAGGGCGCGGCACACGTCATAGCCGTTCATGCCCGGCATCATCACGTCCAGCAGCACCAGGTCGGGTGGGTCGGCCGCGATGCATGCCAGGGCCTCTTCGCCGGACGCCGCGGTGCTCGTCCGGTAGCCGCGCGCCGTCAGGACGTCCGCGAGCAGCCGCACGTTCTTGGCGACGTCGTCGACGACCAGGATATGCGGACTCATTTCCAGCGCCCCCCGCACGGCAGCCGAAGCGCGGCGGCCGGAAATGCCTCGGCGATCAGGACCGTGTTCATCCGATGGCCTCCAGGCTCTGCAGCGGCAGCTGGAAGGTGAAAGTCGAGCCTTCGCCGGGGCGGCTGTCGACGCGCAACGTGCCACCGTGCAGCTCCACGAAGCGCTTGGACAGCGACAGCCCCAGCCCGGTGCCTTCGGCCTTGCGCAGGTAATCGCCGCCGGCCTGTCGGAACTCGTCGAACACCAGCGAGTGGTCTTCGGGCGCGATGCCCACGCCGGTGTCGGTCACGCTCACCTCGACCAGGGCCGGGCCGGCTGCCGTCTCGATGCGGCGGGCGTCCAGGCGCACGCGGCCGCCGGCCGGCGTGAACTTCACCGCGTTGGACAGCAGGTTCACCACCACCTGCTTGAGCTTTCGTGCGTCCGCCACCCATTCCGTCAGCCCTTCGCCCACCTCCAGCGACATCGACAGGCCGTTGCGCTGCGCGCGCTCGCGCACCAGGGTCAGGGCGTTGTCCAGCAGCAGGCCGAGATCGAAGCAGCTCAGGTCCAGCTCCATGCGTCCGGCTTCGATCTTCGACAAGTCCAGCACGTCGTTGATCAGCGTCAGCAGGTGCTGGCCCGACGAGTGGATGTCCCGCAGGTATTCCATCTGCTTGGCATTGACGTCGCCGAACATCTGCTCGGTCAGCGCCTCGGAAAAGCCGATGATGGCGTTCAGGGGCGTGCGCAGCTCGTGCGACATGTTGGCCAGGAACTCCGACTTGTGGCGGTTCGCCACTTCGAGCTGGCGGCTCTTGTCCTCGATCTCCTGGAACAGGCGCGCATTCTGGATCGCGATCACCGCCTGGTCGGCGAAGGTCTCGACGAGGCGGACCTCGGCCTCCGAGAAGCGCCGCACCTCCCTGCGAACCACGGCGATGATGCCGAGCGATGCGCCCTCGCGCACCATGGGAACGCCCAGTACGGTACGGAATCCGTGGCGCGACTGGGGGTCGCGCGAATCGGGGTAGTCGGAATCGATCAGGCGGGCGACATCCTCGACGTGCACGGTCCGGCGCTCCAGGAAGGCGCGTCCCACCACCGATCCGCGCGTCAGCGGCAGGACTTCATCACGGCCCGATTCGGAGCCGTCGCTGGCGCCCTGGTAGCCGGTCATGGCGCGCAAGTGATCACCCTCCGGCAGCCAGACCCGGCATCCGTGGGCCCGGCACAGCACCGCGGAACGCTCGGCGACGGCCGACAGGACGGGCTGGAGCTCGGTCGGCGAACGGCTGATGACCCTGAGAATCTCCGCTGTCGCGGTCTGGTACTCGAGCGACGCCGTCAGTTCGGCGGTGCGCTGCTCGACCTTGCGCTCCAACTCGCCGTACGACTCGCGAAGCTGCACCGACATGCGGTTGAACTGCTGGGCCAGGCCTTCGAGCTCGTCGCCCGTGTGGACGACGATCTCGGGATTCAGATCGCCCCGGCCGATGCGCCGCGCACCGCGGGCGAGGGTGCGGATCGGCCGCACCATGCTGCGCGCGAGGACCGATGCCGCCAGCGCCGAGATCGCCAGGCCCGCGAGCAGCAGCACGGCGGCGCGCAGGATCGAGGCGTTCAGCTTGGCATACACCTCTGCGATCGGCTGTTCGACGAACACCTTCCAGCCCAGCGAATCGATCGGCGCCATCGAGGTCAGCACGGTGGCCCCCTGGAGGTTGCGCGACACCATCGCCTGCGGTTTCGACGGGCCGTCGGCCGCCGCGGCAGCCTGGACATGCGGCAACGATGCCAGGCTGGTCTTGCGAAGTACCAGCCCGATGTCGGGGTCTGCCACGAGCAGGCCGTTGCCGTCGATCGCATAGGCCTTGCCCGCGTGGCCGATCTCGATGCGCGATACGACATCCCAGATGAACTTGAGATTCAGCTCGGCCACCGTGACCGGCCCCTTCGCGCCGCCGGACCGGATCGCCACCGTCATGTAGGGCTCGGTGTCGCGGTTGAAGTACACCGGCCCGAACCAGGCCGCATCGGGCTCGGCGTTGCGGAACGGCGTCTCCGACGACCGATCCCTGCCGGAACCCACGACGTCCATGCCCAGCCGCGATACCGCGATCTGTTCGCGACCGGCACGGTCGAGCTGCGCGATGTCGGTCACTTCCGGGGCCAGGCGCAGCAGCCGCCAGAATTCCGTGCGCCGCGACTCCAGGTCCGAGGCGTCGAGCTGGGCCAGGGACGCGTAGGCCAGCTGCTGGGACACCTGCTGGACGTGCTGCTCGATCCGGGAGGCCGCGCCGACGGCCTTTTCGTGCTGCAAGCTGGCCAGGGCCGCCTTGGTCTCCTGATAGGAGAAATAGAGGCTGATCGCGCTGGACGCCAGCAGCACCGTCGTCACCAGCGAGAGGATCAGCAGCAGGTACTTGCGGAACAGGCGCCCGCGGTGGACATCCCGCGTGGCCCTTGACAGCACCGTGAAGCGTCGGCCATCGGCTGGCGGTGCGAGCTCGCCCGTCGGTGACACAGGGGACGAATCCGGGGGCATCATGGCCTGCCCATTGGACATCGCCGTCCGCGCGATGGGAAGACCGGTCGCGTAGGCCGATCGGCCGACCCGGACCCCACGCATGAGGCACAGGCGATGGGCCGGAAGCGGCGCAAAATCGCCCTTCTGAGGACGCTGGCAACAAGGAGATGTCCGATGCGCAGCAAGATCCTGTGGCTCCTTCTTTGCACCGTGCTGGCGGCTGCCGGTTCCCTTGCCCGGGCCCAGCAGCCGAGGAAGGTCGCGCGCGTGGGTTATCTGGCGGCCGTTTCGGCCAGCGCCGACGCGCCGCGCCTGGAAGCGTTTCGGCAAGGGCTGCGGGATCTCGGCTATGTCGAAGGGCAGAACATTTTGATCGACTACCGCCACGAGAGCCAGGATCTGCAGCGGCTCCCCAGCCTGGCGGCCGAGCTGATTCGCCTGGACATCGACGTGCTGGTCGCGGTGACGACCAACGCGGCGCAGGCCGCCAGGAAGACGACCACGACGGTGCCCATCGTCTTCATGGGCGTCACGGATCCGATCGCCACCGGACTGGCCGAGAGCCTTGCGCGGCCCGGCGGGAACAGCACGGGCATCACCAACGTGGCGGCCATCCTCACCGGCAAGCGGCTGGAGCTTCTCAAGGAAATCAACCCCAGGATCGCCCGTGTGGCGGTGCTGTGGGATCCACAGGCGCCCGGCTCCGTCCCGCAGTGGGAGGCCAGCCGGCTGCCGGCCGAGAAACTGGGCCTCGAGCTCTATTCGATGGAGGCCGGCAGCGCCGACCGCTATGCGGCAGCGTTCAAGGAAGCCGTCAAGGCGCGCAGCAATGCCGTGTGGGTCACGCTGAACCCGGTGGCCAATTCAAACCAGAAGCTGATCGCGGAGCTGGCCATCGAACATGGGTTGCCATCGATCTGCGCGCGGGGCGACTATGCGGAAAACGGCTGCCTGATGGCCTACGGACCCGGCTACGGCACCGAGGGCAAGGACGGCGCCCGCTACGTCGACCGGATCCTGAAAGGCGCCAAGCCCGCGGACCTTCCGATCGAGCAGCCGACGAAGTTCGAGTTGCTGATCAACCTGAAGACGGCGAAGCGGCTCGGGTTCACGGTCCCGCAGTCGGTTCTGAACCGGGCGGACAAGGTGATCCAGTGATCCTTTGGCGGGCGAGCGGTCAATTCTCCCCAGGCGTCGCGCTGCTCAGCTGCAAGACCGCCATCGCGTTGCTCGCCGTGGTCGCCAGCGTATTGATCGTGCGCGTGCGCAGTGCGCCGAGCATCGCCGTGACCTTGCTCGATTCGGCCACGATCGCGATCACGTCGGGGATGCGTTCCAGGTCGTTGCGATTGAGCCCCACGACCCGCCCCTGTATCGGCGTCATCGCCGGCCGGCCGTGGATGTCGATGAAGTCGTAGCCCATCATGTCGCCGACCGTCCCGGTGCGCTTGGCATCGCTGATCTCGCGGGCCGAGAACCAGCCCATGCGGACCATGTTGCTGTCCTCGCTCATGTCGCCGACGCCGATCATGGCAATGTCGGCGCGCCGGGCGCGGTCGAGCGTATGGCGGACGGTGTCGTTCTCGAGCAAGGCCTGTCGCACGGCGGGTTCCCCGACCAGCGCGGGCGCGTAGAGCGATTCGGACTCGCCGCCGAAACGCGCCGCCAACCGCCGCGCGATGTGGTCGGCGTTCATCGTCTCGCCACCCCGGTAGCTGCCGCCGATGGCGCTCACGAAGACGCAACTGCGGCGCGTCGCCGAGATCGCGTGCTCGCTGACCGCGCTGACGTTGCGCCCCATGCCGACCGCGACCACGCTGTCGTCGACCAGGATGCGGTCGAGGTAACCTGCCACGACGCCCGCCAGCAGCGCGCGCTGGCTTTCGGGTTCCTTGTGGTCCACGGAGATCAGCGCGCGCTGGATGCCGAAGCGCTCGACCAACTGCTTTTCCAGGTCGGACGTGAGCGCTGCATGCGGACGCACGCGGATCTCGACGATGCCTGTCTTCTGCGCCTTGCGCAGCAGGCGCCCGATGGTGGCGCGCGAGATCGCGAAGCGTTTCGAAAGCTCTTCCTGGGTCTGCCCATCGATGTAGTACAGCGTGGCGAGCTGAGCCAGGTCGTTTTCCGTCATGCAGCGGTTATATCAGCGCGCCACCCGCCCGGCGCCGGCAGGCTCAAGGTGCCGGCTTCAGCAGCACCTTGATGGAGTCCGTCGAATCCGCGAGCTTGATCGCCGCATCCCACTCGGACAAGGCGAAGGTGTGGGTCACGATGCCCGCGGACTTGACGAGGCCGCGGGCGAGCAGGTCGATCGCAACGGGATAGCAGTCGCCGCTCAGGTGGGCGCCCCGAAGGTCGAGTTCCTTCTCCTCGCCGATGATCGACCAGTCGACCGTGGTGTCGCGCCCGAAGACACTGAACTCGACGAAGCGACCGAGCTTGCGGATCATGTTCAAGCCCTGCGTGACACCGGCCGGCGCACCCGTCGATTCGATGTAGACGTCGCAGCCGTAGCTGTCCGTCAACGAGCGAACGATGGCCTCGGCATCCTCTTGCCCCGGGTTGATCACGACGTCGGCGCCGAAACCCCGCGCCAATTCGAGGCGCTGGTCGATCATGTCGATCACGATCAGCTTCTTCGGTGTCTTGAGGCGCGCGACCTGGACCATCAGCAGGCCGAGCGTCCCGGCGCCGGCGATGACGACCACGTCGTCCAGCTGGATGTCGGCCCGGTTGACCGCGTGGATCGCGCAGGACAAGGGCTCGGTCATGGAGGCATCCTCGAACGAGATGTGCCCTGGGATCTTGTGAATCACTGCGCGTGCCGACAAGCGCATGTAGTCCGCCATGCCGCCGTCCGCCACCTGCCGCTGGAAGCCGTAGACGTCGTGCACCTCGCACATCCAGCGGAAGCCCGTCTTGCAGTAGCGGCATCGGGTGCAGGGAACGATCTGTTCGGCGATCACCCGATCGCCAAGACTGACGCCGTGGAACGCCTCGGCGCCTGCGCCGATCTCGACCACGTGGCCCCAGAATTCATGGCCGGGTATCACGGGCGGTTTGACGTAGGCCGGCTTGTTCCTTGATGGGTCGCCCCAGAAGCGGGCCGCACCCGAGTGGCACTTGCAGTCGCTGGCGCAGATGCCGCAGGCGGCGATCTTGATCACTACCTCGTTGGCGCCGGCCGCCGGTCGCTTGACCCGCTCGAGACGATAGTCCCGGGGCGCATGGCAGACGACTGCCAGCATGTCCGTGTCGTGAAAGTTCATTGTCTCGTCCTCCCTGGAGTGCCGATCACTGGGCTGTGTAGCCGCCATCGACGATGATGTTTTCTCCTGTGACCATGGCCGAGGCGTCGCTCGCGAGGAACAGGATGACGCCGGCGATCTCGTCCGGCCTGGCGAAGCGGCCCACCGGAATCCGCGTTCGCATGGCGGCGCCCGTTTCGCCGGCCCATGCCTTCCTGCCCAGGTCGGTGTCGACCACCGTGGGCGAGATGGCATTGACGGTGATGCCGTGTGGGGCCCACTCGAGTGCCAGCACCTTGGTCAGGCCGATCAGTGCGGCCTTGCTGGCGCAGTACGCCGCATGGCGATTCAGCGCGATCACGCTGGCCTGCGAGGCCAGGTTGATGATGCGTCCGTAGCCTCTCTGCTTCATGCCGCGCCCGACCGCCTGCGCGAGCAGAAAGGGGGCCTTCAGGTTGATGGCCATCGTCCTGTCCCACGCCGATTCGGAAAGGTCTTCCGCCTCATCGAGGAGCGCGACCCCGGCGTTGTTCACCAGGATGTCGACGGCACCGAAGCGGTCGTGCGCCTGCGCGATCGCCTCGGCGATCGCGGAGGGTTCCTCCAGATCGACAGCGCATGCCAGATGGCGATCGAGACCGCCTTCGAGGTCGGCTGCGACGCCGGCCACCTCGCCGCGAAGGTCCAGCAGGGCGAGGCGGGCGCCGCACTGCGACAGCAACTCGGCGGCCGCCAGCCCGATGCCGCTGGCGGCGCCGGTGACCACCGCCACCTGCCCCGAGAGATCGAAGCCGTGGGTCCAATGGGAGCTCGCGGCGGTGTCCTCGCGCGTCATGGCGCCTTGACCTTGTTCAGGAAGGGCGCTGCATTGGCCGGCGTGATCTCGGTCCAGGGCACCGTGTACGACTTCGCCGTACCGTCGCCCCAGGGCATCTGCTGCGCATACTCGGCCCAGATGGTCGAGCGCGGTGTGTAGGAAGGCCCCTTGATCGCGCGCAGCGCAACGTCCATCGCGCCCTGCGCCTGGGCCTGGGCGTCCTGGAAGTTGGTCGTCATCTCGTTGCGCTGCACTGCACCGATGGCGGCGGCGATGCCGTCGATGCCGACCACGGGGATCTTCCGGATGTCCATCCCCTTGGACTTGATCGCCTGCACGGCCCCCAGCGCTTCGTCGTCGTTCTGCGCGATGACGCCATCGATCTTTCCGGGGAACGCCGTGAGCCAGTTCTCCATCAGCGCCATCGACTCGGCGCGCGACCAGTTGCCGGTCTTGCGTGCCAGCACCTTCACTTCGGGGTGTCGGGCCAGCACTTCGTCGTTGCCCTTGGCGCGCTCGATCTGGGCGGACTGGCCGATCGGCCCTTCGATGATGACGATGTTGCCTTTGCCGCCGATCTTCTTCATGAGCGTTTCGGCCTCCATGCGGCCGGCGACGACGTCGTCGTTGCCGACGTAGGAGGTCAGGACATCGCCGGCGACGCGGGTGTTGGAGCCGACGACGGGGATGCCGGCCCGGATCGCCTTCTGCACCGGTGCGGCGCCGGCCTTGAGGTCGATCGGCACGAAGATGATCGCATCGTATTTTTGCGTGATCATCGTGTCGAACTGGTTGCTCTGCGTGAGTGCGTCGTAGTTGCCGTCGAAGATCGTGATCTTCACGGAGCCGTCCTGCACGGAAGGGTGCGCCTTCAGCTGTGCGCTCCACATCTGCATGAACTCGCCCTTGAGGCCATAGATCGCGGCCCCGACGCGCAAGGGTTTGTCTTGTGCATGCGCGGCCACTGCGGTCGCCAGAGTGAGGGCCAGAGCCAGATTCTTCAGTCGTGTCATGTTGTCTCCCTGTGTGAAAAACTGCCTATGTGCTCTTCTTGCGTGACGTGTCGAGCAGCACGGCGCCGACGATGATCACGCCCTTGATCACCTGCTGGTAGTACGAAGAAACGCCCAGCAGATTCAAGCCGTTGTTGATGACGCCGATCAGCAGCGCGCCCAGCAGGGTTCCGCCCAGCGATCCGGTGCCGCCCGAAAGACTGGTGCCGCCGATGACCACGGCGGCAATGGCATCGAGTTCGTAGGAGATGCCGGCCTGGGGCAGGGCGGCGGTGGTCCTGGCCGCGAGCAGGATGCCGGCCAGCCCCGCCAGCAGCCCGCTGACCGCATAGACCGCGAACACGACCTTGCGCGTGCCGATGCCGCTGGTCTTGGCGCTCTTCACGTTGCCGCCGACCGCATAGATGTAGCGCCCGTAGATCGTGTAGCGAAGCACGAACCAGAACACCCCCATGACGACCGCGAAGATGACGATCGGCAACGGCACGCCGCCAAGGCGACCGTCGCCGATCGCGAGGAAGCCCGGCGGAAGGTCGGAGACGGGCATGCCGTCGTTGAAGATGTAGGTGAAGCCGCGAGCGGCGCTCAGCATGCCCAGGGTCGCCACGAACGGCGGCACCGAGAAGCGTGCGATCAGCAAGCCGTTGACGGCGCCCAGCAACAGGCCCACGCCCAATCCCGCGAGGACGCTGCCGGTCACGCCGTAGGATCCGCCGCTCGCGACCAGCCAGGCGCTGACGATCCCCGAGAAGGCCAGGATGGCACCCACCGACAGGTCGATGCCGCCGGTGAGCACCACGTAGGTCATCCCGACCGCCAGGATGCCGTTGATGGAGGTCTGGCGCAGGATGTCGGCCCAGTTGCCCCAGGTCATGAAGAACTCTGTGGCGAGCGACAGCGAGATGCAGACGACGAGCAGGGCCGCAAGGATGCCGTAGCGGCCATAGAGCTCGCGCAGGTCCAGCGAGGAGCGGTCGGAGCCTTGGGGCAAGTGAAGGGCGTTGTTTGTCATCATGAAGCCAGGTGCAGGAGTTCCTCTTGGGTTGCGCGGCTGGCGTCGACGACGGCAACCAGGCAACCCGCCTTGAAAATCGCGATGCGATCGCTGGCGTCCAGGACTTCCTGTGCCTCCGAAGACACCAGCAGGACCGCGCCGCCGGACAATGCGAATTCGTTCAGCAGTTGATAGACCTCCTGCTTGGCACCCTCGTCGATGCCCCGCGTCGGCTCGTCGCACATCAGGCACAGCGGCTGGGTGGAGAAGCAGCGCGCCAGCACCACCTTCTGCTGATTGCCGCCACTCATGGACGAGACCGGCAGCGCCGTCGAGCGGGTCTTCATCCGCATGCGCTCGGCCATCGCCGCGACCAGTTTCCTGACGGCGCGGTGGTTGATCAGCGAGAGGGTCGTCATGCGCCGATAGACTGACAGGGCGATGTTCATGGCGATGGAGCTGGTCAGGACGAGTCCTGTTTCCTTGCGGTCCTCGGTGACCAGCGAGAGTCCGGCCGCGATGCTCCTGGCGGGGCTGCCGATGGCCAGCGTCTTGTTGCGCAGCTTGATTTCGCCGTGCTCCGGCGTACTCAGGCCGTAGATGCAGTTGAGGAATTCGCTTCGGCCAGCACCCATCAGGCCGTAGATCCCCAGAACCTCGTTCTTGTGTACGGTCAGCGAAATGTCCGAGAACTCACCGCGCCGTCCGAGCGCGATCGTTTGAAGTACCGGGGCGCCGGGTGCGCGGCGCGCCTTTTCGGCCGGCTTCAGTTGTCGCCCGACGATGGTGCTGACCAGGTGGCCACGATCGATCTCGCCGATCAGGCCGCTTTCGACGAAGCGGCCGTCGCGGAACACGGTGTATCGATCGGCGATCCGGAAGATTTCCGACAGGCGATGAGAGACGTAGACGATGCCGGCGCCATGGGCCGTCAGGTTGCGGATGGCATCGAACAGCACCTCCGTCTCGCGCTCGCCGATGGCCGAGGTCGGCTCGTCCATGATGATGATCTCGCTGTCGCGGCTGAAGGCCTTGGCGATCTCGACGAGCTGGGTCTGCGCCAGGCTCAGGCGGTGCATAGGCGCTCGGGGGTCGATGTCGAACCCGAGCCGCTCCAGCAACCGCCCGGTGGTCGCGAGGATGCGCGGGTAGTCCACGACCACGCCGAGGCGCCGGGGCTCGCGGCCCAGGTAGATGTTCTCGGCGACCGTCATTCCCGGGATGGGCGAAAGCTCCTGCGTGATGATCGAGATCCGCGCACGCAGGGCGTCGTCCGGGCCGTCGAAGTCGATGGGCTTGCCCCTGACCTGGATGGCGCCGCCGTCCCGCTGGAGGATGCCCATGAGGATGTTGAGAAAGGTGGATTTGCCGGCGCCGTTGCCGCCGCACAGGGCGTGGACGCTGCCCGGTTCCAGCGTGAGGCGTCCATCGATCAGGGCGGGCACGCCGCCGAAGCTCTTGGCGACACCTTCGGCTTTCAGCAGGGGCGTGTTCATGGGGCTCTGAGCTCAGCGGTCGTTGCCGGCGCCTTGACCTTCGTCTATCGCGGTCGGCGGGCGGCCGGTTGCTTGGGCCTTGCGTCCCTCGTAGGCGGCGATCACGGCCAGCTTGACGCTCGACGGCCCGCCTTCGAAGTGCGCGCCCAGATAGCGGTCGACGATGGCCTTGGCCAGTTCCGGCCCGACCACCCGCGACCCGATGGTGATGACCTGGGCATCGTTGCTGCGGCTGGCACGCTCCGCCGAGTAGGTGTCGTGTGCCTGAGCCGCACGGATGCCGGCGACCTTGTTGGCCGAGATGGCCATCCCGATGCCGGTGCCGCACAGCAGCACCGCGCGCTCGTGCTTTCCGCCCGCCACGGCTTCGGCGACCGCGATGCCGATGTCGGGGTAAAGCGCCGATTCATCGCCGTGCGTGCCGAAATCCGTGACCTCATGGCCTTGCGCGCGGAGGTGCTCCTTGAGCACGGCTTTCAGTTCGCGAGCTGCTTCGTCGCAGCCAATGGCCACATTCATGTTTGTTCTCCCTGACCTCATGAGCGGAAGTCGATCGCCCGCTTCGGTCGGGAGTATTGCCACAAATGATCATTTGTCAATTGAAAGGTCGAATGATCTATCTGGTTTTCATGGAATTGCTTGGTTTTGCTGAAATTGACAGTTGAAAACTCCATGAAATCACGAACTTAATAAAACATAAGACCTTCTGGCTGATGTATCAAAAGATCAAATGAGCAAATCATGATCATTTGAGATATCTGTTGCCTAGAATCTGCCGCTTGACCAAGCAGTGGAGGGGAAAACATGGCTTCGAACCGCGTCATCAACAGTCCGGACGGAGTGGTCGACGACATGCTCGTCGGCTGGCTCCAAGCGCATGGCAGTTCGATGCGCGCGTGCGTCGGCAACCCGCGGGTCGTCCAACGCCGGCAATCGTCAGAGCCGGGAAAGGTCGGTGTGGTGACGGGTGGCGGTTCGGGCCATGAGCCGGCTTTCCTCGGTTATGTCGGCGACGGCATGCTCGACGCGGTCGCCATTGGGGAAATCTTCTCGTCGCCAACGGCCAGGAGCTTCCTCGATGCAATACGCGGCGCGGACGGGGGCGCCGGCGTGGCCTGTCTTTATGGCAACTACGCCGGCGACAACATGAACGTGAAGATGGCCGTCGAGCTGGCCGCGCGAGAAGGCATCACGGTTCGAACCGTCACCGCGAACGACGACGTCGCGTCCGCGCCGCGCGGTGACGAGGCCAAGCGCCGGGGCGTGGCGGGCGAAATCCTGATGTGGAAGGTCGGTGCTGCCAAAGCCGCCATGGGCGCGGCGCTGGCGGAGGTGATCGCCGCCGCCCAGAAGGCGATCTCGAACACCCGCAGCGTGGGTGTCGGGCTCTCGGCCTGCGTCATTCCGGCGGTCGGCAAGGCCAACTTCATCGTCGAGCATGGAACGATGGAGGTCGGCATCGGCCATCATGGCGAGCCCGGCATCGCCGTGCGTCCCACGGTCTCGGCCGCCGAGATGGCCGAGATGATGCTCGGCGCGGTGCTGCCCGACTTGCCGTTCGGGGCCGGCGACCGCGTGGCCGTCCTGGTCTCCGGGTTGGGCGCCACGCCCGTGATGGAGTCGTACATCCTCTACGCAGAGGTGGCACGACGGCTCGAGGCCCATGGCATCGCGATCGCATTCAATCGCGTAGGCAACCTGTTCACCTCGCTCGAGATGATGGGCGTGACACTGACCTTGATGAAGCTTGACGAAGAGCTTGAGGCCTGCCTGAGCTACCCGTGCAGCAGCGTCGCGTTGACTGTCGCTGGAAGCATGCCAACGGGCCGCGCCTATGCGAACTCGATCGCATCATCGGCTGCGTCCGAAACTGGCGCGATCGCTGTTGCAGTGCCACGGGCTGTGGTCGGGACCGCATTGACGCTTGCCCAAGCGGGCGAATGGGTGCGCGACCTGGTCGACGCGGTGATCGCCAACCGCCAGCACCTGAGCGAGATCGACGGCTTGATCGGAGATGGGGATCATGGCGTCAATATGGCCAAGGGCTTCGGCAACTGCGCGGCGCGGCTCGATGCGCTCGGTCCACAGGCGAACGAGCTTCCGGCAGCGCTCGACCAGCTCGCTCAGGCATTGCGCGATGACATCGGCGGATCGATGGGCCCGCTCTACGGCAGCTTCTTCGGTGAAATGGCCGCCACCTTGGCGCCCCATTCGCAATTGGACGCCGCGTTGTTCGGTGACGCCTTGTCGGCTGGTGTTCTCGGGGTGCAGCGCGTGGGCCATGCCATGGTGGGCGACAAGACGCTGATCGACACGCTCGTGCCGGCCCTCGACGCCTATCGCGCGACGCTGGCCGGCGGCGCGGATTTCGCCGCCGCGCTTCGCGCGATGAGCGCTGGGGCTGCCGCCGGCAGGGATTCGACGAAGTCGCTGCAGGCGAAGGTGGGACGCGCTGCGCGCCTGGGCGCACGATCGATCGGCGTGTTGGACGCGGGGGCGACCAGTTGCTGCCTGATTCTGCAGACACTGGCAGCCTCGGTGCAGCGGCGGCTCGCGCAGGCTGGGGACCGCGCCAGCTGAGGTGTGTGGCGTGTGCGGGTCGGGCACCGTGCCGGGCGCCGGACAAGTGCGTCGGGAAAAATGATCTTCAGGAAAGCGACAGGATGTGCCCCACCCGCGGATCCCCCCGCCCCGCCAGCACCTGCGCATAGGCCGCCTGTACCGCCGGACCCCCCGCATGGTGCTCGACGCGCAGCCATGGCGTGCGTGGATTCGCCGCCCGGGCAGCGAACGCCTGCCAGGCTTCAACCATCCGCTGCCCGAACACCTCGCCGCCCCAGTCGCCGATGCGCTTCCTGATCTGCGCCGGCGCGAAGAACAGCGTGGCGCGCGGTCCGGGCAGGGTCTTGCCCGCGCCGCTGGCCGCCAGCTGGTCGACATGGGTGCCGCCGATCGACGCGCTGTGCTTCAAATTCGCGAAGCGCGTGTGGATCTCGCGCCGCAGGCTTGCGTTGCCCGCGAAGTCCACGTAGACGCAGGGCGTGTCGGCGGCGACCTGGTCGAGCTCCTCGTAGGCCAGCACGCGGTCGTAGCAGCCCAGGCTTTCGCAGAACGCCCGGTTGGCGGCGGACGTCAGGCCGATCACCTCGATGCCCTTGCGCTGCTTCAGCTGGAAGGCGGTGCCGTAGGCGGTCTTGCTCGAAGCGCTGGACAGCAGCGCGGCACCCGGTCGCGCGCCGAAGAATTCGTTGTCGTCGAGGAAGTCGTCGATCAGCCACGAGGTGATGAAGAGCGGCCGCAGCAGCGCCTGCAGGTCTTCGGTGTCGGCCGTGTAGAGCGGGTCGGAACGCGTGCGCTGGTATTGGTTGTAGACCACGGGCAGGGCGCTGCGATGCGCCGCGCCGTCGCTGAGCCGATCGGGCGAGAGGCGCTCGGGTGTCAGCACCGCGGCCGAGGCCATCGGGAAGTAGCCGTAGAGCCTTTCGCCCACCGCCACGCCCGGATGCAGCGAGTGCGACACGCTCGCGAAGCCCCACACCGGAATGATGCCCCAGCCTTCCTCGCCGCTCGGGAAGAACTGCCAGTAGCTCATCGCTTCGCCGAAGGCGGCGTAGGTGATGTTGTTCGAGGTCAGCGCGAAGCGCTCGATGCGCACGCGGACCTGCCCGTCGGCCAGCCGCGTGTCGGCGGTGGTGTGCAGGCGGGTGGAGGAAAGGTCGTCCTTGCGGACCAGCAGGGTGTCGGTGCTCATCGGGGAACCTTAGCGCAGAGGCTTGCGGAACGCACGAGAAAAAGCCCGGCAACGGGTCGCTCGGGCGACTCCTTGCCGGGCTTCGACGGCTGGCGTGGCGCCCGCCGCTGCCGATCAGACGATCGAGAGTTCGACGTCGATGTTGCCGCGCGTGGCGTTCGAGTACGGGCAGACCTGGTGCGCGGTGTCGACCAGCAGCTGCTTCTGCGCGGCGTCGAGGCCCGGCAGCGTGATCGCGAGCTTGACCGCGATGCCGTAGGCCTTGCCTTCGTTGATCGGGCCGAGCGAGACGCTGGAATCGATCGCCACGTCGTCCGGCACCTTGACGCTGATCTTCGGGCCCACGGCCTTCATGGCGCCGATGAAGCAGGCGGCGTAGCCGACCGCGAACAGCTGCTCGGGGTTGGTGCCGGGCTTGCCCGAGCCGGGCGAGCTGAGCTTGACGTCGATCGCGCCGTCGCTGGATTTGCCGGCGCCATCGCGGCCGCCGATGGTGTGGGCTTGCGCGGTGTAGAGAACCTTGTCGAGCTTGGTGGTCATGGTGATTCCTTTGCAGTGGTGGTGGGAGGGGGAAAAAGGGGGCTCAGTCCGCCGCCGGGCCGCCCCAAGGCGGACTGGGCCCCCTCGGGGGGCAGCGAGTACACGAAGTGACGGAGCGTGGGGCCTATTCATGCGGCCTGCTTGATGCGGTCGCGCAAGGACTGGATCTGCTGCGTGAGTGCGACGAGTTCGGGCACCGAGCATTCCGAGGCCGCCATCAGGCAGCCGGGCACGTGGGCGGCGCGTGCCTTGAGCTTGCGGCCCGCGGCCGTGAGGCTCACATGCACGCGGCGCTCGTCGGCCACGTCGCGGATGCGGGCCACCAGGCCGTTGGCCTCGAGTCGCTTGAGCAACGGCGTCAGCGTGCCCGAGTCGAGCGACAGCCGCTCGCCGAGTTCGGACACCGTGAGGCCGTCGCGCTCCCACAGCACCAGCAGCACGAGGTACTGCGGATAGGTGAGGCCGAGCTTCTCGAGCAGCGGCTTGTACAGCCGCGTCATCGCGAGCGAGGCGGAATACATCGCGAAGCAGAGCTGGTTGTCCAGCTTCAGCAGTTCGTCGGTGGAGAGCGGCGCGGAGGGCATGAGGCGAATTGTAGCGAGCAATTAAATTGTGCGCAATATAAATAAATCTCCAAGGCAGCCTGCAGCCCCCTCGGGGGGGCTGCGACCCACACGCAGTGGGGGAGCGTGGTGGGGGCCCGTTCAGGGCTGCATCAGCGCCTCGGCCACGGCCTGGAAGGCGGGCAGGGTCAGCGGATCGTTGGCGCCGTTGGCGGCCACCGGATGCGCGGCGTAGCGCACGATCACCATTTCGGCCTTCGGATCGACGTAGATGCTCTGGCCGTGGATGCCGCGCGCCATGAAGGCGCCGTTCGGGTTGTTCGTGATCCACCACATGTTCCGGTACGACCAGCCCGGCAGCAGCGTGTAGCCGGCCTTCGCGAACTTGGCCGGGTCGCCGCCGCGCGTGATGTCGGCCACGGCCGCCTTGGGGATCGCCTGCTGCCCGTTGGGCGCGCGGCCGCCGTTGCGCATCGTCTCGCCGAAGCGCGCCAGGTCGCGCAGCGTGGTATTGAGGCCGCCGCCGCCCGATTCGGTGCCGATGCGGTCGATCATGAAGTAGGCGTCCTGCTCGGCGCCGATGCGGCGCCAGATCTTCTCGCTCATGAGATCGGCCAGCGACTGGTTGCTGGCGCGGCGCAGGATCCAGGCCAGCACCTCGGCGTTGACCGTCTTGTAGGCGAAGGCTTCGTCGTGCGCGCCTTCCTTCTTCAGCGTGACGAGGAATTCGTAGAAGGACTTGGGGCCGGTGTAGTTCGGGCCCTGGGCGAGCATGCCGCCGGCGCGCGCATAGTCCCAGACCTCGGCCTTGGCATCGGCGTAGTTCTCGGAGTAGTGCACGCCGATGGTCATGTCCATGACCTGGCGCACCGTGGCGTCGCCATAGGCCGTGCCCTTGAGTTCGGGCAGGTACTGGGTGACCGGCGCCGACGGGTCGAGCTTGCCCTCGGCGACCAGGATGGCCGCGAGGGTGCCGACGAAGGACTTGGTGACCGACATCCCGAGGTGCGGCCGTTCGGGCGTGAGCGCGCCGAAGTACTTCTCGAAGACCACGTTGCCGCGGTGCAGCACCAGGATGCCGTCGGTGTAGGTGCGGGCGAGCATGTCGCCGAAGTTGAGCGGTTCGCCGCCCATCGCCTTGAAGGAGATGCCTGAGAGATCGCGCGGCGCCGCCGGCAGCGGGCTCGGCAGGCCGCCGCCGCGCCAGACGTTGGCGGTGGGCACGGTCTCGCGCACGTGCGAGTAGACCCAGCGGGTGCGCGGGTAGACGCCGCCCGCCGGATTGTCGAAGGTGATCTGCTTGTCGGCCGCCGGCGGGAAGCCCTGCATCCAGCCGAGAGTGCCGACCGAAGTGGCGGCCGGATCGGGCAATGCGGGGGCCGCAGGGGCCGCGGCGGTCTGGGCGTAAAGGGCGCTCATGGCGGTCAGGCTGAAGGCGACGGCAAGCGCCGCAGGTGCGAAACGGAAAGACGAAGGCATCGGAAAGCTCCTGTGAAGTTCATCAACGACCACTGAAACGCGCCGGTCGGCGCTCGATGAAGGAGCGCACGCCCTCGGCGGCATCCTCGCTGTTCGCGAGCCGCTTCTGCGTCTCGATGAATTCCGCCATGGCAGCCAGCGGACCCTCTTCGATCGCCTTGACCACGTTGCGCCGTGTCGCCACCACGGCCAGCGGCGCCTGCGCGGCGATGCGCTGCGCCACGGCCAGCGCCTCGTCGAGCTCCTGGCCGGCCGGCACCACCTTCTGGACGAAGTTGAGCCGGAATGCCTCGGCGCTGCCGAACTCGTCGGCCGTCAGCAGATGCAGCATGGCGTTGCCCAGGCCGGCGCGCTCCGCCATGCGCAGGGTGGCGCCTCCCGTGGCCATGATGCCGCGCTGCACTTCCATCTGCGAAAAGCGGCAGTTGTCGGCCGCGATCACGATGTCGGCGCCCAGCATCAGCTCGATGCCCACGGTGAAGCAGATGCCCTTGACCGCGACCACCATCGGCTTGCTGCGGCGGCGATAGCCGGGTGTGCCGAAGTCGTGCGGCTCGACCAGGCCCGGCGGCACCGCTTTCTCGCCGCGCTTCATGAACTCGGTCACGGCCGGCAGGTCGAGCCCGGCCGTGAAGTGATCGCCGAAGGCGTGCAGCACGCCCACGCGCAGCGCCGGATCGTCGTCGAGCCGGGTGTAGGCCTCGGCCAGCTGCCGGAACATGGCTGGCGTCCAGCCGTTGCGCTTGGCAGGGCGGTTGATGCCGATCAGCAGCACGTGGTCGAGCACCTGGGTGTCGATGCAGCCTTCGGCGGGCGGATTGCTGGGTGTCGCGGTCATGGGGTCTCCTTTGTTATGGGTGCGGGTCTGGCGCTTCCCCGTCGGGGGCCGCCTCGGAACCGGCTTCGCCGGGCCGAAGGGCGGCGCCCCCTGGAAGGGGGGGCGGCTACACGAAGTGAGCCAACCTGGGGGTCAGTACATATACACGCCGCGCTTGGTCTTGCGTCCCAGCTGTCCGGCCGCCACCATTTCCTTCAGCAGCGGGCACGGCCGGTACTTCGAGTCCCCGAACTGCTCCAGGTAGACCTCCATCACCGCCAGGCAGACGTCCAGGCCGATCATGTCGGCCAGCGCCAGCGGGCCGATCGGCTGGTTGCAGCCCAGCTTCATGCCGGCGTCGATGTCCTCGGCGGTCGCCAGGCCCTCGGCCAGCACGAAGAAGGCCTCGTTGATCATCGGCACCAGGATCCGGTTGACCACGAAGCCCGGCGCGTTCTTCACCGTGATCGGCGACTTGCCGAGCCTGACCGCCAGTTCCTTCACCGCGTCGTGGGTGGCGTCGCTGGTCAGGTAGCCACGGATGATCTCGACCAGCGCCATCATCGGTACCGGGTTGAAGAAGTGCATGCCGATGAAGCGGTCGGCGCGCGAGGTGGCGGCGGCCAGCTGGGTGATCGAGATCGAGGAGGTGTTCGACGCGATGATCACCTCGGGCGCCAGCAGCGCGTCGACCTGCTTGAGGATCTTGAGCTTGAGTTCGTGGTTCTCGGTCGCGGCCTCGATCACCAGCTGGGCCGACTTCAGGTCGTCGTAGTTCGTCGAGCCCTTGATCAGCGCCAGGGCCGCGTCCTTCTGGGCCGCCGTGAGCTTGTCCTTCTTGATCAGTCGGTCGAGGCTGCCAGCCACGGTGGCGACACCCTTGTCCACCGCGGCCTGCGCGATGTCGACCATGACGACGTTGACGCCTGCGACCGCGCAGGCCTGGGCGATGCCGTTGCCCATCGTTCCCGCGCCAATGATGCCGACTGTCTGGATAGCCATGAGAAATACTCCTTGAACTGAAAAATGAAAGGGGAGGACCCCGCCCCGGGGCAGGAACCGTGATCGGGATTGTGGAACAGAGCGCGGCCGGCCGGGTTCCCGTCCGTGACAGCGCCGGAGGCCGCGCGAGTGATTTAAAGTGCCGCGTTCACTCCCTCAGTTACGGACCCGCACCCATGACCACCCTCGGCACGCCCCTGTCCCCCTGCGCCACCCGCGTGATGCTGCTCGGCTCCGGCGAGCTCGGCAAGGAGGTGCTGATCGCCCTGCAGCGCCTCGGCGTCGAGACCATCGCGGTCGACCGCTACGAGAATGCGCCCGGCCAGCAGGTGGCGCACCACGCCCGCACCATCACCATGAGCGACCCGGCCCAGCTGAAGGCGCTGATCGAGGCCGAGAAGCCGCAGCTCGTGGTGCCCGAGATCGAGGCCATCGCCACGCCGATGCTGCAGCAGCTGGAGGACGCCGGCGTGGTGCGCGTGATCCCGACCGCGCGGGCGGCCCGGCTCACGATGGACCGCGAGGGCATCCGCCGCCTGGCCGCCGAGACGCTGGGCGTGCCGACCAGCCCCTACAGGTTCTGCGATTCGCTGGCCGAACTGCAGGCGGCGATCGATGGCGCGAACGGGGAGGCGATCGGCTACCCGTGCGTCGTCAAGCCGGTGATGAGCAGCTCGGGCAAGGGCCAGAGCAAGATCGACGGCCCGGCCGATGTGGAGAAGGCCTGGGACTACGCGATGGCCGGCGGCCGCGTCAGCCACGGCCGGGTGATCGTCGAGGGCTTCATCGACTTCGACTACGAGATCACGCTGCTGACGGTGCGCGCACTCGATGGCACCGGCGCCGTGCAGACGCAGTTCTGCGAGCCGATCGGCCACCTGCAGGTGAGCGGCGACTATGTCGAGAGCTGGCAGCCGCATCCGATGGCGCCGGCCGCCTTGCAGCGGGCGCAACAGATCGCGCAGGCCGTGACGGCCGACCTCGGCGGCCAGGGGCTGTTCGGCGTCGAGCTGTTCGTGAAGGGCGACCAGGTCTGGTTCAGCGAGGTCAGTCCTCGGCCGCACGACACCGGCATGGTGACCATGGCGACGCAGTGGCAGAACGAGTTCGAGCTGCACGCCCGCGCGATCCTCGGGCTGCCGGTGGACACCACGCTCAAGAGCCCGGGCGCCAGCGCCGTGGTCTACGGCGGCGTCGACGCCGCCGGCATCGTCTTCGACGGCGTGGCCGAGGCGCTCGCGGTGCCGGGCGTCGACCTGCGCCTGTTCGGCAAGCCCGAGAGTTTCACGAAGCGGCGCATGGGCGTGGCGCTGGCGCACGCGTCGGACATCGACACGGCGCGCCGCAACGCCCGCGAAGCCGCGTCGCGCGTGAAGCCGCGCCAAGCCTGATTCCTTCAACCTCGGAGCCACTGATGCTGCATCCCCAAGCCAAGGCCTTCATCGACCTCCTCGAGCAGCGCGGCGTGCCGCCGACGCACACGCTGACGCCGGCCGACGCGCGCAAGTTCTACCGCGAGCGGCGCGCCATCACGCAGCCCGAGCCCGGCGAGGTGGCCGAGGTGCGGGAGCTGCAGGCCGACGGGCTGCACGGACCGATCCCGATGCGGCTCTATCGGCCGCGAGGCTCCGCGGCCGCCAGCGTGCTGCCGGTGCTCGTGTACTACCACGGCGGCGGCTGGACCATCGGCGACCTCGACACCCACGACACGCTGTGCCGCGAGCTGTGCAACCTGTCGGGCTGCGCGGTGGTGGCGGTCGACTACCGCATGGGCCCGGAGCACCGCTTTCCGGCGGCGGTCGACGATGTGCTTGCGGCCACGCGCTGGGTTCGCCGGGAAGCCGCTGCGCTCGGCATCGATCCTGCTCGGCTCGCGGTCGGGGGCGACAGCGCGGGCGGCAACCTGGCGGCCGTCGTCGCGATCGCGGCGCGCGATGCCGGCGACCTGCCTGTCGCTTTCCAGCTGCTGATCTATCCGGCAACCGACATGCGCTGCGTCCATCCGTCGCACACCAGCAACGGCCAGGGCTACCTGCTGACCAGCGACACCATCCGCTATTTCCATGACCAGTACATCACCGATGCGGCGCATGACCTCGACTGGCGCGCCTCGCCGCTGCTGCGCGAGGACCTCGCCGGCCTGCCGCCGGCCCTGGTGCTGACCGCGGGCTACGACCCGCTGCGCGACGAGGGCCTGGACTACGCGCGGGCGCTCACCGCCGCCGGCAACCGCACCAGCTACGTCTGCTTCGAGCGCCAGATCCATGGCTTCATCACCATGGGCCGGCTGCTCGACGAGGCCAATGCCGCCGTTTCGATGTGCGCGGCCGAACTGCGCCGAGCGCTCGAGCTTCGAGGCTAAGGGAAAGTCCCCGCGCAATCGCCGGCACCGGACCGGCGTCCCCCGCTACGATCGTCCGATGGCGACGCCGGCCACCGGGCCGTCCGTCGCCGAGCGGAGGAGAAGGCATTGGTCAACAGGCTACCGAAGCATGCGCCGCGCGGCGAGCACCGCGACGAGCGCCTCATGTGGATCACACCGCAACGCGTCTTCTACGCCGGCCTTCTGGGCCCGGCGACGGAACGCACCATGGGCGGCCACGGCATCTACCTCTCGCCCACCGGCACGCCGCTGCGCATCCGCATCGGCGGCGGCGCCTGGCAGAGCGGCGAGCTGATCGTGGTGCCGCCGCAGGTGCCGCACCAGGTGGAGACCGAGCACCGGACCATCCTCAGCCTGCTGATCGAATCCGAATTCGTCGATCCGGCGCAGATGCCAGACTTCCTGCAGCGCTGCGGTCCGGTGGAGGCGCCGGCCTTCGTGCGGCGGGTGCGTGACGTGCATGCGCAGCTGGCCGAAGCCTCGGGGCGCGAGAGCTTCGATCGTTTCGATTTCGACGCGCTCTTCTTCGGCGGCCCGCTCGCGCCGCGGCCGCTCGATGCGCGCATCCGCAGGGTGATCGAGCGCATCAACGCCGATCCCGCGGCGCCAACCTCGGCCGACGAATGCGCGGCCGCCATCAAGCTTTCGTTCTCGCGCTTCCTGCACCTCTTCACGCAGGAGACCGGCCTGACCTTCCGCGCCTTCCGGGCCTGGAAGCGCGCCCGCAGCCTGCTGCGCCACGTGCGGCAGAGCGCCACGCTGACCGACATCGCGCTCGACACCGGCTATCCGGACTCGACCCATTTCAGCCATTCGATCCGCCAGGTGTACGGCCTGCGACCCAGCGACATCGTCGCGGGATCGCGGCGGCTCGCCGTGCACCAATGAGGCGCGGGACCGCCCGCGAGGCGCCGATGCGGGACAACCCTCTGCGCCGCGCGCACCAGTCACCGCTATAAACCGCGAACCCCGGACGAGACCCCCTCTTGCAAATACTCCAGCTCCTGCTTTCAGGCATCGCTCAAGGCTGCATCTACGGCCTGATCGCGCTGGGCTTCGTGCTGATCTACAAGGCCACCGAGACCGTGAGCTTCGCGCAAGGCGAGCTGATGATGGTCGGCGCCTTCTGCGCTTTCGCCGGCATGTCGCTGTTCGGGCTGCCCTTCTGGCTGGCCGCGCTGCTGGCGGTGGCCGCCATGGTCGCCTTCGGCGTGCTGCTCGAACTGGTGGTGATCCGGCCGATCCTGGGCCAGCCGCAGTTCTCGATCGTGATGCTGACGATCGGCATCGGCTACGTGGCGCGCGGGCTGGTCACGATGATCCCGGGCATCGGCACCGACACCCACACGCTGCCGGTGCCCTACAAGGACCAGATCTGGAAGCTGGGCGAGCTGGTGGTCAACCTCGAGCAGCTGGCCATCATCGTCGCCACCGCGGTGCTGTGCGGCCTGCTGTTCGCGATGTTCCGCTACAGCAAGCTCGGCATCGCGATGCAGGCCTCGTCGCAGAACCAGCTGGCGGCCTATTACATGGGCATCCCGGTCAAGCGCCTCAACGGCCTGGTGTGGGGGCTGGCCGCGGCGGTGGCGGCGATCGCCGGCATGCTGCTGGCGCCGATCACCTTCGTGCACGCCAACATGGGCTTCATCGGCCTCAAGGCCTTCCCGGCCGCGGTGGTGGGCGGCTTCGGCAGCCTGCCGGGCGCGATCGTCGGCGGGCTGGTGATCGGCATCGTCGAGTCCTTCGCGGGCTTCTACCTGCCCGACGGCTTCAAGGACACGGCGCCGTACATCGTGGTGCTGGTGATGCTGATGGTGAAGCCCAATGGCCTCTTCGGCGAAAAGCTGCGCAAGAAGGTCTAAAGCCCACCATGCGCTTCATCTTCAAGACCAGCTACGCCCAGGACATCGATCTCGCCAAGCATGGCGGCCAGGTGTTCTGGTACAGCCTGCTCGGCTTGGCGCTGATCGCGGCGCCGTGGGTGGTGCCCGAGTACTGGCTGGCACAGCTGACCTTCGTGCTGATCTACGGCATCGTCGGCCTCGGCCTGATGCTGCTGGCCGGCTTCACCGGACAGTTCTCGATCGGGCACGCGGCCTTCCTCGGCACCGGGGCCTACACGCAGGCGGTGTTGAGCAACATGGGGGTGCCGTTCCCGATCGCGCTGGTTGCCGCGGCGGCGCTGTCGGCCGCGGTCGGCGTGGTGGTTGCGCTGCCGGCGCTGCGCGTGAAGGGCATCTACCTCGGCATCGCGACGCTGGCCTTCGGCTTCATCGTCGAGGAGGTGTTCGCGCGCTGGGAGAGCGTCACCGGCGGCAACTCCGGGTTGCACGTGAAGTCGGCCAGCCTGCTCGGCTGGGAGCTGAACTCGAGCGAGAGCTTCTACCTGGTGTGCCTGGTCATCGCCGTGCTGTGCACGCTGGCGATCCTGAACCTGTTGCGCTCGTCCACCGGCCGCGCCTTCGTCGCGATCCGCGATTCCGAGATCTCGGCCCAGAGCATGGGCATCCACCTGGCGCGCTACAAGACGATGTCTTTCGCGATCTCGGCCGCGCTGGCCGGACTCGGCGGCGCGCTGTACGCCCACAAGCTGAGCTTCATCGCGCCGGACCAGTTCAACATCCTGCAGTCGATCGACCTGCTGCTGCTGGTGGTGATCGGCGGCCTCGGTTCGGTGCACGGCGCCTTCCTGGGCGCGATCTTCCTGATCGCGATGCCGCAGCTGATCGCATCGGCCAAGGACTGGCTGCCCCCCGCCATCGGGCAGGCGCCGGGCCTGCAGGGCCTGGTCTACGGACTGGTGCTGATCGCCTTCGTGCTGTTCGAGCCGCTCGGCCTCTACGGGCGCTGGCTCAAGGTGCGCACCTGGCTGCAGCTGTTCCCGTTCTATCGCCGTGGCCTCTTCAAGCGGCAGAAGTCGTTCACCAAATCGGACCGCTTGAGATGAGCGCCGACATCCTGCTTTCCGCCAAGGACCTGAGCGTGCGCTTCGGCGGCGTGCTGGCGGTCAACAAGGTCAGCTTCGAGGTCCGGCGGGGCGAGGTCTTCACGCTGATCGGTCCGAACGGCGCGGGCAAGACCACCGTGTTCAACCTGATCAGCCGCATCTACACGCCGACCACCGGCGAGATCGTCTGGCACGGTGGCGCCGAACCGCTGGCGCTGACGCAGCAGGCGCCGCACGAGATCGCGGCGCTCGGCATCGCGCGCACCTTCCAGAACATCGAGCTGTTCGAGCACGCGACCGTGCTGCACAACCTGCTGATCGGTCGCCACACGCACCGCCAGACCGGCTTCTGGAGCGAGCTGTTCTTCACCCCTGCCACGCGCCGCGCCGAGATCCAGGCGCGCGAGAAGGCCGAGCAGGTGATCGACCTGCTCGACCTGCAGCACCACCGCGATTCGATGGTCGCGGGGCTGCCCTACGGCGTGCGCAAGGTCGTGGAGCTGGCGCGGGCGCTGTGCACCGAGCCCAAGCTGCTGCTGCTGGACGAACCGTCGTCCGGATTGAACGTGGAGGAGACCGCCGACATGGCGTTCTGGATCCAGGACATCCAGCAGGAGCTCGGCATTTCGGTGCTGATGGTGGAGCACGACATGTCGCTGGTGTCGAAGGTGTCGGACCGGGTGCTGGCGATGAACATGGGGGAGGCGCTGGCTTCGGGGACGCCTTCGCAGGTGCAGTCGGATGCGCGGGTGATCGAGGCGTACCTCGGGACTGTCGATGACGTGAGCAGCTTGCGGAGGGTGGCTTGATGTTCTCGTTGTTTTTCGTTGTCGTTGGAAGCGCGCCCGTCACGCGGTACGGGCCGAACGACCCCACTGCGCCGGCCCTTCGGGCTCCCTTCCGGTGCTCGCTTCAGGCGGGGTCCGCGCAAACTCGCTTCGCTCAAACACGCGCGGCCCTTTTTCCGCCTGAAGCTGCGCTCCTCAGCGGCGCAGAGGGGATCGCCCGTCCCGCACCGCATGCCGGGCTTCGGGGGTGTGCGAGCAGCCCCTGCGCTTCCAGCGTCGCAATGCAACCCCGACGTGTCCACGGCGGTGGGCGGTATGCCCCGGGCCGGCCGTTGAGGCACCGCCGAGCAGCGCAGCGGTACGCGCGCAGCGGTACGC
>NZ_JBFUBW010000008.1:0-241019 GCF_056405555.1 Variovorax sp. P1_G12 | reverse complement strand
GGGCATGGCGCTGATCCTGATCTCGCACGACCTCGGCGTGATCGCCGAAAGCGTCTCGAAGATGCTCGTGATGTACGGCGGCAGCGTGGTCGAGAGCGGCCCGACCGCCGCGGTCTTCGCCGAGCGCGCCCACCCCTACACCCGCGGCCTGTTCGCGGCCCGGCCGGCGCTGGGCGCCCCGCGCGGCCTCAAGCTCGCCACCATCCGCGGCAGCGTGCCCGAACTGGTGGACCTGCCGCCGGGCTGTCCGTTCGCGGGCCGCTGCAGCTTCACGGTCGAGGCCTGCCAGGCGACACGTCCGCCGCCGGTGCTGCTGCCGCACGACCACCGCGTGCGCTGCATCCGGCTCGACGAGATCGCCGCCGAAGAAGGAGCCGCCGCATGACGGACCACTTCGATCCCGATCCGAATTCGGCCGCGCTGCTTCAAGTCACGGACCTCGTTCGCCACTACACCCTGCCGCGCGAACGCCTGTTCGGCCCGCCGCCAATGGTGAAGGCACTCAACGGCGTGAGCTTCAGCGTCCGCCCCGGCCAGAGCCTGGGCATCGTCGGCGAATCGGGCTCGGGCAAGTCGACCATCGCGCGGCTGGTGATGGCACTGGACCGGCCGACCTCGGGCAGCGTGAAGCTGCTTGGCCGCGATCTGCATGCACTGCCCAAGGACGAACTGCGGGCGGCGCGGCGCGATGTGCAGATGGTGTTCCAGGACCCCTACGGCTCGCTCGATCCGCGCCAGACCGTGGCGCGCATCGTCGCCGAGCCGCTCGAAGCACTGGCCGAGACCAGCCGCGTCGAGCAGCGCGAGCGTGCCACCGAAGCGCTGGCCGCCGTCGGCCTGCGCACCAGCGACCTGCACAAGTACCCGCACGAGTTCTCCGGCGGCCAGCGCCAGCGCATCGCGATCGCACGGGCCCTGATCACACGGCCCCGGCTGATCGTGGCCGACGAGCCGGTCAGCGCGCTCGACGTCTCGGTCCAGGCCCAGGTGCTCAACCTCATGCAGGACCTGCAGCAGCAGTTCGGCATCAGCTACCTGCTGATCAGCCACGACCTCGCGGTGGTCAACCACCTGTGCGACGAAGTCTGCGTGCTGCACCGCGGCATCGTGGTCGAGCGCGGTGCGCCGCAGCAGCTCTTCGCGCATGCGCGGCATCCCTACACCCAGGCACTGCTCGCCGCGGTGCCGCGAGCCGAGCCGCTGGCGGCCGCATAAGCAAATGCTTGCCGCGCAGGCACCGGCTCGCGATGATGTAACGTTCTATTTCCCCATTCGCCTTTCCCTGGAGCCCTGAACCATGCTGAATCGCCGCACCCTCCTGACCACCGCCGCACTCGCCACCGTGCCGCTCGCGCTGCCGCAGGCCGCGCTGGCGCAGGGCCGCAAGGACTCGATCGTGCTGGGCATGGCACTCGAGCCGCCGGGCCTGGATCCGTCCGCCGGCGCCGCCTCCGCGATCGCCGAGATCGTCCAGTACAACGTCTTCGAAACGCTGACCAAGATCAATGCCGACGGCAGCGTCACGCCGCTGCTGGCCGAGAGCTGGGAGGTCTCGCCCGACCTGCGCACCTACACCTTCAAGCTCAAGCGCGGCGTCAAGTTCCAGAACGGCGAGCCCTTCAACGCGCAGGCGGTCAAGTTCTCGTTCGACCGCGCCGGCAGCGAGAAAAGCACCAACAAGGACAAGCGCACTTTCGCCAACATCAGCACCCAGGTGATCGACGACCACACGGTGGTCCTGATCAACAAGGAGATCGACCCCGACCTGCCGTTCGTGCTGGGCCAGGCGACAGCCGTCATCGTCGAGCCCAAGAGCGCCGACACCAACGCCACCAAGCCCGTGGGCACCGGCCCCTACAAGCTCGACAGCTGGAACAAGGGCAGCTCGCTGGTGCTGAGCAAGTGGGACGGCTTCCGCAACCCGGGCGCGGCCAAGATCAACAAGGTCACGTTCCGCTTCATCTCCGATCCGGCGGCCCAGGCCGCCGCGGTGCTGGCCGGCGACGTCGACGCCTTCCCGCGCATCGGCACGCGCGTGGTGCCGCAGTTCAAGAACAATCCGCAGTTCCAGGTGATCCTGAGCGGCTCGCGCGCCAAGACCATCCTGTCCATCAACAACAAAAGGAAGCCGCTGGACGACGTGCGCGTGCGGCGCGCGATCCTGATGGCGATCGACCGCAAGGCGGTCATCGAGGGCGCGGTCGACGGCTTCGGCGTGCCGATCGGCAGCCACTACGTGCCGGGCGCCGCGGGCTATGTCGATACCACGGCGGTCAACCCCTTCAACATCGAGAAGGCCAAGCAGTTGCTGGCCGAGGCCGGCGTGAAGACCCCGCTCGAGCTCACGATGACGCTGCCGCCGCCGCCCTATGCGCGCCAAGGCGGCGAGGTGATCGCCGCGCAACTGGCCAAGATCGGCATCGTCGTCAAGATCCAGAACGTCGAATGGGCCCAGTGGCTCAGCGCCACCTACGGCGGCGGCCACGACTTCGACCTCAGCGTCATTTCGCACGTCGAGCCCTTCGACCTCGGCAACTACGCGAAGCCGGACTACTACTGGGGCTACCAGTCGAAGGAATTCAACGCCCTGTTCGACAAGATCAAGGCCACCGGCAACACGGCCGAACGCAACAAGCTGCTGGGCGATGTGCAGCGCCTGCTGGCCAACGACGCCGCCAACGGCTTCCTGTTCCAGCCCCAATGGCCGACCGTCGCGAAGAAAGGCGTCAAGGGCCTGTGGAAGGACATGCCGGTCTTCGTCAACGATCTGTCGGCGCTGTCCTGGTCGTGACGCGCGCGCTGCACGAACTGTCGGCGCGAGAGCTGCTCGCCGGCTACCGGGACAAGAGCCTCTCGCCGGTCGAGGTCACGCAGTCGGTGCTCGACCACATCGAGCGCTGGGAGCCGCATCTGCAGGCCACCTGGCTGCTGCGCCCCGAGGCCGCGCTCGAACAGGCGCGCGCGGCCGAGGCGCGCTGGGGCCACGGCAAGCCCTTGGGCGCGCTCGACGGCGTGCCGACCACGATCAAGGAGAACATCGCCACCCGCGGCGACCCGATGCCCGCCGGCACCGCGGCGAGCGAGCTGCGACCGGCGGCCGCCGACGCGCCCCCCGCGGCGCGGCTCAAGGAGGCCGGCGCGGTGATCCTCGGCAAGACCACCATGCCCGACTACGGCATGCTGTCCTCGGGCCTCTCGAGCTTCCATGCGCTGGCGCGCAATCCCTGGGACCTGTCGAAGACGCCCGGTGGATCGAGTGCCGGCGCCGGCGCCGCGGCGGCCGCGGGCTACGGCCCGCTGCACATCGGCACCGACATCGGCGGGTCGCTGCGGCTGCCGGCCGCCTGGTGCGGCATCTTCACGCTCAAGCCCAGCCTGGGCCGGATCCCGATCGACCCGCCCTACATGGGCCGGGCCGCAGGGCCGATGACGCGCAGCGTCGGCGATGCCGCGCTGATGATGCAGACGCTGGCACTGCCCGATGCGCGCGACAGCATGAGCCTGCCGGCGCAGGAGCTCGCGTGGTCGAGCTTCGATGTGGGCACCGACCACCTGCGCGGCCTGCGCATCGGCCTCCTGCTCGACGCCGGCTGCGGCCTGGCCGTGGAGCCCGAGATCCGGGCCGCGGTCGAGCAAGCGGCACGTCTCTTCGAACGCGCCGGCGCGGTCGTCGAAACGATGCAGCCCTTCATGTCGCAGGCGATGCTCGACGGCATGGACCACCTGTGGCGCATGCGCTCGCTGGTCGACCTGAACGCGCTGCGTCCCGAGCAGCGCGCCAAGGTGCTGCCCTACATCCGCCAGTGGGCCGAGAGCGCCGAGGGCTTCAGCGGCGCGCATGTGTTCCGCGCCTTCAGCCAGTTCCATGCGACGCGGGTCGCGGCCGTGGCGGCCTGCGCCCGGTACGACTACGTGATCTCGCCGACCGCACCGAACCTGCCGGCCGCGGCCGAGGCGCCCTCGCCCACCAACGACCCACTGCGGCCGCTGGAGCACATCGGCTTCACGGTGCCGTTCAACATGTCGGAGCAGCCCGCGGCCTCGATCAATTGCGGCTACAGCGCCGGCGGCCTGCCGATCGGCCTGCAGATCGCGGGGCAGCGCTTCGACGACCTGGGCGTGCTCAAGATTTCGCGCGCGTTCGAGCTGATCCGCGATCCGCAGCGGCCCTGGCCCGAGCCGCCGCGCGGCTGACCGCCAGGGCGGAGCAAGCGACGCGATGAGCTTCACCGACAGCCTGGGCAATCCGGTCACGGTCGACGGCGCCGCGAGCCTGCCGGCGATCGATGCCTTCGTCGAGGGCTTCATCTCCTGCGAGGCGCGCGCGGTCGACGCGCTGGCCGCCGCCGACGATGCGAGCCCGATCGTGCAGGCCTACTGCGCGACGCTGCACCTGTTCGCCGAATCGAAGGAGGCGGCCGCCAACGCCCGCCCCTTCCTCGATCGTGCCCGGGCCGGCGCGGCGCGTGCCACGCCGCGCGAGCGGCGCTACATCGAATCCATCGCGGCCTGGGCCGCCGGCGACATCGCGCGCGCCATCGCGCTGCACCAGGAGCAGGCGAAGGAGCATCCGCGCGACCTGGCCTCGCTCAAGCTGGGCCAGTACCACTGCTTCAACACCGGCGACTGCCCCGGCATGCTGCGGCTCGCACTGGCCGCGCTGCCCGCAGCCGGCGACGTGCCCTACCTGCACGGCATGGCGGCCTTCGGCTACGAGCAATGCCACCTGCTGCGCGAGGCCGAGGCCAGCGCGCGCCGCGCGATCGCGATGCGGCGCAAGGAGCCCTGGGCGCACCACGCACTCGGCCACGTGATGCTGACCGAAGGGCGCCTCCATGAAGGACTGGCCGTCATGCGGGCCCTCAGCGACACCTGGGTCGGGCTCAACTCCTTCATGGTCACGCACAACTGGTGGCACGTCGCGCTGTTCCTGATCGACCTGGGCCGCGACGCCGAGGCGCTCGAGGTCTACGACCGCGAGGTCTGGGGCGTGGTCAAGGGCTACTCGCAGGACCAGGTCGGCGCGGTATCGCTGCTGGCGCGTTTCGAACTCGCGGGCATGCCGGTCGGCGACCGTTGGCATGACGTGGCCGACCACCTGGCCGAGCGGCTCGGCGACCACGTGCTGCCCTTCCTGGACCTGCAATACCTCTACGGGCTGGCACGCGCCGGCCGCCCCGAGGCCGATGTCCTGCTGCACAACATCGAGGCGTTCGCGCCGAACGCGCCGCCATCGACGCGCGAGGCCTGGCAGCGCGTCTGCGTGCCAGCAGCGCATGGCCTTCGCGCCCACGCGCACGGCGACTTCGCGGCAGCCATCGATGGCCTGGGCCAGGCGCTGCCGCGGCTGGTCGAGATCGGCGGCAGCCATGCACAGCGCGACCTGTTCGAGCAGGTATACCTCGATGCGCTGACACGCCTCGGCACCGAGGCCTCGCTGGCCGGCGCTCAGGGCATCCTGCAGCAGCAGGTCAACGGCCAGCCGGAGTCGCTGCGGCTGCGCCGGCAGGCGGCCGCGGTCTACGCGCGGCTCGGCCTGCCCGCCTTCGGCTGATCAGCCCTTCGCCACTTCGTGGGCAGCCATCTGCTCGAGCGCCTTGACCAGCGCCGAGTGATCGAGCTGGTCCCACCCATGGGCGGCACAGGACTGCATCAGCTGGGCCGCCGACGCGGTCTGCGGCAACGCCACGTCCATTTCCTTCGCGCCGGCAAGCGCCAGGTTCAGGTCCTTCTGGTGCAGCGCGATCCGGAAGCCCGGATTGAAGGTGCGCTTGATCATCCGCTCGCCATGCACCTCGAGGATGCGGCTGGCCGCGAAGCCGCCCATCAGCGCCTGCCGCACCTTGGCCGGATCGGCGCCGGCCTTGCTGGCGAACAGCAGCGCCTCGCCGACCGCCGCGATGTTGAGCGCCACGATGATCTGGTTCGCCACCTTGGTGGTCTGGCCGTCGCCGTTGCCGCCCACCCGCGTGATGTTCTTGCCCATGGCCTCGAACAGCGGCCGGGCGCGCTCGAACACGGCCTCGTCGCCGCCCACCATGATGGTCAGGCTGGCGGCCTTGGCGCCCACTTCGCCGCCCGAGACCGGGGCGTCGAGGTAGTCGCAGCCGAGTTCATTGATCTTCTTTGCGAAGCGCTTGGTCTCCATCGGCGCGATCGAGCTCATGTCGATCACCGTCTTGCCCTTGGTGAGCCCGGAAGCGACGCCGTCCTCGCCGAACAGCACCTGCTCGACGTCGGGCGTGTCCGGCAGCATCAGGATGACGACCTCGGCCGCGCGCGCGACCTCGGCGTTGGTCTTGCAGACGGTGGCGCCCTTCAGCGCGTCGGGCACCTTGCTGCGCGTGCGCACGATCATCTCGTGGCCCGCCTGCAGCAGGTTCTGCGCCATCGGCGCGCCCATGATGCCGAGGCCGATGAATCCGATCTTCATGGTCAGTTCCCTTTCAGTAGGAGGTGGAGCCGGGCGCCGCCGGAGCGGCGCGCATTTGCGAAAGCAGTTGCTGCGAGCCGGCTGCGATCAGTCGCGCGTCCGAACTCACGGTGACGAACTGGAAGCCCTTGGCGATGCGCGCCAGCGCGCCTTCGGCCGTGCCGTTGTGGATCCCGGCCACCAGGCCGTGCGCCTTGGCGCGTTCGAGGATGTGGTCGATGGCCTGCGCGACCGGCGGGTCGACCTCGTCGAACACCGGCCTGCAGCCCAGCGCCAGCGAGAGGTCGGACGGCCCGATGTAGACCGCGTCCAGCCCCTCGACCGACAGGATGGCGTCGAGGTTGTCCAGTGCCTGAGCGGTCTCGATCATCGCGAAGGTCACGATGGTGTCGTTGGCATGCTGCGCGTAGTCGGCGCCGCCGTAGAGCGAGGCGCGCACCGGCCCGAAGCTGCGGGTGCCGCGCGGCGCGTAGTGGGTGTAGGCGACCAGCCGCGCGGCCTCGTCGGCGGTGCTGATCATCGGGCAGATGAGGCCATAGGCGCCGGCGTCGAGCGCCTTCATGAGCGCGCTCGGATCGAGCCACGGCACGCGCACCACGGGCACCGTGTCGGTGGTCGAGATCGCCTGCAGCATCGGGATCATCGATTGGTAGTCGACCACGCCATGCTGCAGGTCGATGGTCAGCGAGTCCCAGCCCTGGTGGGCCATGGTCTCGGCCGAGAAGCCATTGGGAATCGCGAGCCAGCCGTTGACCGCGGCACCTCCCGACTTCCATAGCGTGCGCAGGCGGTTTTCTCTCATGGATGGCTCCTTTTAGTCAGTTGAGGACAGAGCAAAAACTGCTGAGCAGTTTCTTGGTCTGTCCCGCAAGGTCTCAGTCCTATCGGTCGAAGGCCGGGCGCTTGGGGTCGAAGCGCCAGCCGGGAATCAGGCCCTGCATCGCGACCGCATCGTCGCGCGCGCCGAGGCCGTGCTGCTTGTAGAGCTGGTGGGCCTTCTCGACCTCTGCCATGTCGAGCTCGACGCCCAGGCCCGGCTTCTTCGGCACCTGCACCAGGCCGCCCTCGATGCGCAGCGGCTCCTTGGTCAGGCGCTGGCCGTCCTGCCAGATCCAGTGGGTGTCGATCGCGGTCACGCGGCCCGGCGCGGCGGCGCCCACCTGGGTGAACATCGCGAGCGAGACATCGAAGTGGTTGTTCGAGTGCGAGCCCCAGGTCAGGCCCCAGTCGCGGCAGGTCTGGGCCACCCGCACCGAGCCGGCCATGGTCCAGAAATGCGGATCGGCCAGCGGAATGTCGACCGACTGCAGCGCCAGCGCATGGCTCATCTGGCGCCAGTCGGTGGCGATCATGTTGGTGGCGGTCGGCAGGCCGGTGGCGCGCCGGAACTCCGCCATCACCTCGCGGCCCGAGAAGCCCTCCTCGGCGCCGCAGGGATCCTCGGCATAGGCGACCACGCCGCGCATGTCGCGCATCAGGCGGATCGCATCCTTGAGCAGCCAGCCGCCATTGGGGTCGAGCGTGACGCGGGCCTCGGGGAAGCGCTCGTGCAGCGCGACCATGCACTCGATCTCCGCCTCGCCGCGCAACACGCCGCCCTTGAGCTTGAAGTCGTTGAAGCCGTAGCGCTCGCGCGCCGCCTCGGCCAGCCGCACCACGGCTTGCGGCGTCATCGCCTGCTCGTGCCGCAGCCGGAACCAGTCGTTGTCGGCCCCGGGCTCGCGGGCATAGGGCAGGTCGGTCTTGTCGCGGTCGCCGACGAAGAACAGGTAGCCCAGCATCTCCACCGCGTCGCGTTGCTGGCCTTCGCCGAGCAGCGCCGCGACCGGCACGCCCAGGTGCTGGCCCAGCAGGTCGAGCAGCGCCGACTCGATCGCGGTCACGGCATGGATGGTGGTGCGCAGGTCGAAGGTCTGCAGTCCGCGTCCACCGGCGTCGCGGTCGGCGAACTGTTTCTGCACCTGCTGCAGCACGCGCTGGCAGGCGCCGATCGACTGGCCGACGACCAGGTCGCGCGCGTCCTCGAGCGTCTGGCGGATCTTCTCGCCGCCCGGCACCTCGCCGACGCCGGTGCGCCCGGCGTTGTCGGTGAGGATCAGCAGGTTGCGGGTAAAGAAGGGTCCGTGCGCGCCGCTCAGGTTCAACAGCATGCTGTCGCGGCCGGCGACCGGGATCACGCGCAGCGCGGTGACGAGGGGGGTGGAATGGGGCATGGCGGGTGCTCTTGCTCAGTCGATTGAGATCTTGCCCGTCTCGATCACTTTCTTCCAGCGCGCGAACTCCTGCTGCTGGAACTTGGCGAACTGCTCGGGCGTGTTGGCGACCACCTCGAGGCCGATGGCGGTGAACTGCTGCCTGACCGCGGGGTCGTTGAGCGCGGCGGCCATCGCATCGTGCGCCTTGCTGCGCACCGCGGGCGGCAGGCCCCTGGGCGCGACGATCGCCTGCCACGAATAGACCTCGAGGTTCTTGATGCCGGCTTCGGCCGCGGTCGGGACCTCGGGCAGCACCGGCGAGCGCTTGTCGCCGGTCACCGCGAGCGCCCGGAGCTTGCCGGCCTGGATGTTCTGCACCACCGCGTTGACGTTCTGGAACGACGCATCGACCTGGCCGCCGAGCAGGTCCGTGATCGCGGGCGCCCCGCCCTTGTACGGCACATGCAGGCCGCTGGTGGCGGTCTGCTGCCAGAACAGCTCGGCCGTGAGGTGGTCGCTCGAGCCGTTGCCCGAGGAGGCGAAGGTCATCTTGCCCGGGTTCGCCTTCAGGTTCGCGATGACGTCGGCCACCGTCTTGTGCGGCGACTTGGCCGGCACCACCAGTACGTTGGGCGCCTGCACCGCCACCGTGATCAGGTCGAAGTCCTTCAGTGCGTCGTACTGCATGCCCTTGATGAGGTGCGGTGCGATCACCAGCGGGCCCAGCGAGGTCACGAGGAAGGTGGCGCCGTCGGGCGCCGAGCGCTTCACCTGGGTCGCGCCGATGGTGCCGGTGGCGCCGGCCTTGTTGTCGACCAGGAAGGTCTGGCCCAGCTTGTCGCCGAGTTTCGGCGCCATGGCGCGCGCCACCATGTCGGTCGAGCCGCCGGGCGGGAAGGGAACCACGAGGGTCACGGGTTTCTGGGGCCAGTCCTGGGCCTGGGCGCCGAGGGCCGCGAGGCCGAGGGCGAGCGTGCCGAACAATCTCTTCATGCCTGTCTCCTTGAAATGGTAGCGCTACCTTTGATGGTTGGATGATAGCGCTACCTTTTTTCGAGAACCAGCGGATCCGGCTAGGGGTTTGTACGGATCAGGCGCTGGCGCGCTCGACGATCGAGAAGCCGATGTCGACCACCCGCGGCCCACGCTGCCCGCCCTCCGCCCGATCGACGATGAATTGCGCGGCCTGGCGCCCGATGGCCGTGCCGTCGATGCGCACCGTGGTCAGCGCCGGATGGAGGTCGGCGGCGAATTCGAGGTCGCCGAAGCCGACCACCGCCAGCTGCCCCGGAACGGCAATGCCCCGCGCCTGCGCCTCGGTCATGACGCCGAGCGCGAGCAGGTCCGAACTGCAGAAGACGGCGTCAATGCCCGGCGCCTCGCGCAGCAGCTCGACGAGCGCCGAGCGGCCGCTCTTCAGGGTGGTCGGCGCCGGCACCCGCACCACGGCGACTTCGGGCAGGCCGGCGGCGCGCGCCGTGTCCTGGAAGGCCTGCAGGCGCCGCAGGGCACGTTCGTCGTCGCCGGCGATCACCGCCAGCCGGCGGCGGCCCCGGGCATGCAGGAACTCGACCACCGCCCGGCCGACCGCCGGGTGCGAGAAGCCCACCAGCATGTCGAGCGGCGTCGGCGTGAGGTCCCAGGTCTCGACCACCGGGATGCCGGCGGCCAGCAGGCGCTTGCGCCCCTCGGGCGAATGCATGATGCCGGTCAGCACGATGCCGTCGGGGCGGCGGCCGATGATGGCTTCGAGCAGCGCGTCCTCGCGCGAATCGACGTAGCCGCTCTGGCCCAGCATCAGCTGGTAGCCGCGCTCGGCCAGCGCCTGGGTCAGGGACTGCACGGTCTGCAGGAACACCGGGCCGGCAATCGTCGGCACCACCGCCGCCACCAGCCGGCTGCGCGTGGACGCCAGGCCGCCAGCCAGCACGTTGCGCACGTAGCCGGTCCGCTCGACCGCGGCCGTGACCTTCTTCAGCACCTCGGCCGACACCTGCCGCGGCGTGCTCAAGGCCCTCGAGGCGGTGATCGGCGCCACGCCCGCGAGCTTCGCGACGTCATGAAGGGTGACCGCGCCGCTGCCTCGGCGGGCGCGTCGGACTGGAGGCTCCTCATTGCTCATGCGTCGATTCTAGGCCTCGGTAGCGCTACCGCGCGGACAGGCCCGGCGGCGCGACGAACCCACCGAACGCGCGCTCCACGGCCTCGGCGAAGGCGATGGTGGTGCGGTCCTCCAGGTACGGACCGATGATCTGCATCCCGACCGGCAGCCCCTCTTCGCTGAGCCCGATCGGCATCGCGGTCGACGGCAGCCCGGTCAGCGTCGCAATGCTCGACCAGGGCGACTGGTCCTTGTAGGCGATGTCCCGGTCGTCGATGCGCAGCCGCCGCGCCTCCATCTCGCCGTGGTCATGCAGGAAGGCCGGCGTCGGCGACACCGGGCACAGGACCACGTCCCACTGCCTGAAGAACTCGCGCCACTGATGCGCGATGCCGGTCCGTGCGCGGTCCGCATGGATCCAGTCCCGGTGGCTGATGCCGCCCTCGAGGCCCGGCATGTCGGCGCTGATCATGGCCCACAGCAATTGCCCCCAGAGCGACGCGACGCGCGCCAGGTCCGGCAGCAGCGGGCTGGTCCGGGCGATCCGGCAGCCGGCGCCCTCCAGCGCGCCGCACAGGCGCTGCAATGCCGAGCCGACCGCCTCCGAAGTCGGCACCAGGGGATGCTGGTCGAGCACCAGCACGCGGAAGTCGCCGAGCGCGAGATGGCGCGCCGGCGGCAGCGCCAGGCGGTACGCGACGGCCTCGGCATCGTCGGGGCCGGCGACGACGTCGAGCGCCAGCGCCAGGTCGGCGGCACTGCGCGCCATCGGACCGACCACCGCAAGATCGACGCCCGGGTCCACCGACAGCGCGGGCGTGCCCGGCGGCGCGCAGCCGCGCATCGGCACCAGACCGTGCGTGGGCTTGTGCGCAAAGACGCCGCAGAAGTGGGCCGGCACGCGCAGCGACCCGACCAGGTCCGAGCCGAATTCGAGCGACACGTAGCCCGCCGCCAGCGCTGCGGCACTGCCGCCGGAGGAGCCGCCCGGCGTGCGCGCCGGGTCCCAGGGATTGCGGGTGGTGCCGAAGACCGGGTTGGTCGATTGCCAGTCGGCGAGTTGCATCGCGACGTTGGTCTTGCCGACGAGCACGGCACCGGCGGCCTTCAGCCTTCGGACGACGACCGCGTCATCGGTCGCGCCGAGCTGCCCGGTGCCCGGAATGCCCCAGGTGGTCGGCAGCCCCGCGACATCGAAGGCTTCCTTGACCGTGATCGGGACGCCCAGCAGCGGCCGCCGGTCCCCGCGCGCCAGCGCCGCATCCGCCGCGACGGCCGCCTCGCGGGCGCGCTCGAAGTCGCGCACGACGACGGCGTTGAAGACCGGATCCAGCTGCTCGATGCGCTCGATCGAGCGCTTCAGCAGCGCGACGGCCGAGGTCTTTCCGGCCTGCAGGGCGGCAACGAGTTCCCGGGTGGTCGCGTAGTCCATGGGCATCGGCTCCGAGGGTCTTGCAAGCCGCGATGATGGCCCAGACCCTGCGCCGGCCCTTGATTCCCCTTGCTCGTTGCTTGACGAATCTTGCGAACCCGCGCCGCCGCGCCCTACGTCTTCCGATGCCGGCTCTGGTCGTAGGTGGGTTGGGCCGGCAGGTCCGCCAGATGCCGCGTGTCCGCCCAGTCGACGATCTCGATCAGCTCGGGCTGGGCGGCATCGGCGATCCGGATCCGGTTGAAGCCGGCGTTCGGAATCTCGCTCTGGCGCGGCCCGTTGAGGCCCAGCCCGCGCGCGGTGCGCCACACCATGTCGAGCACGCCGCCGTGCGTGACCACCAGCAGCTTCTGCCCTTCATGCGCGGTGGCGATGCGGCCCAGCGCCTCGATGATGCGGGCATGGAACTGGCGCGCCGACTCGCCCTCGGGCATCGCATGGTCCTCGCGAAACTGGAGCCAGTCTTCCCAGGCGCGCGGATGCAGGTTCTGGATCTCGTCGGCGCGCATGCCTTCGACGATGCCGAAATGCTGCTCGCGCAGCGCCACCGAGGTGACGATGTCGAGTTCGAGCTGGCGTGCGGCGGGGGTCGCGGTCTGCTGCGCCCGCATCAGGTCGCTGCTGAGGAGATGCTGCACCGGCTCGCCGGCCAGGCGCAGCCCGAGCCGGCGCGCCTGCTCGTGACCCATGTCGTTGAGGGGAACGTCGATGTGGCCCTGGAAGCGGAGCTCGCGGTTCCAGTCGGTCTCGCCGTGGCGGATCAGGATGAGTTCGGTAGTGGGCATAGGCTGGGCCCTATTGTCCCGCAGCGCGTGACATCCGCACGACCGCGCGCTTCGAAGAGAATCCGCACATGCCAAGTCTCGTATTGCTGCCCGGCCTCGCCTGCGACGAACGCCTCTGGGAGGCCCAGCGGCCCGCCCTGCCCCCCGCCCTCGATGCCCGGGTGAGCGACGCCCACATGCGCCACGGCCGCATCGAGACCATGGCCGCGGCCGTGCTGGAGGAGAACCCCGGACCGCTGGTCCTCTGCGGCGCATCGATGGGCGGCATGATCGCCATGGAAGCCGCGCGGCAGGCGCCCGGACGCATCGTCGGCCTGGCCCTGCTGGGCACCAACGCGCGCCCCGAGACGCCCGAGATGTTCGAGCTGCGGCGCTCGGCCATCGAACTCTTCGAACTCGGCGAGGCGCGCGACGTGATCGAATTCAACGCCGGCTTCGCCTTCCATCCCACGCGCTCCGGCGACGCCCCGCTGCTGCGGCGCTACATCGACCTGGTGCTCGATGCCGGTGTCACGCAGCTGGTGCGCCAGAACCGGGCGCTGATGGAACGCCCCGACGCCCGCGAGCAGTTGCCGGGCCTGCGCTGTCCCGTGCTGGTGATGTGCGGCGACCAGGATCGCCTGACGCCGCCCGAATGCTCGCGCGAGATTGCCGCGCTGGTGCCGCACGCCGACCTGGTCTGGATCGCGCAGTGCGGCCACATGCTCACGATGGAACAGCCCGCCGCGGTCAACGCGACGCTCGGGCCCTGGCTGCAGCGCTGGGTCGCGAAGGCCTGAGAGCCGCCTCAGTGGAGCTGGCCGCCGGTCTCCAGGACGTCTTCGCGAACCGACAGGGCGGTGGCGATCGCAACGCGCAGTCCGGCGACCAGCGTCTCCAGCGCCATGCTCGGCTGCCCCGGCAGCCGAGCCGCCTGCCCGGTCAGATAGGGAATGTGGATGAAGCCGCCGCGCATCCCCGCCTCCGGCCGGGTCGCGATGCGGTGCATCAGGCCGAAAAACAGGTGATTGCAGACGAAGGTGCCGGCCGTGTTCGACACCGCGGCCGGAATTCCGGCGGCCCGCAGGTCGCGCACCATGGCCTTGATCGGCAGGTTCGAGAAATAGGCCGCGGGAGCCCCCGCCACCACGGGCACATCGATCGGCTGGCAGCCGGCGTTGTCGCAGATGCGGCCGTCGTCGACATTGATCGCCACCCGCTCGGGCGTGATCTCGCTGCGGCCACCGGCCAGGCCGATGGCCAGCACCAGTTGCGGCTGCAGCTCGTCGATGGCGGCATCGAGTTCGCGCAGGGCGGTGCCGAATACGCAGGAGATGCGGCGCGCGTGCACCACGGCGCCGTCGAGGCGCCAGCCATCGAGCGCGCGCACGGCCTCCCAGGAGGGGTTGATCGCCTCTTGCTCGAAGGGCTCGAAGCCGGTCAGCAGAACGTTCATGTTGCCGCCACCTCGATGCCTTCGGCCGCGAGGCGCTCGCGGATGCGGCGCGCAAAGGCCAGCGCGTGCGGGCCGTCGCCATGCAGGCAGACGGTCTGCGCATTGACCGCGACCGTGCTGCCGTCGATCGCGCGGACCCGGTGATCGCGCACCAGCGACAGCGTCTGGGCCAGCGACTGCTCTTCGTCGTCGATCAGCGCGCCGGGCTGGCTGCGCGGCACCAGGCTGCCGTCGGGCATGTAGCCGCGGTCGGCGAAGACCTCTTCCACGGGCACCAGGCCGGCGCGCTCGGCGGCGCCGATCATGCCGCTGCCGGCCAGGCCGAAGTAGCGCAGCGAGGGATCGAAGCGGCGCACCGCCTCGCAGATCGCCTCGGCCAGCGCCGGCTCCTTGACCGCCTGGTTGTAGAGGGCGCCGTGCGGCTTGACGTGCGCCAGCGTGCCGCCCTCGGCCTTGACGATCGCCGCCAGGGCGCCGATCTGGTAGAGCACGCCGGCGACGATCTCGTCGGGCGGCAGGTTCATGGTGCTGCGGCCGAAGTTCTCGCGGTCCGGAAAGCTCGGATGGGCACCGATCGCGACGCCGTTGGCAATCGCCCAGCGCACGCACTGCTGCATGGTGCGGGCGTCGCCGGCGTGCCAGCCGCAGGCGATGTTGGCCGAGCTGACCAGGCCCAGCAACGCCTCGTCGTTGTCGCATCCTTCGCCGAGGTCGGCGTTGAGGTCAATCTGCATGGTTTTCTCCTTCGGCCCGATTCTGCGCCGGCGCGATCCAGCCTGCGGACACCAGGCCTTGCGCCACCTGCGCGAGGTAGCGCTGGCGCTCGTCCCAGGCCGCGAGCGCTGCCGCCGAATCCACCTGCTGCAGTCGCAGCCGGCCGTTGAGCGGCGCCTGCGCGAGCTTCCAGAGATCGGCACGAATCACCACGCCGATGCGCGGATAGCCGCCGGTGGTCTGGGCGTCGCCCATCAGGATGATCGGCTGCCCCGAGGGCGGCACCTGGATCGTGCCGGGGATCACGCCGGAAGACAGCATGTCGACGGCGCGCCTGCTCTTGAGTTCGAAGCCCTCGAGCCGGCTGCCCATGCGGTTGCTCTGCGGCGTGATGCGCCAGGGCCCCCGCCACAGCGCCTCACGCGAAGCGATCGTGAACTGCTCGAACTCGGGGCCCGCCATCACGCGCAGCACGGTCGCGCCATCGACGCCGTCCAGGCTCGCTTGCGGCCCGCGCACGCCGAACGCGCGCCGCGACAGGCGCTGCGCGTCCAGCAGCGGCACGCCGAGCGTCAGCCGGTCGCCCTTCTTGAGCGCCCGCCCCTGGTGGCCGCCGAAGCCGGCCTTGAGGTCGGTGCTGCGCGAACCGAGAATCACCGGCACATCGATGCCCCCGGCGACCGCCAGCCAGGTGCGCAGCCCCTTCTTGAGGCTCGATCGATTGGCGCCCGCCAGCTTGAGCACCTGCCCCGCAGCCACCGGCACGCTCCAGCAAGGCCACAGCGGCACGCCATCGAGCGCGGCGCCGAAGTCGTCGCCGGCGATCGCGATGCGCGTCGCGGCCTCGAAGCGGATCTCGCAACTGCCCATCGTGAGCTCGAGCCCGGCGGCGCCCTCCGGGTTGCCGACCAGCCGGTTGGCGAGAGTCAGCGCCAGGGTGTCGAGCGCTCCGCCCGGGCAGATGCCGAGCTGCCGATGGCCAGGACGGCCGAGGTCCTGCACCGAGGCCAGCATCCCCGGCCGCAGGACCGTGAGCCCAGCGCTGACCGCCATCAGGCCTCCATGCTTTCGACCACGAAGCGCACCCGGTCGCCGGGCCGCAGCAAGGTCGGCTCGGCGGCGCGCGGGTCGAACATCTCGAGCGAGGTGCGGCCGATCAGTTGCCAGCCGCCCGGAGAGACCAGCGGATAGATGCCGGTCTGCTCGCCGCCGATGCCCACCGATCGCGCCGGCACCGCGACCCGCGGTTCGGCACGCCGCGGCGTCGCCAACTCGGGCGCGAGGCCGCCCATGAACGCGAAGCCGGGCAGGAAACCGAGCAGGTAGACCACATAGTCGCCCGCGCTATGGCGTCGGACGACCTCGGCCGGAGAGAGGCCCGTGTGCCTGGCGACCTCGCCCAGATCGGGTCCGGCCTCGCCGCCGTAGGCGACCGGAATCTCGATGCGCCGCCCCTGGATCCCGGCCGCGGCCAGTTGCGGCCAGGCCGACAGCACCTGCATCTCGAGCTCGACCGCATCGATCTGTGCCGGATCGAACAACAGGCTCAGGTTGTTCATGCCGGGCAGCACCTCGTGCACGCCGTGCCACTGCAAGGCCTCCGTCGCCAGCGCCCAGATGCGCTGCTGCTGCGCCAGCGTCGCCGGCGCCGGCAGCTCGCACAGCAGCGCCGCTTCGCCCAGCGCCAGCAGCCGGGGCGGCGGCGCCGCGCTCATTCGCGGCCGAGGCTGCGGACCTTGGCGAGCAGGCTGTCCTGCACGTTGGGCGAGACGAACTTGTCCACTTCGCCGCCGAGCATCGCGATCTCGCGCACGAAGGTGCTCGAGATGAACTGGTACTTGTCGCTGGGCGTCAGGAACACGGTCTCGACCTCGGGCATCAGCGAGCGGTTCATGCCGGCGAGCTGGAACTCGTAGTCGAAGTCGGTCACGGCGCGCAGGCCGCGCACCATCGCCTTGCCGCCGCGGGCAACCACGAAGTCGCGCAAGAGGCCTGAAAAGCTCTCGACCGTCACCTGGTCGCTGTAGGGCTTGACCGCATCGCGCGCCATGTCGATGCGCTCCTGCAGCGTGAACAGCGCCTTCTTGTGGTGTCCCGCCGCCACGGCGACGATGACCCGCGAGAACAATTGGGTGGCGCGCCGCACCACGTCCTCGTGGCCCAGTGTCATGGGGTCGAAGGTGCCCGGGTATACCGCGATCACGTTGTTGGACATGGTTGCTTCCTCCTTGATTCGGCCGCTGGTGGCTCGGTCCGGCGGATTATGCAGCGGCACTCGCCGCGGGCCGGAGAAGATGGGCGTGCACCGCACCGGCCTTCAGGTAGCGGTAGGCCACCAGGCCGAGCGCGGCGAGTTCGTCATCGCTCCAGCGCCGCGCCGCCTCGAGATAGACCACGCCCTCGGGCCGAAGGGCTCGCACCGCCGCGCGCAGGGCCGGTTCGTACAGGGCCGGGTTCTCGAACGGGGGATCCAGGAACACCGCATGCAGGCTGCCGGCGGGCACGCGCTCGAGCGTCGTGACGCCGTTGCCGCGCTCGACACGCACCGCGTCGGCGCCGAGCTTGGTCTTCAGCGCCAGCAGTTGGGCGACCAGGGCCGGGTCCTGCTCGCACAGCAGCACCGAGCCGGCGCCGCGTGAAGCGGCCTCGAGGCCGATCGCGCCGGTGCCCGCAAAGGCGTCGACGCACTGCCAGCCCGGCAGTTCGCCGCCGCCCACGCCGGCCAGGCTGGCGAGCCAGTTGAAGAGGGTTTCGCGCACCCGGTCGGGTGTCGGCCGCAGGCCCGGCTTGTCGGCGACCGCGAGGCGGGTTCGCTTCCACTGGCCGCCGATGATGCGGACGAAATGGGGCGCCTTGGCGAGATTGCTCGGCTTGGCAGGCGCGGTGGGGGCGGGTGTTCTGGGCTTCGGTTTCACACCCGGAGCTTAACGGCTGCCGCCCACGACCACGGTCACCATCTTCTCCGGCTGCAGCTTGCGGGCGAAGGCGGCCTTGATGTCGGACTGGGTGATCGTGTTCATGCGCGCGGTCCAGGTGTCGAGGTAGTCGAGCGGCAGGTCGTTCCAGGCGATGTTCGCGACATTGCCCAGCAGCTTGCGGTTGCTGTCCAGCAGCAGCGGAAAGCCGCCGATCAGGTTGTCCTTGGCGGCCTTGAGTTCGGCCGCAGTCGGGCCCTCGGCGACGAACTTCGCCAGCACGTCGCTCGAGACCTTCACCGCTTCGGCGGCCTGGTCGGGCCGGGTCTGGAAGCCGATGCGGAACGCGCCCGCGTGCAGCGCCGGCGAGAAGGTGCTGTAGACGCTGTAGGCCAGCCCGCGCTTCTCGCGCACCTGCTCGGTCAGGCGCGAGACGAAGCCGCCGCCGCCGAGCACGTAGTTGCCGAGCGTGAGCGCGAAGTGGTCCGGGTCGGCGCGGCGGTAGCCGGGCTGGCCGATCAGCACGTGCGCCTGGGCCGAGTCGAAGGGAATGCGCTCGTCCTTCGGCGCCGCCAGCGGCTGCACCTCGGGCACGGCCGGCAGTTCGGCGCAGGCGCCCCCCGCGGGCAGCCGCGACAGCAGCGTGGTGGCGATGCCGTCGGCCTGTGCGCGCGTGACCGCGCCGACGATGCTGACCTTGGCGCGGCAGGGCACGATCAGGCGCTCGTAGCGCGCGCGCATGGCCGCGACGTCGATCTGCGCCAGCGTGGCTTCGGTGGTGTCGAGACCATAGGGATGCGAGCCGTAGACGCCTTGCGCAAAGGCTCGCTCAACCCGGGTCGAGGGCTTGGTATTGGCCTCGCGAATCGAGGCGTTGAGGCGCTCGCGTTCGCGCTTCCACACGTCTTCCGGAAACGCCGGCTCGCCGATCTCGCGCGCGGCGAGCCGCACCGCCTTGTCGAGCAGCACCGGATCGGACAGGGTGCGCAGGGTGAAGCTGGTGCGGTCGGAGCCGGCGCCGGCGTCGAAGCTGGCGCCGAGGTCGGCCCAGGCCTCGCCCAGCGCATTCTGGTCCAGTGCCGGTTCATTGACCCCTTGGGGCGGCCCGGCGGCGGGACTCCCATGGGCCCGAATGCCCTTCTCGACCATCGCCGCGGTCACCGAGGCCAGACCGGCTTGGGCCGGCGGGTCGCGCCGGCCGCCGGCGTCGAAGTCGACCTGGACGTCGACGATCGGCAGGGCGTTGGTGGCGGCCAGGTAGACCTTGGCGCCGCTGGGCAGGCTCCAGTGCTGGATCGGGATGGCGGCCTGGGCGGCGGCGCCGAAGAAGATGGCGGCGCCGGCCAGCAAGGTGCGCAGGGCGAAGTCTCGGGAATCGAACATGGACATGCAGCCTTCTTTCAACGCAGCTCGCCCGCAGGCGCTGCAAAACCGCGCGGCCGGCGGTTCGGTTCGGGCGGCAGGGGCCGCAGGGTGGCGGCCGTCATCTGGTCGTCGCCGAAGTACTTCGCCGCCACCGCCTGCACCTGCTCGGCCGTGACCGCCTGGAGCCGGGCGATGATCCGTTCGCTGGCGTCCAGCGGCAGGCCCTGCACCCAGTTGCTGCCGAGCTCGCGCGCCTGCGCCATCACCGAATCGAGCTTGTAGGTTTCGCTGGCCACCCACTGGGTCTTGACGCGGGCGAGTTCGGCCGCGCCGACGCCTTGGCGCGCCACCTTCGCGACCTCCGCGCGCAGCGCGGCCTCCACCGCCTCGGGGGTCTTGCCCGCCGCCGGGACGCCGTCGAGCACGAACAGCTGCGGCCCGCGGCCGACGAAGCCCCCGTAGGCACCGGCCGAATCGGCCACGCGGTCCGGCCCCTGCGTCAGCGCGCGGTCGAGCCGCGCGCCGGGATAGCCGTCGAGCAGGGCCGACAGCACCACCAGCGCATAGGCGTCGCTTTCCGCGGCGCTGTCGAAGGTGTCGCCGGTCCCGATCTGCGGCGTGCGAAACGCCAGCGACACGTAGGCCTGCTCGGCCGGCGCCTTGAATTCGACGCGGCGCACGCCGCGCTGCGCGGGCTCGGTGCGCGGCTTGCGCTGCGGCACGGCACGCGCCGGGATCGAGCCGTAGTACTTCTCGGCCAGGGCTCGCACCTTGGCGACATCGACGTCGCCCGCGACGACGATCGCCGCGTTGGATGGAACGTACCAGGCCTGGAAGAAAGCGCGGGCGTCGGCCGGCGTCATCGACTCCAGGTCGCTCATCCAGCCGACCACCGGACGGTGGTACGGCGAGGCGGTGAAGATCGCGGCGTTCTGCTGCTCGCCGAGCAGCGCGCGCGGCTGGTCGTCGGTGCGCATGCGGCGCTCCTCCTTGACGACCTCGATCTCGCGCTTGAACTCGTCGTCGGGCCACTGGTTGCTGGCGAAGCGGTCGGATTCCAGCTTCATGACCTGCTCCAGCTGCTCCGCCGGGATCTGCTGGTAGTAGCCGGTGTAGTCGCGGGTGGTGAAGGCGTTCTCGCGCCCGCCCAACGCGGCCACGCGGCGCGAGAACTCGCCGGGCTTCAGGTTCTTGCTGCCCTTGAACATCATGTGCTCGAGCACGTGCGCGACGCCCGAGGTGCCGTCGACCTCGTCCATCGATCCGACCCGGACCCAGAGCATCTGGACCGCGGTCGGGGCCCGCCGGTCGGGCTTGACGATCAGGGTCATGCCATTGGAGAGCGTGAACTGCTGGGCCGGGACCGGCGCTGTGGCGGCGGTCGCAGTGGTGGCGGGATCGGCAGGCGCGGGGGCGTTCTGGGCCAGGGCGGGCAGGCCAGCCAGCGCCATCAGCACCGAAGCCAGCACCGCACCCGACGCAGCGCGGCGTGGCAAGGGGTGTTTCATAGAATGGCTCGGATTGTAAAAAGCGCCCAATGTTCAGTTTCTTCAAGAAAAAACCTGCGGCCGAGAGCCCGGCGCCGGTTCCCGAGCCTGCGGCCCCGCCGGCCGAAATGCCTGCGGCAGCCCCGAAATCGGTCTTTTCGCCCTCCAGCTGGTTCGGCGGCAAGCCGGCGGCTGCGCCGGCACCCGTGGCGGCACCTGCACCTGCACCTGCGCCTTCGCCTTCGCCTTCGCCTGCACCTGCAGCGGCACCCGTGACCGCGCCAGCGCCGACGCCAACGCCGATGGCCCCCGCCCCTGCACCGGTGGAAGTGCCGGCCCCCCCCCCTCCTCCCGCATCGGCGCCGCTTCCGGCGCCGGCCCCGACACCTGCGCCCCCGCCCGAGCGCAGCGGCTGGCTCGGCAAGCTGCGCAATGGCCTGCGCAAGACCGGCAACAGCATCACCGCCGCCTTCGTCAACGCGCAGATCGACGATGCGCTCTACGAGGAACTGGAGGAGGCGCTGCTGATGGCCGATACCGGCGTCAAGGCCACCGAGCACCTGCTTGAGGACCTGCGCCGCCGCGTCAAGAGCCAGATGGCGACCGACGCCGCGCAGGTCAAGCTGCTGCTGGCCGACGCGATCACCGACCTGCTGCGGCCGCTCGAGAAATCGCTGGTGATCGGCGAGCACACGCCGACCGTGATCATGGTCGCCGGCGTCAATGGCGCCGGCAAGACCACCTCGATCGGCAAGCTCACCAAGCACCTGGCCAACGAAGGTGCCTCGGTGCTGCTGGCCGCGGCCGACACGTTCCGGGCCGCGGCGCGCGAGCAATTGCTGGTCTGGGCCGACCGCAACACGGTCGAGATCGTGAGCCAGGAAGGCGGCGACCCGGCCGCCGTGAGCTTCGACGCGGTCAACGCCGGCAAGGCGCGCGGCAAGGACGTGGTGCTGGTCGACACCGCCGGCCGGCTGCCGACCCAGATCCACCTGATGGACGAACTCAAGAAGATCAAGCGGGTCGTCAACCGGGCCGACCCCACGGCGCCGCACGAGGTCCTGCTGGTGATCGACGGCAACACCGGCCAGAACGCGCTGGCGCAGGTCAAGTCCTTCGACGAGGCGCTGGGCCTGACCGGGCTGGTCGTGACCAAGCTCGACGGCACCGCCAAGGGCGGCGTGCTGTGCGCGATCGCGCGCGAACGGCCGATCCCGGTCTATTTCATCGGCGTCGGCGAGAAGCTCGAGGACCTGGAAACCTTCGACGCCCGCGAATTCGCCCAGGCATTGCTCGGATAGCGCGCCAGCGGCCTTCGGTGGCGGCCAGCCTGGTCTATTACGCGACGCTGCGCTCCCCGGCCTTCCTCGCGACCATGCTGGTCGGCACGGTCGCCCTGCTGGCGCTGGTGCACGCGATGGGCGATCTTGTTTTGCCGGTGTCCGCCGTCATCTTCGTGGTGGCCTGGATCTTCCAGTTCATCGGCCACAAGATCGAAGGCCGGAAACCTTCCTTCTTCGAGGACATCCAATACCTCTGGGTCGGCCCGCTGTTCGTACTGTCCAGGCTTTTCGAGCGTCTCGGCCTCCGCTGGTAGGCCTGGAGGCTTGTGGCCCAGGCTATCGACCCCATAGAAAATAAGGGGGAACCCTTGCCTTAGCACTCCCTCTAACCGAGTGCTAATATGGCCATGAAAGAAGGAGTTTCCCGAATGACAACACTGTCTGGAGCCTCTGCCAACCAGCTCGCCGTCGCCAATCCCTGGTCGATGGTGCCGCCGCTGGGTAACTTGGACGCCTACATCTCGGCAGCCAACCGCCTGCCTTTGCTGACGCTCGAAGAGGAGCAGGGCTTCGCGCGCAAACTGCGCGACGACAACGACCTCGAAGCCGCCGGTGCGCTCATCTTGTCGCATCTGCGCCTTGTCGTCTCTATTTCCCGCCAATACCTGGGTTATGGCCTGCCGCACGGCGACCTGATCCAGGAAGGCAATGTCGGCCTCATGAAGGCCGTCAAGCGCTTCGATCCCGACCAGGGCGTCCGGCTGGTGAGCTACGCCATGCACTGGATCAAGGCCGAGATCCACGAGTACATCCTGAAGAACTGGCGCATGGTCAAGGTCGCGACGACCAAGGCCCAGCGCAAACTGTTCTTCAACCTGCGCTCGATGAAGCAGGGTTTCAAGGCCGATTCGGCCGCCGCCGACGGTGGCACCCACCGCGAGACGCTGAGCCCGGACGAGGTTTCGCAGATGGCCACGCGGCTGAACGTGAAGCCCGAGGAAGTGCTCGAGATGGAAACCCGGCTCTCGGGCGGCGACGTGCTGCTCGATCCGAGCCCGTCCGACGACGGCGACGACGGCTTCGGCCCGATCGCCTATCTGGCCGACGCCACGCAGGAGCCAACCGCACAGCTCGAATCGCGGCAGCGCGACCGGCTGTCGACCGACGGCATCTCGACCGCGCTGGAAGCCCTGGACGAGCGCAGCCGCCGCATCGTCGAGGAGCGCTGGCTCAAGGTCAACGACGACGGCTCGGGCGGAATGACGCTGCACGACCTGGCTGCGGTCTACGGCGTGAGCGCCGAGCGCATTCGCCAGATCGAGGTGGCAGCGATGAAGAAAATGAAGAAGGCCTTGGCCGAATACGCCTGAAGCGCCCTTCTCCCTCGCATCAAGCCCGGCCCCGTGCCGGGCTTTTCTTTTTCAGGCCGCCTCGGGCGCCCGCTTCGCCAGCGTCCTCGACGCCCGACGCACGATGTAGCCGGTTTCGGCCGAGTCGCTCTCGGCCAGCCAACGGTCGCAGGTGGCTTCGACCCAGTCCGGTTGCGTGCGGCTCGCGTCGTTGAGCCAGTTGGCGACCGAGTTCTGGACATAGCGGCTGGGGTCCGACCTGAGCGGCTCCAGCAGCGGCAGGCCGAGCCAGGGCTCGGCCTTGAGGCGCTCGATCTGGGCGCACCAGACGCCGCGCGGCCGAGTCAGTTCGCTGGCGAAGCGGCGAATGTTCGGGTCCGGGTCCGCCGTCCAGGGCTGCAACCGCTCCAGGGCCTCGTCGAGCGAGCGGATGGTCGCGTCGCGCACCGCCATCCACGCCATCTCGCGCACGCCGAAATGCGGATCGGCCGCAAAGCGCCGGGTGGCCTCCAGTTGCCCGGCCAGCGACAGGCCCGACATCGGGATCCACTGCGTCGCCCAGCAACGCGCCACGTCGCTCGGATGGGTGGCCAGCCGATGGGCCACCGCGTCGCGCTCGGGATGCGCGGCCGTGAGGTCGTAGAGCGCCCGCGCGATGTGGCCGTGGCGCTGCATCGGCTTGAAGGCTGCCAGCATTGCGAAGGTGTCGCCCAGGCGTTCGCTGGCCGCATCGAGCCCGATCTGCGCGGCCACGCTGCGCGCCAGCCTCGGCAGCTCCAGCGCCATGAATTCGTTGAGATTGACGGTCTCGAGCAGGCCGTCGTTGAGTGCCTCCAGCACCTCGGGCGGGATCAGCGCCATGCGGAAGGCGCCCTTGCGCTGCAGCAAGTGATCGACCGAGGCCACGGCGCTCAGGACTTGAGCAGGGCCTGGAGGTCCGCCACCATCGGCGCCACGCCGGCGCCATAGCGCGCGTAGAGCCGCAGCCGGCCCTGCGGGTCGTAGACGAAGCTGGCCGCCGAGTGGTCCATCGAATAGCTCGTCGGGGTCTTGCCGTCGACCTTCTTGAAGTAGACCTTGAAGTCCTTCGCGAGCGCCGCGAGCTGGTCGGGCGTCGGGATCAAGGCGACGAAGGAAGGGTCGAAGGCGCCCATGTAGGCCTTCATCACTTCCGGCGTGTCGCGCGCCGGGTCCACGGTGACGAACAGCACCTGCAGCTTGTCGCCATTGGCACCCAATTGCTGCTTGACCTGCGCCATCTCGCTCATGGTGGTCGGGCAGACATCCGGGCACTGGGCATAGCCGAAGAACAGCACCACCGCCTTGCCCTTGAAGTCGGCCAGCGTGCGAGTCTTGCCGTCGGCATCGGCCAGCGAGAAATCCCTGGCGTAGTCGGCGCCCGTGATATCGATCGCATGGAAGCTGGGCTTGGCTTCGGAGCAACCCGCGAGCTGGACGCCCGCGAACGCGGCGACGCCGGTCCAGGCCAGGGTTTGGAGCAATTGCCGCTTGTTCATGGGTTCGATCATCGGAGGTAGTGGTCGACCAGCAGCGCGGCGAACAGCACGCTCAGGTGGATCAGCGAAAAGCGGAAGGTCTTGCGTGCGAGCGCGTCGGAATAGTGGCGCCACAGCGCGAAGGCATAGCCGGTGAAGCCGATGCTGACGCCGATCGCGACCACCAGGTAGAGCCAGCCGCTCATGCCGTAGATGAAGGGCATCAGGCAGGCAGCGAACAGGATGAAGGTGTAGAGCAGCACCTGAAGCCGCGTGAACTCATTGCCGTGGGTCACGGGCAGCATCGGCAGTCCCGCCTTGCGGTAGTCCTCGACCCGGTAGAGGGCCAGGGCCCAGAAGTGCGGCGGCGTCCACAGGAAGATGATCAGGAACAGGATCAGCGCCTCGGGGCCGACGTCGCCGGTCATCGCGGCCCAGCCCAGGACCGGCGGCATCGCGCCCGAGGCGCCGCCGATCACGATGTTCTGCGGCGTCAGCGGCTTCAGGATCACGGTGTAGATCACCGCGTAGCCGACGAAGGTCGCGAAGGTCAGCCACATGGTCAGCGGGTTGACCGTGAACCACAGCAGGGCCGAGCCCGCCGCGCACAGCGCCGCCGAGAAGCTCAGCGCCTGCCGGTCGCTGAGCTGGCCGCGGGCCGTCGGCCGCCAGGCGGTGCGCTTCATCTTGGCATCGATGCCCTTCTCGACCAGGCAATTGAAGGCCGCCGCCGCACCGGCGACCAGCCAGATGCCGAGGCAGGCCAGCGCGCCCTGCTGCAGGTCGGCCAAGGTCGGCACGCCGGGGACCGCGAGCACCATGCCGATCAGGGCACAGAAGACGATCAGTTGCACCACGCGCGGCTTCGTCAGCGCATAGAACTGGCGCAGCACGCTGGCGGTGGTCGGGACGGGAACAGACACGGGGGCGCTCATCGGGCCACCTCCATTTTGGGAACACGGGCGCCGGCGCCGGCCGCACTGCGGGCGCCCTCGCGACGGCTTTCGCACAAGGTCCAGGTCAGCACCACCGCGAGCGCCGCGGCGCCGCCGGTGTGCAGCAGTGCCGCCGCGAGCGGCCAACCGAGCAGCACGTTGCCGAGGCCGCTGGCGAGTTGCAGCAGCGCCAGCACAGCGAGCCAGCGCGCCTGGGCGCGCAGCGGCTCGATGCGATACAGACGCCAGGCCAGCAGGCCGATGGCGGCGAACACGAGGTAGGCCATCAGGCGGTGCGCGTAGTGGATGGCGGTGAGCGCGGCAAAGTCGATCGGGGCGCCGGCGGTGGTCTCGCCGAGATGGCGCCAGATCTCGAAGCCCTGGGCGAAGTCCATGGGCGGCCACCAGCTGCCCTGGCAGGTCGGGAACTGGGTGCAGGCCAGCACGGCATAGTTGGTGCTGACCCAGCCGCCCAGGGCGATCTGCAGGCCCAGCAGCGCGGTGGTGGCGATCAGCAGCGTGCGCAACGCCGACGGCAGGGCCGTGGGCAGGCGCTGCAGCGCCGCCTGCTGGTAGCGCACGGCCTGGATGCAGAGCAGCGCCAGCAGCGCCACGGCGCCCAGCAGGTGCAGCGTGACGATGGCGGGGAAGAGCTTCCAGGTCACGGTCATCGCGCCGAAGGCACCCTGCAGGCAGACCCAGGCCAGCGTGGCGGCGGGCCACCAGGCGCTCAGCGCGCGCTCGCCGCGGTGGTCGGGCAGGCGCTGCCGCCGGCGTGCGACCCAGGTCGCGATCGCCAGCACCAGGATCAGGAAGCCGACCCCGGTGGCCAGGTAGCGATGGACCATCTCGACCCAGGCCTTGCTGTGGGTCACCGGCCCGGTCGGCTGCGCGGCTTGCGCCATCGCGATGTCGTGGCGCGCGCCGAGCGGGCTGGCGTTGCCGTAGCAGCCGGGCCAGTCGGGGCAGCCCAGGCCCGAGTCGCTCAGCCGGGTGAAGGCGCCGAACAGCGTCAGGTCGAAGGTCAGGAACAAGGCGAGCACGGTCAAGGCATGCAGCCGGCGCGCGGCACCGGCGCCCGCGTTGCGCCGCCAGACCCAGATCAAGGGCCCCAGGGCCAGCAGCACGCCGACCGCCAGCAGCCAGGCGATCGGCTTGAGGTCGTAGAGCGAGGTCGTGTCCATGGCGGGATCAGCGGCCTGCGTCGTCCCAGGACGAGGAGGCGCGCAGCAGCCGGTCGAGGTCGCGCTTGCCGCGGCTGGCGCCGGCGGCGTCCATGCGGGCCGGAAAGCGCATCATCAGGTTGCCCAGCGGGTCCACCACGAAGAGGTGTTCCGCCGGCGCGTGGCCCGCGCTCGCGGGCAGCCACTTCGCGATCTCGGCGGCCGGCAGGCGCAGCACGGTCGCGCCGCGCAGGCCGTTGGCCAGGCGTTCGGGCAGCGGTTGCGCATCGCTGACCAGCCAGACGCGGTCGAGCCGGTCTTTTTCGCGCCCCAGGCTCTCGCGCAGTTGGCGCTGCAGATAGAGCTGCTGTTCGCACAGGGCGTCACAGGCCGCATCGGCCACGGTCAGCAGCAGCCACTGGCCCTTGAGCGACGGCAGCCGGACCGTCTTGCCGTCCGGCTGCGTGCCCTCGATGTTCGGCAGCGGCCGCTGCGGATCGATCAGCTCGCCGTAGACGCTGCGGCCCTCGGGACGCACCACGTAGTAGGTGAAATAGGAGGCGACCACCGGTGCCGCGCAGCACAGCAGCACGAAGATCATCTTCCAGCGGCCCTGGACCGTGCGCCGGCCTTCGGCGCCCGCGAGCGCCTGGCGCGGCGACGGCATCGAGTGGACGGTCAGGCCGAGCGGCTCGTCAGCCACGGCGGGCAAGGCGTGCGCGGCGGAAGGGGGCGATGAATTGAAACCAGACATAGAGGAATACCACGAGGGCCGAGAGGCCGAACCACTGGAATGCATAACCGTAGTGCTTTTCGACACCCAGCGCAGGGGCCGGCCAGTCGCGCTGCAAGCCCTCGGACGCCGAGCCGGTCTGCTGCAGGGAGACATCGGTCCGCAGGGGCAGACCGGTTTCGGCGCGGAACGCTTCAAGACCGAGATTCTGCCGGATGAGCGAAGACCCCGCGGGCGCTGGCGTCGTCGCGGCGGAATCGGCCTTGCCCAGTTCCAGCAGATGAGCCGGCGGCGGCGCGATCCTGGCGGTCACTTCGACCAGGCCGGCCGGCGTCTCGATCGCCTCGAGCCGGGTCCGGTCGGTGAAGTTGCGCTGGATCCAGCCGCGCTGGATCAGCAGGGTCTGGTCGCTGCCTTCGAGCGCGAAGGGCGTCAGCACGTAGAAGCCGGGCACGCCATGCATCTGGCGGTTGTCGAGGTAGACCGTGTGCGGCGCCAGCCAGAGTCCGTGCAGCCGAACCGGCCGGTGCATCTGGGCGGCCGCATCGCCGAGCGCCAGGAAGGCCTCCTGGTCGAGCGGCGGCAGGTTGTTCTGGGCGTCGATCTCGGCCTGCAGCGCTTCTTTCTGCGCCGCCCGCGACAGCTGCCAGCGACCCAGCGAGACCGTGGCCGCGAGGGTCAGCAAGGCGACAGCGGTGACGAGCCAGAAGCGGCCGGTGCGCGGGCCGCGAACCGTGTCCGGGACATCCGCGTTCAAGGCCGCGGGCGGCGCCGACGGCCGATAATGTGGGTCATGAAATACCTTGTCGCCCTCGCCTTCCTGGGCATCCTGGGCAGTCTCGCGGTGGCGCTGTTCTTCATGTTGAGGGACGGGCGCGAGGGCCGCGCCAAGAGCAGCGGCATGGCGCGCGCGCTCACGGTTCGGATCGGACTTTCGGTCGTTTTGTTCCTCTGCGTCCTGCTGGCGTGGAAATTCGGCTACATCCAGCCGGGGGGCCTCCCGATCGGCAAGTAGGTGATGCTCGTTCCACGAAATCCATGAAAAAAGCGCCTCGCGGCGCTTTCTTTTTTTGCCGTCGCTGAAGCTCAAAGCCAATAGACCAGGAAGTACAGGCCGAGCCACACGACGTCGACGAAGTGCCAGTACCAGGCGGCGCCCTCGAAACCGAAGTGCCGCTCGGGCGTGAAGTGGCCGCTGCGCAGGCGCAGCGTGATGAAGAACAGCATCAGCATGCCGATGAACACGTGCAGACCGTGGAAGCCCGTGAGCATGAAGAAGGTCGATCCGTAGGCGCCGGAGCTGAGCTTGAGGTTCAGCTCGGTGTAGAGGTGGTAGTACTCGTAGCCCTGGACGCTCAGGAAGCTGAAGCCCAGCAGCACGGTCAGCCACATGAAGCGAATGGTCTGCGCACGATGGCCGGCACGCAGCGCGTGGTGGGCGATCGTCAGCGTGACGCCGGAGCTCAGCAGCAGCGCGGTGTTGATGGTCGGCAGCCAGAACGGGCCGACGGTCTGGAAGGGCTCGACGATGCCGGCCGGCGAACCGGTCACGCCGACCGCCGCCGTGGGCCACACGGCCTTGAAGTCGGGCCACAGCAGCGCGTTGTCGAGGCTGCCCAGCGCGGGCAGCGCATGCGTGCGCGCCCACCACAGTGCGGTGAAGAAGGCGCCGAAGAACATCACTTCGGAGAAGATGAACCAGCTCATGCTCCAGCGGAACGAGAGGTCGACCTTGTGGCCGTACAGGCCGCCTTCGCTTTCGCGGATCGAGGCGCTGAACCAGACGTAGAGCGTGCCGAGCCAGACGATCATGCCCGCCAGCAGCGACCAGGCGCCCCACTGGTGGCCATTGATCCATTGGGCCGCGCCCAGGATGACGAAGAGCAGGCCGGTCGCGGCCATGACCGGGTAGGCCGATGGCCCGGGCACGAAGTAGTAGGGCGTGGTGCCGTGGGTGGTTGAGCTCATATCAGATCCTGGCTTTCTTCTCTCGATTCGAATTCTGTGGGATGTGTGTGTTCAGGTTGCGGCCACCCAGCGCACCAGCAGGATCAGCCCGGTCACGAACAGTGCGACGGCGACGAAGGCGACCGCGATGATGTGCAGCGGATTGAGCTTGGCGAGGTCGTCCTGGTAGCCGCTCTTCTTGCGGACACCGAAGAACGACCAGCAGACGGCCTTCACCGTCCGCCACAGCGACCCCTTGTGCGCGACATCCGAGGCGCTCACGAGCGCGGCTCCATGACGACGGCGCCATTGGCCGCCACCGGTGCCGGCGGGGTCTTGCCGCCGACCTCGAAGAAGGTGTAGGACAGCGTGATGGTCTTCACGTCCTTGGAGATCTTGGGATCGATCACGAACGCCACCGGCCACTGCTTCTTCTCGCCGGCGTCGAGCGTGTACTGGTTGAAGCAGAAGCACTCGAGCTTGTTGAAGTAGGGCGCGGCCTGCTGCGGCGCGTAGCTCGGGATCGCCTGCGCCGCCATGCGGCGGTTCTGCACGTTCTGGAACTCGTACATCACGGTGTTGAGCTGGCCCGGATGGACCTCCATCGAACGCTGCGCGGGCTTGAAATCCCAGAGGCCGCGCACGTTGGCGTCGAACTCGACCGTGATGGTGCGGCTCATGTCGACCTGGGTGTTGTCGGGCACGCGAACCTTGTCGCCGCCGGTCGCACCGCCCGGGACCTGCAGCTCGGACAGGGCCAGGATGTTGATGCCGGTCATCTCGCAGATGGCGCGGTACATGGGCACCAGCCCATAGCCGAAGGCGAACATGCCGGCCGCGACGACGGCCAGCTTGCCGACCATGCGGACGTTCTCGCGGCGGATGCGTTGGCCGATGCCCATACTGCCCTTAGCGGCCTATCCAGACCATGCGGACAATGAAGCCGATGAAGAACAGCACGGCAATGGAGGCCAGCGTGAGCCCCATGCGGCGGTTGTTCCTCTTCTGTTCGGGTGTCATGAGGCGCTCGAGGTTCAGCCGATCACGCGGGTGGCGGTCGCGTCCAGCTTGGGCGGGGTCTCGAAGGTGTGGAACGGCGCCGGCGACGGCACTTCCCACTCGAGGCCTTCGGCGGCTTCCCACGGCTTCTGCGGGGCCTTCTCGCCCTTGCCCATCATCGTCGGCAGGACGATGAAGAAGAAGAAATAGACCTGCGCGAGACCGAAGGCGAAAGCGCCGACGCTGGCCACCGCATTGAAGTCGGCGAACTGCATCGGGTAGTCGGCATAGCGGCGCGGCATGCCCGCCAGGCCCAGGAAGTGCATCGGGAAGAAGGTGATGTTGAAGGAGATCAGCGACCACCAGAAGTGGACCTTGCCGCGGGTCTCGTTGTACATCACGCCGGTCCACTTGGGCGCCCAGTAGTAGTAGCCCGCGAACATCGCGTACAGCGAGCCGGCCACCAGCACGTAGTGGAAGTGGGCGACGACGTAGTAGGTGTCCTGCAGCTGGGTGTCGATCGGCGCGACCGCCAGGATCAGGCCGGTGAAGCCGCCCATGGTGAACACGAAGATGAAGCCGACCGCGAACAGCATCGGCGTCTCGAAGGTCATCGAGCCCTGCCACATGGTGGCGACCCAGTTGAAGATCTTCACGGCCGTCGGCACCGCGATCAGCATGGTCGCGTACATGAAGAACAGCTGGCCGGTGAGCGGCATGCCGGTCGTGAACATGTGGTGCGCCCAGACGATGAACGACAGGATCGCGATCGACGAGGTGGCGTACACCATCGAAGCGTAGCCGAACAGCTTCTTGCGCGAGAAGGCCGGGACGATCTGGCTGATGATGCCGAAGGCCGGCAAGATCATGATGTAGACCTCGGGGTGGCCGAAGAACCAGAAGATGTGCTGGTACATCACCGGGTCGCCGCCGCCGGCGGGGTTGAAGAAGCTGGTGCCGAAGTGGCGGTCGGTCAGCGTCATCGTGATGGCGCCGGCGAGCACCGGCATCACGGCGATCAGCAGGTAGGCGGTGATGAGCCAGGTCCAGCAGAACATCGGCATCTTCATCAGCGTCATGCCCGGGGCGCGCATGTTGAGGATGGTCACGATGATGTTGATCGAGCCCATGATCGACGAGGCGCCCATGATGTGCATCGCGAAGATGCCGGCGTCCATCGAGGGGCCCATCTGCAGCGTCAGCGGCGCGTAGAGCGTCCAGCCCGCGGCGGGTGCGCCGCCGGGCATGAAGAACGAACCGACCAGCATCAGCGCCGCCGGGATCAGCAGCCAGAAGCTGAAGTTGTTCATGCGCGCGAACGCCATGTCGGAGGCGCCGATCTGCAGCGGGATCATCCAGTTCGCGAAGCCCACGAAGGCCGGCATGATGGCGCCGAACACCATGATCAGGCCGTGCATGGTGGTGAACTGGTTGAACAGTTCGGGGTTCACCAGTTGCAGGCCGGGCTGGAACAGCTCGGCGCGGATCAGCAGTGCGAGCACGCCGCCGACCATCAGCATGGTGAACGAGAACAGCAGGTACAGCGTACCGATGTCCTTGTGGTTGGTCGCGAACACCCAGCGACGCCAGCCGGCCGGTGCGCCGTGGTGGTCATCGTGATGGTGGTCGTCGTGACCGTGTGCGTGGCCGTGGGGGTCGAGGACTGCGCTCATCTTGGTATTCCTTGCAAACTCTTCGTCGTGGGCGCCGGCTTATTGCTTGGCGCGCTCGGCCAGCACTTCGGACGGCTGCACCAACTGACCCGTCTTGTTCGACCAGCTGTTCTTGGTGAAGCTCACCACGGCTGCGATGTCGGTGTCGCTCAGCTGCTTCCAGGCCGGCATGGCGCCGCTGTTCTGCCCGAAGAGCACCACATGAACCTGCTTCTGGTGATCGGCGTCGAGCACGGTCGGCGAGCCGTCGAGGGCCTTGATCGGGCCGGCGCCACGGCCGTTGGCCTGGTGGCAGGCCGCGCAGTTGGCGGCGTAGACCTTCTCGCCGCGCGCCAGCAGTTCGGGCAGGGTCCAGACCTTGGTCGGATCGTCCTGCTTGGCCGCGGCTTCCTTGCGCTTGCCGTCGACCCAGGCGGTGTAGTCGGCCGCCGCGAGCACCTTCACGTGGATCGGCATGTAGGCGTGTTCCTTGCCGCAGAGCTCCTGGCACTGGCCGTAGTAGTCGCCGACCTTGTCGGCCCGGAACCAGGTGTCGCGCACGAAACCGGGGATCGCGTCCTGCTTGACGCCGAGCTGCGGCACCGCGAAGGCGTGGATCACGTCGTTGGCGGTGGTGATGATGCGCACCTTGGCGTTGACCGGCACCACCAGCGGGTTGTCGACCTTGAACAGGTAGTCGTCAGGAATGTCGCCCTTGGCGCCGGCGTTGGACATGGCGCGCTGCGAGCTGTCGAGCGTCGAGATGAAGGAAAGGCCCTCGCCTTCGCCCTTCAGGTAGTCGTAGCCCCACTTCCACTGGTAGCCGGTGGTCTTGATCGTGAGATCGGAATTGGTGGTGTCCTTCTGGGCCACCAGCACCTTGGTCGCCGGCAGCGCCATCAGGATCACGATGAGGAAGGGCACGATGGTCCAGATCACCTCGACCACCACCGATTCATGGAAGTTGGCCGACTTGTGGCCAACCGACTTGCGGTGCTTCCAGATCGAATAGAACATGACCGCGAACACGGCCACGAAGATGACCGTGCACAGCACCATCATCACGTTGTGCAGGAAGTGCTGCTCTTGCGAGATCTTGGTGACGCCCAGGGGCAGGTTCAACTGGCGCACCGACGGGCCGCCGGGCAGGTCGTTGACCGCGTGTGCCGCGCCGCTGAAAGCCGCGCCGGCCGCCAGCAGCAGATTCGCCGGCCAGATCTTGTTGCGCCAATTGCTCTTCATCGTGTTCACTTCTTCATTTCCTGTTAACCCCACCGGTCCCCACGGTGCGACACCGCGCTCGCCCCCTCAGGCGCTGCGCAATGCCATGCGAATCTCGCGCGCCAGCGCCGCACGCAACTCCGGGCGCACATAGCGCCCCACCCTGACCGAACGACCCTGACCCGAAACCTCGATCAGCGAACGATCGCTGTCCTGCGGCTCGACCCGCACCTGGTGCGGCAAGAATTCCGTGCGCTCATAGTGCCCACCGTTCTCGAGCTCGACCACCAGCCTGCCGCCCTGCAAGGCGATCTTCTCGCCGTCGGTCGCATGCCGCGCATAGAGCACGAACGCAAACCCGACCGCGGCGAGTTCGAGCCATGCGAACGGCAGCACGAGCCGCGCGCCGTTCAGCCAGAAGACCGTCCCGATACCGAGCGACACCACGCTGAGCGACGCATAGAGCCAGCCGAGCTGGCTCGGCGTGACCGAGCAGTTGCGCTTCAGGAACCAGTGGATGCTCTGGCCAGAAACAGTGGCAAAACGAAACACGGAATTCGACACGGGCGAGTTCTGCAAATCGGTGCGTCGATGCGCTGCCAAACAGGGGTCGGACAGGCCTCGATCACGGGACAATACCCGGGAGTTCACGCAGCGCCGGATTGTAGCGGGTCGGCCGGGGCAGACTCAGTTGCTTACACGACCGCGCTGGAGCATGGAACGCATTTCGCGCAAGGAAACTGCACTTTCTGCAGACAGCGCGACCCGCGGCGCGGGTTTGAAGGCGTGGCCGTAGATGATCTCGAAGGTCAGCGCGATCCGCCCGCCGCCGTCCTCGGCCGGCGCGAGTTCGGGCAGGGACGCGCCCAGGGCACGCCGCCAGGCCTTGCCGCGCAGCGCCGGGAAACGACTCGGATGCAGGTTGCGCCCCAGCGTGCGCAGCTCGGCCAGGGCGGCATCGGCGCTGGCCCAGGTGAGCACGATGCGCTCCATGTCCATCACCGGCTCCGCGAAACCGGCGCCGACCAGCATGTCGCCCCAGTCGTGCATGTCGGTGAACTCGTGGCTGGCGGGCGGCCAGCCGAGCTGCCGGTGCAGGGCGCGCAACTCGCGCAGGGTATCGGGCCCGAAGCAGGAGAACATCAGGAAGCCGTCGGTCGCAACCAGCCGGTGCCAGCGCGCGATCAGCGCCTGCGGATCGGCCGCCATGTGCAGCGCCATGTTGGCCCAGAGCAGGTCGACGCCGTCTTCCGGCGGCGCCTCGAAGCTGGGCTGGGCGCCTTGCCAGCGCCGCGCGGTCCACCACGGCGCGGTCAGCGACCGGGCCGTCGCGGCGGCCAGCGCGGGCCGGGGCTCGATCACGAAGGGTGCGGCGTCGCGGTAGCGGCGGGCGACCAGGGCATGCGCTTCGAGGCCGCCGCGCAGGGGCGCCCAGTCGGCCCAGTGGCGCGGCCGCGCCTTGATCCACTGCAGACGGTCCTCCATGCGACGACCGATTTCCTCGTGCAGCCAGGGCGATTCCGAAGCCGGCGCGAGCCGGCTCCAACGGTCGGCCGCCGTGGCATCGATGGTCGGCGGGCGCTGTGCGGGGTCGGTGGGCATGGGCCGCTCAGTATATTGAGGGATGTTCAAGCCCTGGACCGGACGGCCTTTCTCGTCGTTGCTTGCCCGCCTGCCGAGCGAGTGCGTGGTCTGTCGCGCCTGGCCCGCGGAGCCGGTGTGCGAGGCCTGCGTCGCGCGCTTCGCGCCGCCGGTCCCCCGCTGCCGGACCTGCGCGCTGCCGGTCGCGTCGGGAACCGCGCTGTGCGGCGACTGCCTGCTGCACCCGCCGCCGCTCGACGCCTGCCTGGCCGCCTGCGCCTATGCCTGGCCGTGGCCGGAATGCATTGCCGAATTCAAGTTCCGCGGCGACGCGGGGCGCGCCGCGCCGCTGGCCACCCTGCTGCGCAACGCGCCCTGGGTCGAGCCGGCGCTCGAACGGGCCGACCTGCTGCTTCCGATGCCGCTGGCGCCTGGCCGGCTGCGCGAACGCGGCTTCAACCAGGCGCACGAACTGGCGCGGCGGCTGGACGCGGCCAAATGCGACCCCGGCCTGCTCCTGCGCACGCGCGAGACGCCGCCGCAAAGCGGTCTCGATCGCAAGCAGAGGCTGCGCAGCCTGCGCGACGCCTTCGCCGTGGAGCCGTTGCGCGCCGCGGCGCTGCATGGTCGGCGCCTGGTCCTGGTCGACGACGTGATGACCAGCGGCGCCTCGCTGTTCACGGCGGCCCGCGTGCTGCGCGCGGGCGGCGCCGCCCACATCACGGCGATCGTGCTGGCCCGCACGGACCCACCCGAGTAATGTGCCCCCACGCTCCCCCACTTCGTGTGGGCCGCTGCCCCCCAAGGGGGCCGCAGGCCGCCTTGGGGCGGCCCGGCGCCGGCCTGAGCGCTGGCTGGGTGCAACCGACAATCGCGCCATGTTCCATATCGTCCTCGTCGAACCCGAGATTCCGCCGAACACCGGCAACGTGATCCGCCTGGCCGCCAACACCGGCTGCACCCTGCACCTGGTCGAACCGCTGGGTTTTTCGATGGACGACCGCCTGCTGCGGCGCGCCGGGCTGGACTATCACGAGTACGCGACGCTGTTGCGCCATGCCAATTGGCAAGCGCTTCTCGATAGCCAGCAGCCACCGGCCGACCGGATGTTCGCACTCACGACGCGCGGCACGCGCCGGGTGCACGACGTGGCTTTCCGCCCCGGCGACTGGCTGGTGTTCGGTTCGGAAACGCGCGGACTGGCGCCCGAACTGCGCGAGAGTTTCGCGCCCCCGCAGCGGCTGCGCCTGCCGATGCGCGAAGGCCAGCGCAGCCTCAACCTGTCGAACGCCGTCGCGGTGACCGTCTTCGAGGCCTGGCGCCAAAACAGCTTCGGCTAGCGGGACCGGCGCAGCCCGGTCCCCCTTCGTGAAACACCGCGGAACTGGCTTTGCCAGGCCGCTGGTGTTGCCCCCGGTAGGGGGTGGGCGGGCTACACGAAGTGAGCCCAACCTGGGGGCGAGCTACCTATACCGTCTGACCACCGACTCGGCGACGCAGGCCGGCTTCGGCGAGCCATCGAGCTCGATGGTCGTCTCCCAGGTCATCTGCAGCCCGTCGTTGGGGATCGGCTCCGAGCTCAGCAGCTTCATGCGGCCGCGCACCCGGCCGCCGACCGGCACCGGCGACATGAAGCGCACGCGGTTCAGGCCGTAGTTCACGCCCATGCGCGATTCGGCGACCTCGAAGGCCGTCTCATAGAAGCGCGGCAGCAGCGACAGGGTCAGGAAACCATGCGCGATCGGTCCGCCGAACGGGCCGGCCTTGGCGCGCTCGACGTCCACGTGGATCCACTGGTGGTCGCCGGTCGCCTCGGCGAACTGGTTGACCTGGGCCTGCGTGATGGTGATCCAGTCGCTCACGGCGACTTCCTGGCCGACGCACGCGGCGAGATCCTGAAGGGTCTGGAAGGTCTTTTTCATCGTTTCACTTTAGCGGCGCGCGGGCGCTGCTCCTGTCCACGTCGTGACATGGGGGCTCGGGGTAAACACGGGCTCAGGCGTCCAGCCATTGGGTGATCGGCTGCCATTGCTCGAGGTCGCGCTGCACCCGACCCGGCGCGATGTCGAACAGCGTGAGCCCACGGGCCGCGAGCTGGACGTAGTTCTGGGTGTCGCGCAGCTCGCCGAGCACCGGCACGTCGAGTCTGGCGACGAACTCGCGCAACCGGTCAGCGGCCAGGGTGCGGGCGTCGACCCGCATGCCCACCAGGGCGATCTCCGCCTTGGCCGCATGGCGGTTCGCGAGCAGCTTGTCGAGGAAGTCCCGCGTGGCGTAGATGTCGAAGATGCTGGGCTGCAACGGCACCAGCACCTTGTCGGCCAGCGCCAGCACCTCCTTGAAGCGCGATCCGTGCAGCCCGGCCGGGGTATCGATGACGGCATGGGTGGTACCGCGCGGCGGCCGCACCACGCTGCCATCCTCCGACGCTTCCCAGCTGCGGATCTCGCGCGCCTCGGGAGCGCGCAGCCCGAGCCAGAGCCGCGACGACTGCTGGCGATCGATGTCGCCCAGCATCACCGGGTGTCCGCGACTGGCGAAATAGCCCGCGATATGGGTGGCGAGCGTGGATTTTCCGACTCCGCCCTTGGGATTGGCGACCAGGACTACCGGCATATGAAGCTCCGACAGGCTGAACAAAGGCGCCATGGTAGCCGCGCGCGGGGCGCGCCGGAGTGCGCTAATGTTCGCGCCATGTCGACTTCAACGAACAACAACAGCTCGGCGCGGATCTACGTGATCGCCGCCCATCCGCACTGGCGCGAATCGCGCGTCAACCGCCAGTTGCTGAAAGCGGCCCAGGCCACGCCCGGGGTCGAGGTGAACGACCTCTACAACAGCTATCCCGACTACGCCATCAACATCAAGGCCGAGCAGGCCCGCCTGGCCCGCGCCGACCTGGTGGTGCTGCTGCATCCGATCCAGTGGTACTCGATGCCGGCGCTGCAGAAGCTCTGGATCGACGAGGTGCTCGACTACGGCTGGGCCTACGGCACCGGCGGCCAGGCGCTGCAGGGCAAGGACTGCTGGCTGGTCGCCACCACCGGCGGGCCCGAGGGCAGCTACCACCCACAGAGCTACAACCGCTACTTCTTCGACGCCTTCCTGCCGCCCTACGAGCAGACCGCCGCGCTGTGCGGCATGCGCTTCCTGCCGCCGCTGCTGTTCCATGGCGCGCGCCGTGCGTCGGAGGGCGAACTGGCGGCGCACGTCGAGGTCTTCAAGCAGCGGCTCCAGAGCTACCCCGACTGGCCGGAACTCGAGGAGCTCGACGCCTGCATCAGCTGCCCGGTGCCCGAAACCGACCGGCCGGCCGGCCACGAGGAGGCCTGAGCATGGAGCACGCACCGGCCTGGCTCGTCAACTCGCTGATCTATCTGGGCGCTGCCGTGCTCGTGGTGCCGCTGTCGAAGGCCCTGGGGCTGGGCTCGATCATCGGCTACCTGGTGGCCGGCATCGCGATCGGGCCCTGGGGCCTGGGCCTGGTCACCAACGTCGAGGACATCCTGCATTTCGCCGAATTCGGCGTCGTCCTGATGCTGTTCCTGGTCGGCCTCGAACTGGAGCCCAAACGCCTCTGGAGCCTGCGCCGGCCGATCTTCGGCTGGGGCTCGGCCCAGGTCCTGGGCTGCGCCGCGGTGCTGTTCCTGGCCGGCTGGGCCGCCGGCGCGAGCTGGCGCGTGTCGCTGGTGGCGGCGCTCGGGCTGGCACTGTCGTCGACCGCGATCGCGCTGCAGGTGTTCGGCGAGCGCAACCTGCTCCTGACGCCGAGCGGCCAGGCCGGCTTCTCGATCCTGCTGTTCCAGGACGTCGCGGCGATCCCGATCCTGGCGCTGCTGCCGCTGCTGGCCGTCGGCTCCGACGCCGGACCGGCCATGACCGGATGGGACCGGACGCTCGAGGGGCTCAAGATCGTGGGCGTGATCGCCGCCATCGTGGTCGGCGGCCGGCTCGCCTTGCGACCGCTGCTGCGCTGGATCGCGCGCAGCAACACGCCCGAGATCTTCACCGCCACCTCGCTGCTGCTGGTGGTGGCGATCGCCGCGCTGATGCAGTTCATCGGCCTGTCGATGGCGCTCGGCGCCTTCCTGGCCGGCGTGCTGCTGGCCGAAAGCGAGTACCGGCGCGAGCTCGAGACCGACATCGAGCCCTTCAAGGGGCTGCTGCTCGGCCTCTTCTTCATCGCGGTCGGCATGAGCATCGACTTCGGCGTGCTGCTCGAGCGGCCCGGCCTCATGGCGCTGGTGGTGATCGGCTTCCTGCTGATCAAGTTCGGCGTCATCTACGCCCTGGCCAAGGCGATGGCGGTGCCCTACCAGCAGCGGCCGGTGTTCACGCTGCTGCTGGCGCAGGGTGGCGAGTTCGCCTTCGTGGTGTTCCAGGCCGCCGGGCCCAACGTGCTTCCGCATGGCGTGGCCTCCTTCCTGATCGCCGCGGTGGCGCTCTCGATGCTGGTCTCGCCGCTGTTGCTGGTGGTGATCGACAAGTGGGTGCTGCCGCGCTACAGCGCGCATGCGCCGACCACGATGGAGGAGATCTCCGAGCAGCAGGATGCCAAGGTGGTGATCTGCGGCTTCGGCCGCTATGGCCAGATCATGGGCCGCATGCTGTTTGCGCAGAACCTCGATGTCACGGTGCTCGACCACGACCCCGACACCATCGAGAGCCTGCGCGAGTTCGGCTTCCGGGTCTTCTACGGCGACGCCACGCGGCTGGACCTGCTGCGCACCGCCGGCGCCGGCACCGCCAAGGTGCTGGTGGTGGCGGTCGACGACATGGAGCAGTCGCTGAAGATCGTCGACCTGGCACAGGAGCATTTCCCGCAGGCCCGGCTGGTGGTGCGCGCGCGCAACATCACGCACCTCTACCAGTTGCTCGATCGCAAGGTGGAGTTCATCGAACGCGAGGTCTTCGAGTCGTCATTGCGCAGCGCGCGCTCGGTGCTCGAGGTGCTGGGCTGGCCGGCGCACGAGGCGCGCGAGACCGCGATGCGCTTCCGCTTCCGGAACATCCAGTTGATGCACGAAACCTACCCGCACTACAAGGGCGACCGGGCCAAGCTGATCGCGGTCGCGAAGAAGGGCCGGCAGCAGTTCCAGGAACAGATGGCTCGCGAGCGCGAGGAGCGGCGCCGGCGCTCCTGGGACCCGGAGAGAACCGAACAGGAACAGCTCCCCTGAGCCCGGGCGGGGCTACTGGTCGAGCTTCAGCAGCCGCACCGCGTTGCCCTTCAGGATGCCTGGCATCACCTCGGGCTTGAAGCCGGCGTCCTCGAAATCCTTGAGCCAGCGGTCGGGCGTGATCAGCGGATAGTCGCTCGCGAACAGCACGCGGTCCTTCAGCAGCGTGTTGGCGTATTGCACCAGCTGCTTCGGAAAGTACTTGGGGCTCCAGCCCGACAGGTCGATCCAGACGTTGGGCTTGTGGGTCGCCACGCTGAGCGCCTCGTCCTGCCACGGGAAGCTCGGGTGCGCCATCACGATCTGCATGTCAGGGAAGTCGATCGCGACGTCGTCCAGGTGCATCGGGTTGCTGTACTCGAGCCTGAGGCCGCCGCCGCAGCGCATGCCCGAGCCGATGCCGCTGTGGCCGGTGTGGAAGACGGCGGGCAGCGCGTATTCGGCGATCACCTCGTAGATCGGCCAGGCCATCTTGTCGTACGGGTGGTAGCCCTGCACCGTGGGGTGGAACTTGAAGCCCTTGACGCCGTATTCCTCGATCAGGCGGCGGGCTTCGCGCGCGCCCATCTTGCCCTTGTGCGGGTCGATGCTGGCGAAGGCGATCATGATGTCCGAGTTCTTCTGCGCGGCCTCGGCGATCTCCTCGTTCGGAATGCGGCGACGGCCCATGTTCGACTCGGCGTCGACCATGAACATCACCAGCCCGATCTTGCGCTCGCGGTAGTAGTCGACGCTCTCCTGGATGGTCGGGCGGCGGCCCGACTTGAAGTACTTGTCGGCGGCGCGGTCGTACTCCTCGCCGTAGTTGTCGAAGGGATTCCAGCAGCTCACCTCGGCGTGCGTGTGAGTGTCGATCGCGATCAGGTTCTGGTGGTCCATGGGGGTTGTCTCCGAACGGTTTGCAGCCTAGGGTAAATCCTTACGCCGCACACCATCATGCGGCTTGAATTGATTATTTTTCATAACCATAATCGATCGTACTCCGGAATGCAATCATGACCTCCACCGACCTCCATCTCGACATCCAGGACGACATCGCCATCATCCGCCTCGCGCGCGGCGCCAAGCGCAACGCGCTGTCCGACGGGCTGATCCTGGCGCTGCGCGACGCCTTCGAAAAACTCCCCGCCACCGTGCGCGCCGCGGTGATCGATGGCGAGGGCCCGCACTTCTGTGCCGGCCTGGACCTCTCCGAACTCCAGGAGCGCGACGCCGGCCAGGGCCTGCAGCATTCGCGCATGTGGCATGCGGCGCTCGAGTTCGTGCAGCACGGCCCGGTGCCGGTGATCGCGGCGCTGCACGGCGCGGTGGTCGGCGGCGGGCTCGAGCTGGCGAGCGCCTGCCACATCCGCGTGGCCGACAGCACCACCTTCTACGCGCTGCCCGAGGGCTCGCGCGGCATCTTCGTCGGCGGCGGCGGTTCGGTGCGGATCCCCAAGCTGATCGGCGCCGCCCGCATGACGGACATGATGATGACCGGCCGGGTCTACAACGCCGAGGATGGCGAGCGCGCCGGTTTCGCCCAGTACCTGGTGCCCGAAGGCACGGCCTTCGACAAGGCGCTGGAACTGGCCAAGCGCGTGGCGACCAATGCGCCGCTGACCAACTACGCGCTGATGCACGCGCTGCCGCGCATCGCCGAGCAGCCGGCCGACCACGGCTTCTTCACCGAAGCCCTGATGGCCGGCATCGCGCAGAGCGCGCCCGAGGCCAAGGAGCGCGTGCGCGCCTTCCTGGACGGCAAGGCGGCCAAGGTCCAGAAGAGCTGAGACAAACCGAGGATTTCCCATGCAAGCCCCCCGTCCGACGCTCCAGACGCCAAGCTACCGCCCCGTCACCTTCGGCGTGCGCCGCGTCAACGTGCGCGACGGCGCGGCGGGCGTGCGCTACCTCGAGGCGGCCGAGCCGCTCCAGAGCTACGCCGAGCGCATCACCGATCGCTTCATGCACTGGGCCGAAACGGCACCCGACCGCAGCTTCATGGCACGGCGCGAACAACTGCCCGACGGCAGCACCGGCGAGTGGCAGCACCTGAGTTACGCCCGGGCGCTGCAGGACGCACGCCGCATCGGCCAGGCGCTGCTCAACCGCGGCCTCGACGCCGAGCGGCCGGTCATGATCCTGAGCGAGAACAGCCTCGAGCATGCCCAGCTGGCGCTCGGCTGCATCTACGCCGGCGTTCCATACTGCCCGGCCTCGCCCGCCTACTCGACCGTCAGCCAGGACTACGAGAAGCTGCGCCACATCGTCGACACGCTGACCCCCGGCCTGGTGTTCGCGAGCGATGCCGCGCGCTTCGGCCGCGCCATCGCCGCGGTGGTTCCGGCCGATGTCGAGGTGGTGCTGCAGCGCGGCCACGGCGGCGCCGGCGACCCGGGCACGCCCGCGCCCGAGCTGGCCGGCCGCGCCCTCACCTCCTTCGACAGCCTGCTCGCCACGCCCGCCACCCACGCGGTCGACGCCGCCATGGCGGCCACCGGGCCGGACACCATCACCAAGTTCCTGTTCACCTCGGGCTCGACCAAGATGCCCAAGGCGGTGGTCAACACCCAGCGCATGTGGTGCGCCAACCAGGTGCAGATCGCGCAGTCGATGCCGGCCCTGGCGGAGGAGCCGCCGGTGCTGGTCGACTGGCTGCCGTGGAACCACACCTTCGGCAGCAACCACAACGTCGGCATCACGATCTACCACGGCGGCACGCTCTACATCGACGACGGCAAGCCGACGCCGGCGCTGATGGGCGAGACGCTGCGCAACCTGCGCGAGATCGCGCCGACCGTGTACTTCAACGTGCCGACCGGCTTCGAGGCCATCGCGCAGGCCATGCAGACCGATGCGCTGCTGCGCAAAACGCTGCTGTCGCGCGTGCGCATGTTCTTCTACTCCGGCGCCGCGCTGGCGCAGCCGATCTGGGACCTGCTGCACCAGATCCAGGAAGCCGAGATCGGCGAGCGCATCGTGATGGCGACCGGCCTCGGCATGACCGAGTCGGGCCCCTCGGCGATGTTCATCAACAGCCCGGACGTGCGCGCCGGCGACGTCGGCGTGCCGACGCCCGGCATGACGCTCAAGCTGATCGATGTCGACGGCAAGGTCGAGGTGCGCTACCGCGGCCCCAACGTCACGCCAGGCTACTGGCGCTCGCCGGAAGCCACGCGCGAGGCCTTCGACGAAGAGGGCTTCCTGTGCACCGGCGATGCCGTGCGATGGATCGACGACGCCGACATCCACCGCGGCCTGCGCTTCGACGGCCGCATTGCCGAGGACTTCAAGCTCGCCACCGGGACCTTCGTGAGCGTCGGCCCGCTGCGCGCGAAGATCAACACCGCCGGCGCCCCCTACGTGCACGACGCGGTGCTGACCGGCATCAACCTGAAGGAAGTCGGCGCGCTGATCTTCCCGACCCCGGCGCTGCGGACGCTGGCCGGCCTGGCGCCCGACGCGACCCTGCAGCAGGTGGCCGAGAGCGCGCCGGTGCAAACCTGGCTGCAGCATCTGCTGGACACGCTCGCGGCCGCCAGCACCGGCAGCGCCAATCGCATCGCGCGCGCCCACATCATTGCCGAGCCGCCCTCGATCGACAAGGGCGAAGTGACCGACAAGGGCTCGATCAACCAGCGCGCCGTGCTCAAGCACCGCGCCGCGCTGGCCGACGCCCTGCATGCCGGGACGCTGCCCTTCACGCTCAAGCCCCACTGAGACCCAACCCACAAGGAGACGAAGCATGAACATCCAGGGACAAGCCGCACTCGTGACCGGCGGCGCATCCGGCCTCGGCGAAGCCACGGCGCGCGAGCTCGCGCGGCTCGGCGCCAAGGTCGCGGTGCTCGACGTCAATGCCGGCCTGGCGGAGAAGGTCGCCGCCGACATCGGCGGCGTCGCCTGCATCTGCGACATCACCGACACCGACAGCGTCAACGCCGCGCTCGACAAGGCCGAGGCCGCGCACGGCCCGGCCCGCATCCTCATGAACGTGGCCGGCATCGGCAGCGCCAAGCGGATCGTCGGCAAGGACGGCCAGGCCGCGCCGCTCGAGGACTTCGTGCGGGTGGTCCACATCAACCTGATCGGCGCCTACAACGTCAGCCGCCTCTATGCGGCGCGCTGCGCCAGGCTGGCTCCGAACGAAGGCGGCGAACGCGGCGTGATGCTGTTCACCGCCTCGGTCGCGGCCTTCGACGGCCAGGTCGGCCAGCAGGCCTACAGCGCCTCGAAGGGCGGGCTGGTGGGCATGACGCTGCCGATGGCGCGCGACCTCGCGCAGCACGGCATCCGCGTCTGCACGATCGCGCCGGGCCTGTTCGCGACGCCGCTGCTGAAGACCCTGCCGGAGCCGATCCAGCAGTCGCTCGCCGCCTCGATCCCGTTCCCGCCGCGCCTGGGCGATCCGGCGGAGTTCGCCGCCCTGGCCTGCCACATCGTCACCAACGGCCACCTCAACGGCGAGGTGATCCGCCTCGACGGCGCCCTGCGCATGGCGCCGCGCTGAGCCGCCCACCACCCCGTTTTCCCGTTCGCCCTTCCTGGAGACACGTCATGAACATCAAGAAAAGCATCCTCGCCGCCGCCCTGGCCGCCGGCCTCTTCGGCGCCGCCCATGCCGACCTCACGGTCGGCGTCGTGCTGCCGCTGACCGGCCCGGCCTCGGGCCTGGGCATCCCGGTCAAGAACCAGATCGCGCTGTGGCCCAAGACCATCGCCGGCGAGAACCTCAAGGTCGTGGTGCTCGACGATGCCACCGACCCGACCACGGGCGTCAAGGACACGCAGCGCCTGGTGACCGAGGACAAGGTCGACGTCATCATCGGCTCGGCCGCGACGCCGGTGGCGATCCCGATGGCCGACGTGGCGGCGGAATCGGGCACGGTGCAGCTCGCCGCCTCGCCGGCTGGACTGCCGCCCGGCAAGGACAAGTGGACCTTCCGGCTGCCGCAGTCCAACGACGTCATGGCCTATGCCGTGGTCCAGCACATGAAGTCGCAGAAGGTCAAGACCATCGGCTTCCTCGGCTACACCGACGCCTACGGCGAACTCTGGCTCAAGGCGCTGACCGCCGAGGCCGAGAAGAACGGCATGAAGGTGGTCGCCACCGAGCGCTTCGGCCGGGCCGACACCAGCGTCACCGCCCAGGTGCTCAAGCTCACCTCGGCCAACCCCGACGCGATCCTGATCGTCGCCTCCGGCAGCGGCGCCGGCATGCCGCAGAAGGCGGTGATGGAGCGCGGCTTCAAGGGCAAGGTCTACCAGACGCACGCCGCCGCCACGCAGGACCTGATGCGCACCGCCGGCAAGGATGCCGAAGGCACCTTCGTCGTCTCGGGCCCGGCCACCGTGGCCGAGCAGCTGCCCGACGCCCACCCGTCGAAGCAGGCGGCGGTGGCGTTCGTGCAGCAGTACGAGAAGGCCTACGGCCCGGCCTCGCGCAACCAGTTCGCCGGCCACGGCGCCGATGCGCTGACGGTGCTCGAGAAGGCGGTGCCGATCGCCCTCAAGAAGGGCAAGCCCGGCACGCCGGAATTCCGCGCCGCGCTGCGCGACGCCATGGAGACCATGGGCCGCACCGTGCTCGCGCACGGCGTGCTGAACTGGACGCCCGACAACCACTGGGGCTACACCAACGAGACCGGCGTCATGCTGAAGGTCGTCAACGGCCAGTTCAAGGTCGAGCAGCCGCAGTAAACGCGCAACGCAGCCAGCGCCGAAGCCCCGCCATGGATTTCTCAATCGCCAGCATCCTGACGCTGGACGGACTCACGAACGGGGCGATCTACGCGCTGCTGGGCATGGGTATCGTGCTCGTGTTCACGGTCACCCGCGTCATCTTCATTCCGCAGGGCGAGTTCGTCGCCTACGGCGCGCTCACGCTCGCCATCTTCCAGACCGGCAAGGTGCCCGGCACGGTCTGGCTGCTGCTGATTCTGGCGGCCGTCGCCGCGCTCATGGAGCTCGTCGGCACCTGGCGCCACCGCGGCCGGGCCGGGCCGGCCCTGGTGGCCGCCGCGCGCATGTTCGTGCTGCCGGCTGTCGTCTGCGCCGTCTCGGCGTGGGCGGCACCGCGCAATCTGCCGCTGGCCGTCCAGGCCTTTCTCACGCTGTGCATCGTCACGGCGTTCGGGCCGCTGGTCTACCGCGTTGCCTACCAGTCGCTCGCCGGCGCCAGTTCGCTGGTGCTGCTGATCGTCTCGGTCGGCGTGCATTTCGCCATGACCGGGCTCGGCCTGCTGTTCTTCGGGGCCGAGGGCTTTCGCAACCCGTCGTTCTGGGACGACCGGTTCTCGGTCGGCCCGCTGAACGTCAACGGGCAGGCCGTGATCATCTTCCTCGCCTCCGCGGCGCTGATCGTGATGCTGTGGCTCTACTTCGAGCGCACCCTCTACGGCAAGGCCCTGCGGGCGACGGCCGTGAACCGGCTCGGTGCGCGACTGATGGGCATCTCCACCCAGGCGGCCGGGCAGCTCACCTTCGCGATGGCGGCGCTGATCGGCGCGCTGTCGGGCCTGCTGATCGGGCCGACCACCACGATCTTCTACGACTCCGGCTTCCTGATCGGCCTCAAGGGCTTCGTCGCCGGCGTGATCGGCGGCCTCGCGAGCTATCCGGGCGCGCTGCTCGGCGCGCTGGCGGTCGGCGTGATCGAGTCCTTCGGCTCGTTCTGGGCCAGCTCGTTCAAGGAAGTGATCGTGTTCACCATCATCCTGCCGGTGCTGCTGTGGCGCTCGCTCACCAGCGCCCACACGGACGAGGAACACTGAAATGAAACACCCCCCGAAGCGCCTGCGGCGCCTCCCCCCTCAAGGGGGGCGATACCGGCGGCCCGGCAAAGCCGGTTCCGCGGTATCCCTGGCATTTGGCTGCGCCGGTTTCACGCGTCGCGGGTCACGCGATCACGTGGTGGAGCACTGACATGGACGCCATCCTGAATCCCGCGGCCGCCACGCGGCCCGCCAGGAGCCGCTTGCGTACCTGGGGCCCGCTGGCGCTGGTCGCGCTGCTGGTCGCCCTGCCGCTGCTGCCGCTGCCCAACTTCTGGATCATCCAGCTCAACTACATCGGCATCTACACGCTGCCGGTGCTGGGGCTGGTGCTGCTCACCGGCGTCGGCGGGCTGACCTCCTTCGGCCAGGCGGCGTTCGTGGGCATCGGCGCCTACACCACCGCCTACCTGAGCGTGAACTTCGGCTTCTCGCCGTGGCTCACGCTGTTCGTCGGCCTGGCGCTGACCGGCATCAGCGCCGCGATCATCGGCGGCATCACGCTGCGCATGTCGGGACACTACCTGCCGCTCGCCACCATCGCCTGGGCGCTGGCGCTCTACTACCTGATGGGCAACCTCGAGGCGCTGGGCAAGTACGACGGCATCCTGGGCGTCAAGGGACTCACGCTGTTCGGCCTGGAAGTCGGCCAGCAGCGGGTGTTCTATGCGGTGGTCTGGACCTTCTCGCTGGTCGCCTGCTTCGCGGTGATCCGCCTGCTCGATTCGCGCAGCGGCCGGGCCATCCGGTCCCTCGCCGGCGGCTCGCAGATGGCCGAGGCGATGGGCGTGAACACGCTGCGCTTCAAGGTCGGCATCTTCGTGCTGGCGGCGCTGCTGGCTTCGCTCTCGGGCTGGCTCTTCGCGCATTTCCAGCGCACCGTGAACCCTTCGCCCTTCGGCCTCAAGATGGGCATCGAGTACCTCTTCATGGTGGTGCTCGGGGGCGCGGCCCACGTCTGGGGCGCGATCGCCGGCGCCGGCGTCGTCAAGCTGCTCGAAGACCAGCTGCAGGTGCTGCTGCCCAGGCTGATCGGCACCAGCGGCAGCTATGAGCTGATCGTCTTCGGCATCCTGATCGTGCTGGTGCTCAAGTACCTGCCCGACGGCCTGTGGGACTTCATCGACCGCCGGCTGCCGCGCCCGCAGCGCCCGGTCGACTGGCGCGATGCGGCCGACCTGCCGGCGCGCGCCAAGCCGGCCGCCGGCGAGGTGGTGCTCGACGTGCAGGCGATCCGCAAGACCTTCGGCGGCCTGGTGGCGGTCAATGACATCAGCTTCCAGACCCGGGCCGGCCAGGTGGTCGGCCTGATCGGACCCAACGGCGCCGGCAAGTCGACCACCTTCAATCTCGTCACCGGCGTGCTCGGCCTGAGCGGCGGCGCCGTGCGATTTCGCGGCGAGGCGATCGGCGGCCTGTCCTCGCGCGCCATCGCCGAGCGCGGCGTCTCGCGCACCTTCCAGCACGTGAAGATGGTGCCCGACATGACGGTGCTCGAGAACGTCGCACTCGGCGCCCACCTGCGCGGCCGCAAGGGCGCGATCGCGGCCATGCTCCACACCGACCGCGCCGAGGAGCGCGAGCTGCTGCGCGAGGCCGAGCGCCAGCTGCAGCGCGTGGGCATGGGCGAATGGATGCACGAGCTGGCCGGCAACCTGGCGATGGGCCAGCAGCGCCTGCTGGAAATCGCGCGCGCCCTGTGCGCCGACCCGGCCCTGCTGCTGCTCGACGAGCCGGCCGCCGGCCTGCGCCATAAGGAGAAGAAGGCACTCGCCGACGTGTTGCGCAGCCTGCGCGCATCGGGCATGAGCATCCTGCTGGTTGAACACGACATGGACCTGGTGATGGACATCTGCGACCGCATCGTGGTGATGGAATTCGGCACCCACCTGATGGAGGGCACGCCGGCCGAGGTGCAGCAAAGCCCGAAGGTGCGCGCCGCCTACCTTGGGACCGAACACTAGGATGAAACACCCCCGAAGCGCCTGCGGCGCCTCCCCCTCAAGGGGGCGATACCAGCGGCCCGGCAAAGCCGGTTCCGCGGTATCCCTGGCATTTGGCCGCGCCGGTTTCATGCGTCGCGGGTCACGCGATCGCTTGTTGGAACACTGACATGAGTACTCCCCTTCTCCGAATCCACGACCTGCGCGCCGGCTACGGCCGCGCCGAGGTGCTGCACGGCATCGACCTGCAGGCGGGCGAAGGCAGCGTCGTGACCGTGATCGGCCCCAACGGCGCCGGCAAGTCGACCCTGCTCAACGCCCTCATGGGCGTGCTGCCCGCCAAGGGAACCATCGAATTCCGCGGCCAGCCGATCGGCGGCCTGTCGCTCGAGGAGCGCGTGATGCTGGGCATCGCGCTGGTGCCCGAGAAGCGCGAGCTGTTCGCCACCATGCCGGTCGAAGACAACCTGGTGCTCGGCGCGTTCCGGCAGGTGCGACTGCGCAACCGCGAATGGCGCGACCAGATCGAGCAGGTCTACGCGCTCTTCCCGCGCCTGAAGGAACGCCGGGCGCAGCTGGCCGGCACGCTGTCGGGCGGCGAGCGCCAGATGCTGGCGGTCGGCCGCGCACTGATGTCGCGGCCCACGCTCCTGATGCTCGACGAGCCCAGCCTCGGACTCGCGCCCCTGGTCGTGCAGGAGATCTTCCGCACCGTCAGCGCGCTGCGCGCCACCGGCGTGACGATCCTGCTGGTCGAGCAGAACGCGCGCGCGGCCCTCGAGGTCGCCGACCACGGCTACGTGCTCGAGATGGGCAGCGTCAGCGCCGAAGGCGAGGCCCGCGCGCTCGCGGGCGACTCGCGCGTCATCGACACCTACCTGGGAGCGGCCCGGGCCTGAGCGACTGCAAGCAGGAGACACGATGAAGACCACCCCACGCAGCCATCTCCGACTCGGCGCCGTGGCGCTGGCCGGCGCTGCCCTGCTCGCCGCCTGCGCCGGCGGCGGCCGGACGGCACCGACCCCTCCGCTCGCCGCGGCCCGGCCCGGCACGCTGCTGTCATGCGGCGCGCTCGCGGCCAGCGAAGCGCCACCGGGCACGGTGTACACCCAGGCCGTGGCGGTGCCGGCCGGCACGGTCGCGCTGGGCAACGCCAGCGTGCCGGTTCCGGCCCACTGCCTGGTCCAGGGCCGCATGAACGAGCGCATCGGACCGGTCGACGGCAAGCGCTACGCGATCGGCTTCGAGATGCGGCTTCCGGTGGCCTGGAACGGCCGCTTCTTCTACCAGGCCAACGGTGGCCTCGATGGCGTGGTCGTGCCGGCGGTCGGCGGCATCGGCGGCGGTGCGCCCGTGACGAACGCCCTGCAACTGGGCTTCGCGGTCATCAGCTCCGATGCCGGCCATGCCGGCTCGCTCGGCCCCGCCTTCGGCCTCGATCCGCAGGCGCGGCTCGACTACGGCTACAACGCGGTCGCGCAGCTCACGCCGATGGCCAAGAACCTGATCAACCAGGCCTACGGCCGCGGCCCCGACCGGTCCTATTTCGGCGGCTGCTCGAACGGCGGCCGGCACGCGATGGTGGCCGCCGCACGCGCATCCAGCCAGTACGACGGCATCCTCGCGGGCGATCCCGGCTACAACCTGCCGCGCGCCGCGGTGGCGCAGCTCTATGGCGCCCAGCAGTACGCCAAGGTGGCGACCGCGACCACGCCCGCCGGCCTGCCAGACCTGCAAAGCGCGTTCACGCCGGCCGAGTTGCAGCGGGTGTCCGAGCGCGTGCTGGCGCGCTGCGATGCGCTCGACGGCCTGGCGGACGGCATCGTTTCCGACGTCAAGGCCTGCCAGACGCGCTTCGACCTGCAGCGCGACGTGCCGACCTGCACCGGCGCGCGCGACGGCCAATGCCTGACGGCCGCGCAGAAGAGCGCCCTTGGCAACGTGTTCACGGGTGCGCGCAACAGCGCCGGCAAGCCGATCTACAGCAGCTTCCCCTTCGACGCCGGGATCGGCGGCAGCAACTGGCGCGAATGGAAGTTCTCGAGCGCCCAGACCCGGGACCCGGGCGCCGTGGGCTTCATCTTCACATCGCCGCCGCTGGCCACAAGGCCGGGCGGGCTCGCCTTCGCGCTCGGCTTCGACATGGACCGGGACGCGCCGCTGATCGACGCCACCGACCCCGTCTACCGCCAATCGGCGATGGCCTTCATGGCACCGCCCGACGCCTCGAAGCTGACGGCCCTTCGCGAGCGCGGCGGCAAGCTGATCGTCTACCACGGCACCAGCGACCCGGTGTTCTCGTCCGACGACACCGCCGCCTGGTACGAGCGGCTGCAGGCGAGCCATGGCGGCGACGCCTCGGCGTTCGCGCGCTACTTCCCGGTTCCGGGCATGAACCATTGCGCGGGCGGCCCCGCCACGGACCAGTTCGACATGCTGAGCGCGCTGGTCGACTGGGTCGAGCGAGGCCAGGCGCCCGCGTCCGTGGTGGCTAGCGCGCGCGGCCCCGGCACGGCGAGCGTCAACCCCGAAGTGCCGGCCAGCTGGTCGGCGCGGCGCACGCGTCCGCTGTGCCCCTACCCCCAAGTCGCGGTCTACACCGGCGGCGATGCCGAATCCGCGGCCAGCTTCGCCTGCCGCGCGTCCTGAGATACCCCTGACGATGAACTACCGACCCCGCCCCGACGACGTGCGCGCCATCCTGGACACGGTGCTCGGCAGCGTGCCGCGCCTGAGCGCGCTGCCTGCGTTCGCCGAATTCGACCAGGCCCTGCAGGCGCAGGTGCTCGACGAGGCCGGCAAGTTCGTCGCCGAGGTCATCGCGCCGCTGAACCGCAGCGGCGACGAGGTCGGATGCCGCCTTGTCGATGGCAGCGTCCTCACGCCGCCTGGTTTTCGCGAGGCCTACCGGGCCTTCGTCGACGGCGGCTGGCCCGCGCTCGCCGCCGCACCCGAGGACGGCGGCCAGGGCCTGCCGGCGGTGCTCGAGGCCGTCCTGTTCGAATGGCTCAGCGCCGCCAACCACGGCCTCACGATGGCCCCGGGGCTGCTGCATGGCGCCTACGAGTGCCTCAAGCACCACGGCAGCGAAGACCTGAAGCAGCGCTACCTGTCGAAGATCGCGACCGGCGAATGGCTGGCTACCATGTGCCTGACCGAAGCCCATGCCGGCAGCGACCTGGGCCAGGTGCGCACTCGCGCGGCGCCGCAAGCCGACGGCAGCTTCCGCGTCGCCGGCGGCAAGATCTTCATCTCGGGCGGCGAGCACGACCTCACGGACAACATCGTGCACCTGGTGCTGTGCCGGATGCCCGATGCACCGGCCGGTCCCAAGGGGCTTTCTCTGGTTCTGGTACCCAAGCGGTTGCCCGACGGGTCTCGCAATGCGGTGCACTGCGAGCGCATCGAGGAAAAGATGGGCCTGCACGGCAGCTCGACCTGCGTGATGCGCTTCGACGATGCCACCGGCTGGCTGATCGGCGAGCCGAACCGGGGGCTGGCGGCGATGTTCGTGATGATGAATGCGGCCCGGCTGCATGTGGCGCTGCAGGGCATCGGCCTGCTCGACGCCGCCTGGCAAAAGGCCGACGCCTACGCCCATGAACGGCGCCAGATGCGGGCACCCGGCCCGGCACCGGCGAGCCGGGGCAGCGAGGCCGCCGACCTGGTGGCCGAGCATCCGGCGATTCGCCGCATCCTCGACACGCAGCGCGCCTGGATCGACGGCGCCCGCGTGATCGCCTACCGCACGGCGATGCAACTCGACGTCGCGCGCCACGACAGCGATCCAAAGGCGCGGGATCGCGCGCAGCGCTGGTGCGCGCTGGTCACGCCGGTGCTCAAGGCGGCCTGCACGCAGCAGGCTTTCCACGGCGCCAGCGAGTGCCTGCAAGTCTTCGGCGGCCATGGCTATGTGCGCGAATGGGGCATCGAGCAGGTGGTGCGCGACTCGCGCGTGACGATGATCTACGAGGGCACCAATGAAATCCAGGCGATCGACCTGCTGGTGCGCAAGGTGCTGGCCGATGGCGGCGCCGGCATGTCGGGCCTCTTGATCGAGCTGCGCGACGAGCTCGACGCCGCGCGCGACATCGATGCCGACGTGCAGCGCCGCCTGGCGCAGTTGCGCTACCTGACGACCACCGTCGCCATGGCTTCGCAGGCCAACGCCGCCCTCCCCTTCGAGGTCGCCGACGACTACCTGCGGGTGGTCATGCTCGCGCTGCTGGCCTGGGCCTGGGCGCGCATCGGGCGCACCTCGCCCGACCCCGCCCGCGGGTCGGCCCCCGAAGCGGCCTTCCGCCGCTGGGTGCTGCCGGAGTTCGAGATGCGGCTCGGCATCGTCAAGCGGGCCTGCGAGGCACAACAGGCTTCTGCCTGAGTCACACACGACGGGCCGCCGAGCAGTTACCCTCGCGCCATGGCACTCCTGCACAAGAAAACCCCCTCGGCCGTGCACCACCACCCGGCGCCGCGGTCCGATCGTCTCGATACGCGGGTGCTCGAAACCTTCGTCGGCTACAACGCGCGCCGCGCGTGGCTGATCGTCAGCCAGGTCTTTGCCGAGCGCATGGCGGTCTACGGGCTCAAGCAGGTGGACTTCTCGGTGCTGTCGCTGCTCGCGCACAACCCGGGCGCAACGTCGCGCCAGCTGTGCTCGACCCTCGACATCCTGCCGCCCAACCTGGTGAGCCTGATTGCCGCCATGGACGCTCGCGGATTGATCGAGCGCCGGCCCCATCCGCATGACGGCCGCGCCATCGGCCTGTACCTGACGCCGGCCGGAGAGCAACTGGTGCGCGAGGCCGAACAGACCGTGATGCAGCTCGAAGCCGATACCAGCGCCCGCCTCACGGCGCGCGAGCGCGAGACGCTGATCCGGCTGCTGCAGAAGGTGTACCACCAGGCGCCGGGTGCCCCCGCGGAGGCCGACGGCAGGGCAAAGGCTAGAAGCGCTCCGTGAACGGCATGCCGCCGGCGCCGCGGCTCACCAGAACTTCCACCAGGGTCCCCGCATCGGCGAAGAGGCGGGCGTCAGGAGCTGCAGGCCCGAGTCGCGAATGCGGCGCCGCTGCTCGGCTTCAAGCGCCTGGGCCATGCGGTGGGCCAGCTGGTCGCCCTGCATCGCACGCATGCGCCACTCCGTCGCGAGGCTCTGGAGCTCCTGATCCTGCAAGGTCGCGGGCGACATCGGGGTTTCGGACATGCCGAAATTCTGCCCACGGCCGATCGCGGCGGCAACGTAGAGCTTTGACTTACATCGCCATCCGGCTTCAGGCCGGCGCCGGGCCGCCCCGGGGGCATCGACCCCACGAAGTGAGCGAGCGTGGGGGCCAGGCCGGCGCCGGGCCGCCCCAAGGCGGCCTGCGGCCCCCTCGGGGGGCAGCGACCCACACGAAGTGGGGGAGCGTGGGGGCTCGCTAACCCAGAAAACCATCCCAGCTCAGCTTGAGCCCGGTCAGCAGCATGCCGAGATAGACGAAGCGGTAGAACCAGACCGGGTCGATGCGGCGCGCGATGCGAATGCCCACCCACACGCCCAGTGGCGCGATCGGCAGCAACACCAGCGAGGTCGCCATGTTGCGCCAGTCCAGCAGCCCGAGCCAGGCATAGGGCACCCACTTGCTCAGGTTCACGACGAAGAAAAAGTAGGCCATGGTCGCCGTATAGGCCACGGGCCCGAGCCGCAGCGGAATCACGTAGGCGCTGACCGGCGGCCCGCCCGCATGGGCGATGAAGCTGGTGAACCCGCTGAGGGTGGTCAGCACGGCACCGCCCGCCCTGGAGGGCGGCGGATCGCCCGGACGCGGCGGGAACAGCAGGCGCTGGGCGAGAAAGAGCAGCGTGAAGACGCCGACGATGCCAGCCACCTTGTCCGCCGGCAGCGCCTTGAAAAGAAGGGCGCCGATCACCGTGCCCGCCAGGCCATACGGAATCAGGAAGCGCAGCAGCCGGCGATCGAAGTCGCGGCGGAAGGCGGCGAGGCCCAGCAGGTCCATCAGCAGCAGCACCGGCATCAGGATGGCAGCCGCCTGCGGCACGCTCACCACCAGGGCCATGAAGGGGACCGCGAGGGAGCCGAAGCCGGCGCCGAAGCCGCTCTTGCTGACGCCGAGCAGCAGCACGGCTGGAACGGCGACCGCATAGAAATGCAGGTCGGTGATGATCGGGAGATTCAAGGCGGGGGAACTGGGGGTGCGTGAGCGCTACATTGTCCACGCCGCATCCCAACGTCCGCCATGATCATCCTCGACGCCGACCAGACCCGTGCCCAGCTGAATTTCGAGCGCCTCGTCCCGGCCCTGCGCGCGGCCTTCGCGAGCGAGGCGACGGTGCCGCCGCGCCACGTCCATGCGGTGGCGGCCGGCGCCGACCGCGGCACCGTGCTGATCATGCCGGCGTGGAGCGAGGCCGGCTTCCTCGGCATCAAGACCATCAACATCTTTCCGGGCAACAGCGCGCGCGGCCTGCCCGGGCTGCATGCGACCTATGTGCTCTACGACGCCCACACGGGCGTGCCGCTGGCGCAGCTGGACGGCAACGAGATCACGGCCCACCGGACCGCCGCCGCTTCGACGCTGGGCGCATGCTTCCTCGCCCGCGAAGAAGCGTCGACGCTGCTGGTGCTCGGCACCGGGCGCGTGGCACGCCTGCTGCCGGCGGCTCATGCGAGCGTGCGGCCGATCCGCGAGATCCGCTGCTGGAACCATCGCCCCGAAGGCGCGCAGGCGCTGGCCGCCGAATGGCGGCAACAGGGCTGGAACGCGCAGGCGGTCGGCGATCTCGCGGCGGCGGTCGCGGCCGCCGACATCGTCTGTTGCGCCACGCTCGCGACCGCGCCGCTGGTGCGCGGCGAATGGCTGGCGCCGGGCTCCCATCTGGACCTGATCGGCAGCTTCACGCCGGCGATGAAAGAAGCAGATGCAGCCTGCTTCGCCGGCGCCCGCGTGTACGTCGACACCGACGAGGCGCCGACCAAGGCCGGCGACCTGCTCGACGCCATCGCCGCGGGTGCGGTGTCGCTGGAGACGATCCAGGGGACACTGGCACAGCTCTGCCAGGGCGAACGGCAAGGCCGCCGCTCCCCTGGCGAGCGCACGGTCTTCAAGGCCGTCGGCAGCGCGCTCGAGGACCTGGCGGCCGCGACCCTCGTCTGGCGTGCCTGCGCCGGCTAGTCGAGGCTGGCGCCCGACTCCTTCACGACCTTGCCCCACTTCACCGTCTCGCTCTCGATGAAGGCCGCAAACTGCTCCGGCTTCTCGCCATGGGGCTCGGCGCCCTGCTCGGCCAGCTTCTTCTTCACTTCCGGGTCGGCCAGGGCCTTGAGGATGGATGCATTGAGCTTGGCGACCACCGGTGCCGGTGTGCCGGCCGGCGCCAGCAAGCCGAACCACGAGGTGGCCTCGTAGCCCGGCACGCCGGCCTCGGCGATGGTCGGCACGTCGGGCAGCGCCGGCGAGCGCTTGGCCGTGGTCACCGCGAGGGCTCGGAGCTTGCCGCCCTTCACGTGCGGAATGGCGGAAGGCATGTTGTCGAACATCACCGAGATCTGCCCGCCCAGCAGATCCGACACCGCAGGCGCGCTGCCGCGGTACGGCACGTGCTGCATGTCGACGCCGGCCATCTGCTTGAAGAGCTCGCCCGACAGGTGGATGGAGCTGCCATTGCCCGATGAGCCGAAGTTGATCTTGCCCGGGTTGGCCTTGGCGAAGGCGATCATTTCCTTCACGCTCTTGAACGGCTGCGACGGATTGGCCACCAGCAGGTTCGGCACCATGGCCACGCGCGAAAGCGGCGCGAAGTCCTTGATCGGATCGAAGGGCATCTTCCGGTAGAGGCTCTGGTTGATGGCGTGCGTGCCGACGGTGCCCATGAACAGCGTGTAGCCATCGGCCGGGGCCCGCGCCGCGGCCTGGCCGCCAATGTTGCCGCCGGCACCGGCGCGGTTGTCCACCACCACCGTCTGGCCGAGGTCGCGCCCCATGTACTGGCCGATCACGCGAGCCAGGATGTCGGTGGTGCCGCCGGCCGAGAAGGGCACGATGATCGTGATGGGCTTGGCGGGAAACTGGGCCTGCGCCGAAGCGGCGAAGGGCGCCAGCGACACGGCTGCGGCTGCAGCGGCGAGGACGAAGGTGCGGCGCTTCGGCGCGGCGTGGGAAGGGAAACGTGACATGGAAAGCCTGGGAGAAAGTTGAATCGAAAAGGACGGCATTCGGATCAGACCGGTGCGACGCCCAGCGTGGTGCCGCCGCAGACGTAGAGCACCTGGCCGGTGACGAATCCGTTGTCGGGCGAAAGGAAGAACATCGCGGCTCGGGCCACGTCGTCCGCCGTACCCAGGCGCTTCACCACGATGCTGTCGATGATGCGCCGGGTCTGCGGCGCCCCTTCGGGGTTGCTCTGGCGAAAAAGTTCCGTCGCGATCGGGCCCGGCGCGACCGCATTGACGGTGATGCCGTCGCCGCCGAGTTCCATCGCCAGCGTCCGCGTGAGGCCGATCAGTCCGGCCTTGGTGGCCGAGTACACGATGCGCTCGGGCTTGCCCAGCGCCGCACGGGACGACACGTTCACGATCCGGCCTCGGCCCGATGCGCGCAGCGCCGGCAGCGCCGCCTGGATCAGGATCATGCTGGCCTTGAAATGCAGGCCGACGACGTAGTCGAGGTCGGCCATGGTCGCGCTGTCGATCGTGCCGGGGCGCGTGGCGCCGGCGTTGTTGACCAGCGCCGTGACGGCGTAGGTCGACGTGATCCTCTGCGCGATCGCCTGCGTATCCCCTTCCTGCGTCAGATCGGCCTGGAAGGAGACGAGATTCTCGTGGCTCCAGTCAGGCTTCTTGTGGTCGAGATTGACGACGGTGCGTCCTTGCGCGAGCAATGCTTCGCAGGTGGCCCGGCCAATGCCGGAGCTGCCGCCCGTGACCAGGGCGACTTCTTGTTGACTCATCTTGCTTTCCAGATTTCAAGGCGGGCCGCAGGGGCGCGGCCCGCGGGGGAACGCGCTCAGACGCGTTCGAGGATCAGCGCGATGCCCTGGCCGACGCCGATGCACATCGTGCACAGCGCATAGCGCCCGCCGCCCTTGTGCAGCTGGTTCACCGCGGTGGTGGCCAGTCGCGCCCCGCTGGCACCCAGCGGATGGCCGAGCGCGATCGCGCCGCCGTTGATGTTGACGCGCGCATCGTCGTCCTTCAGGCCCAGCAGGCGCAGCACGGCCAGGCCCTGGGCGGCGAAGGCCTCGTTGAGTTCGATCACGTCGATCTGGTCGAGCTTCAGGCCGGTGAGCTTCAGCACCTTCTCGGTCGCCGGCGCCGGACCGATGCCCATGACGCGCGGCGGCACGCCCGCCACCGCCATGCCGACCACGCGCGCGCGCGGCGTCAGGCCGTGCTTGGCCGCGCTGGCCTCGTCGGCCAGCAGCAGGGCGACCGCGCCGTCGTTGACGCCGCTGGCATTGCCGGCGGTGACGGTGCCGTCGGGGCGCACCACGCCCTTGAGCTTGGCCAGCGCCTCGAGGCTGGTGTCGCGCGGATGCTCGTCCTTGTCGACGATGATCGGGTCGCCCTTCTTCTGCGCCACGCTCACCGGCACGATCTCGGCATCGAAGAAGCCGGACTTCTGCGCCGCCACGGCGCGCTGCTGCGAAGCGAGCGCCATGCGGTCCTGCGCCTCGCGCTCGATCTTGTAGTCGGTGGCGACGTTCTCGGCGGTCTCGGGCATCGAGTCGACGCCGTACTGCGCCTTCATGAGCTTGTTGACGAAACGCCAGCCGATGGTGGTGTCGTAGACCGCGTTGTTGCGGCTGAAGGCGCTCTCGGCCTTGGGCATCACGAAGGGCGCGCGGCTCATGCTCTCGACGCCGCCCGCGATCATCAGGCCGGACTCGCCGGCCTTGATGGCGCGCGCCGCCGTGCCGAGCGCATCGAGCCCCGAGCCGCACAGGCGGTTGATGGTTCCGCCGCCGACTTCGAGCGGCAGGCCGGCGAGCAGCGCGGCCATGCGCGCGACGTTGCGGTTGTCCTCGCCGGCCTGGTTGGCGCAGCCGTAGAGCACGTCACTGACCGCCTGCCAGTCGACGTTCTTGTTGCGTGCCATCAGCGCCCGCAGCGGCACCGCGCCGAGGTCGTCGGTGCGCACACTGGACAACGAACCGCCGTAGCGGCCGAAGGGCGTGCGCACGGCGTCGCAGATGAAGGCTTGATTGCTCATGGTGAAGTCTCCTGTGGTTCAGATGGCGATCGGCAGGCCGACCAGTTGTTCCAGTTCCGCGTGGCCGAGGCCCTCGACCTTGTCGATCAGCTTCAGGCCCGAGGGCGTGCATTCGAGGGTAGCAAGGTCGGAATACACCCGCTTCACGCAACCGAGGCCGGTCAGCGGATAGCTGCATTGCGCGACGATCTTGCTCTCGCCCTTCTTGGTCAGGAGATCCATCATGACCCAGGTCTGCCTGGCGCCGATGGCCAGATCCATGGCGCCGCCGACCGCGGGGATGGCGCCTTCCTCGCCGGTGCTCCAGTTCGCGAGGTCGCCGGTGGCCGAGACCTGGAAGGCGCCGAGGACGCAGATGTCGAGGTGGCCGCCGCGCATCATCGCGAAGCTGTCGGCGTGGTGGAAGAAGGCACCGCCCGGCAGCAGCGTCACGGGCTGCTTGCCGGCGTTGATCAGGTCGTAGTCCTCCGCGCCCGCCGCGGGTGCGGGACCCATGCCGAGGATGCCGTTCTCGCTGTGCAGGATGACCTCGCGGCCGGCCGGCAGGTGGTTCGCGACCAGCGTCGGCTGGCCGATGCCGAGGTTGACGACGGCGCCGTCGAAGATGTCCTGCGCCACGCGCGCGGCGAGTTGGTCCTTGGTGCGGCGTTGGTAGCTTGCGGTGGGGATGCTCATGGTCATGCTGCCTTCTTGAAACCGCCGGCCTGCGTGGCGACGCGCTCGACCTTGACGACATGGTGGACGAACACGCCGGGCGTCACGACCGCCTCGGGGTCGAGCGCGCCGAGTTCGACGACCTCGTGCACGGTCGCGATGGTCTTCTTCGACGCCATGGCCATCACCGGCCCGAAGTTGCGCGCCGCCTTGCGGTAGACCAGGTTGCCCCAGCGGTCGCCCTGCTCGGCCTTGATCAGCGCCACGTCGCCGTAGATCGGGTACTCCAGCACGTAGGGCTTGCCGTCGATCTCGCGCGTCTCGCGGCCTTCGGCCAACTGCGTGCCGTAGCCCGTCGGGCAGAAGAAGGCGCCGATGCCTGCACCCGCGGCGCGGATGCGCTCGGCCAGATTGCCCTGCGGCACCAGTTCGAGTTCGAGTTGGCCGCAGCGGTAGAGGCCGTCGAACACCTGGCTGTCGGCCTGGCGCGGAAAGCTGCAGATGATCTTGCGCACGCGGCCGGCCTTGAGCAGCGCGGCCAGGCCGGTCTCGCCGTTGCCCGCGTTGTTGTTGACCACGGTGAGGTCACGGGCGCCCTGCTCGATCAGGCCGTCGATCAGTTCGATGGGAATGCCGGCAGTGCCGAAGCCGCCGATCAGCACCGTGGCGCCGTCCTTGATGCCGGCCATGGCATCGGCGACCGAGCGTGCGATCTTGTTGATCATGGAATCTGTCTCCTGGAAGGGGAAGAAGCCGAACGCCTTGCCTCGCGATTTGTCGGCGGGTGCGCGGAATTTGTTCGCATGTCGAACAGTTGTTCGTATAATGAATTCTAAGGACGATACCACGCCATGGCAACCCAGCAGACACAACCCGTTGCACCCGCGCCCGGCGACAGCTACGTGCAGTCCTTCGCGCGCGGGCTGCAGGTGATCCGCTCGTTCAGCGCCGGCGCGCCGCGCCAGACGCTCAGCGAGGTGGCGGCCGCCAGCGGTCTCACGCGCGCCGGCGCGCGCCGCATCCTGCTCACGCTGCAGACGCTGGGTTATGTGACGAGCGACGGCAAGCATTTCGGCCTGACGCCGCGCATCCTCGACCTGGGCTTCGCCTACCTGTCGTCGATGCCGATCTGGAACCGGGCCGAGCCGGTCATGGAGGCCTTGGTGCGGCAGGTGCAGGAGTCGTGCTCCGCCGCGGTACTCGACGCCACCGACATCGTCTACGTGATGCGGGTGCCGACCCACAAGATCATGCGCATCAACCTGGGCGTCGGTTCGCGCCTGCCGGCCTATTGCACCTCGATGGGGCGGCTGCTGCTGGCCGACCTCGACGAAGAAGAACGCCATGCGCGGCTCGCGGCCTCGACCCGCGAGGCCTTCACCAAGCACACGCTGACCGACATCGACGCCTTGCTCGCCAAGGTGGCGCAGGCGCGGCGGCAAGGCTGGTGCCTGGTCAACCAGGAACTGGAAGAAGGGCTGGTCTCGATCGCCGCGCCGATCGTCGATCGTGCGGGCCGCACCGTGGCCGCGCTCAACATCAGCGGCCAGGCCAACCGCACCAGCGCCAAGGTGATGCAGGACACGATGCTGCCGGCACTGCTGGCCTCGGCGCGGGAGATCTCGCGCCTGCTGTAGGCCCTAGCCGCCCTTGCTCTCTGCCTGCCGCTGCAACTGCGCGCGCACGTAGTCCACATGCTGGCGCAGCGTGTAGACCCGGTCCGTGAAATCGAGCGGGAACTTGGTCCGGACGACCTCGTCCTCGATCCGGTCGAGCTTCGCCCGGGCCTCCAGCCGCTCCTGGTCATCGAGCTTGCGCGAGGCCAGGTCCTGCTCGAGGAACTTCAGTTCGCCGTAGCGGCGGTACAGCACGCTCTGGCGGCGCCAGGCGATGAGTTCGGGCAGCACGCGGACCAACGGCAGCAGGATCGCCGCCAGCGGCACCAGCAGCAGCAGCAGGCGCTGCACATAGTTCGCGGCCCAGAAGGGCAGGTAGCTCTGCAGGAACGGCCGGCCATTCTTGAAGTAGCGCTCGGCTTCGGACGCGAGCGGGAAATCGGTGCCGATGGGACTCGGGAAATCGCCGGGCCGGTCGATGATGCTGGGCTGCCGGTGCACCTGCCGCGCCGCCTCGAGCAGCAGGTAGGCCAGCGCCGGATGCAGTTCGTCGCGCACCACCAGGTTGGCGGTGGTGGCAAGCAGGTGGATGTCCTGGGGCGGCAGGTCGCGCCTCGGATCGACCGAGCCGCGCTTGAGGGTCACGGGCTGGAAGTACGGAAAGCGCCGCGCCAGGCCATCCACATGGTCTAGCGAAGCCAGCCGCACGCGGTCGTCCGCGAGCAGCTTCTGCACCGCCGGGGCCTGCGCCGCGGCGATGATGATCGCGGCATCGACCTGGCGGCCGGCGAGCAGGTCCGCCGCCGCCATGCCGCCTTCGCTCACGAAGGTCGTGCCCTGCGGGCCGTTGGGGACCACGCCGTAAGCCGCCAGCAGTTCGGTCGCGACCTTGTGGTTGCCGCTGCCCGGGACACCGATGGCGATGCGCCTGCCGGCCAGGGGTCCCAGCCCCTTTGTCAGGTCGAGGGTGTGGGTGAAGATCCAGACCGGTTCGAAGGCGACGGTGGCCAGCGAGCGCAACGGCGTCGACTCGGGCGGGGCGTCGGGATCCTGCGCCAGCAGGCCGATGCCGCCCTGCACGAAGCCGACGGACACCGTGCCGTCGTTGAGCCGCTGCAGATTCTCGACGCCGCCGCTCGACGTGCGCAGGTCGAGCCGTATGCCGTTGGCGCGCAGGATCTCCTGATAGCGCTCGCCGAAGTGGTGGTAGGCGCCGTCGGCCGGGCCGGTGCTCATCACGAGCGATCGCGGCGGCGCCGGGCTGACGTAGCGCACGACCGCCCAGCCCAGGGCGGTGAGGACGGCGACCCCCAGGATCCAGTACAGCAAGCGGCGGCGGGAGGGCAGGACGAACGGTGCGGGTGACTTCATGCCGGGTGCCGGAGGCTGGGTTGGGGAGCCTGATTCTGGCCGCATTCCGGCCGGCCGCGCCGACCCTCAGGCCGGCGGCTTGATCGCGCTGTACTCGGAGAAGATGCCGAGTTCGGTGTGCCGCTTCACCCCTTCGAAGCCGGCGGCACGCAGCGCCGCCAGCACCGACTCCGGCGCGATGCAGGCTTCGATCGTGTCCCAGTAGTAGCGCCAGAGTTCGGCCGTGTCATGGCCCTGTGCCACCACGCGGGCGATCAACGGCACCACGCCGCGCATGTAGGCCTTCAGCACGGCCGTGCCGGTTCGCCCCGCAGGCTTGCTGATCTCGAGCACCAGCAGCCGGCCGCCCGGCCGCAGCACCCGGAAGAACTCGGCGAAGGCGGCGTTCACGTCGGCGATGTGGCGCAGCGCATAGCCCATGCTGATGAAGTCGCTGCTGGCGTCGGGCCGCGGCAGCGCCTCGGCCCGGCCGCGAACCAGTTCGACACCGGGCAGCGTGACCTGCCCCATCATCCCGGGGCTGGGGTCGACCCCCACCAGCAACCCGCGCGGGCCGATCAGCGTGAGCGCCTCGCGCGCGACCAGCCCGGTGCCGATGCCGACGTCGAGCACCTGCGCGCCGGCCACCAGACCGGCCCGCTCCAGCGCCTTGCGCCGATACCACGGCCCCGAGCCGAGCGCGAGCACCCGCTCGATGCGGTCGTAGTCGGGCGCGGTGTCGTCGAAGATGCGGAGCAGGAACTGCTGGTGCTCGGCCTCGTCCCCGTAGTAGGCGGGCAGCGGCGTGTGCGGCGCGAGCGCCTCGGTCGGAGGGGGCGACGGGCTGTGGCTTTGCATCGGCGATTATGGCCACAGCTCAGGGGTTCGTGGCGGGCTCCAGCACGAAGTCGAAGGCCAGCGTGTGAAACGGCCGGGTCTGCAGGCTGCCGTCCGGCGCGGTGCCGCCCTCGGGGTGCGATGCGAAGTCGCCGATCAGCGAGCTGCGCACGCCGAAGACCGCGTCACTGTCGAGGTAGCGATCGCCATCGCGAAACACGTGCGTGATCAGCGTCTCGTAGCCCGGCGCCTCGATCATGAAATGAACGTGTGCGGGCCGCCAGGGATGGCGCCTGGTCACCCGCAGCATCGCGCCCACCGGACCGTCGGTCGGAATCGGATAGGCCACCGGCATCACGCCGCGGAACCACAGCCGGCCCTCGGCATCGGTGCGGAAGACGGCCCGGCCCTGCGGCCGGTCCAGCCCAGCCCGCTGCACGTCGTAGAAACCCTCGGCGTCGGCCTCCCAGACATCGACCTCGGCATCGGCGACGGGCTCGCCGTCGCGGCCGCGCACGGTGGCCTGCACGAACAGCGGCTCGCCCTTGGCGCCACCCGAGATGTCGTCGCCGAGCGCGAGACGCGGCGCCCCCTGTACATGGAAGGGGCCGAACACGGTCGCTTCGGTGGCCTGCGCGCTCTTCGCATGATTGAGCGCCACCGTGAGCATCGACAGGCCCAGCGTGTCCGACAGCAGGATGAACTCCTGCCGCTTGTCGCTGCACTTCTGACCCGTCGCGGTCAGGAACTCGATGCCGGCCGCCCACTCGGCTTCGGTCAGTTTCACCTCGCGCGCGAAGTCGTGCAGGTGGCGCACCAGCGCCGAGAGCACCTCCTTGAGCCGCGGGTCTTCGCAGCCCGCCATGCGGTCGAGCACGGCGGCAGTGATGGTGTGTTCATTGATGTTTCGCATGGGGATGGAGCTCCAGTTCGGGGGGACGTGCGGCGGGCAGCGAGCGCTTCGGGGCCACCGGGTGCGCCGACAGCCGGCGCTGCGTGGGAAACAGCGACCAGCCCCAGCGCTGCTGGGCGAAACCCCACAGGCCCTGCTTGAAGAAGATGGTGACCAGGATCGCGAGCAGGCCGAGCCCGAGCAGATACCAGGTGCCGTAGTCGCTCAGAAACTTGTTGAGCGCCCAGAAGATCAGGGCGCCGAGCATCGGTCCTTCGATGCGGCCGATGCCGCCGATCACCACCATGAAGATCGCGAACGCCGTCCAGTTGACACTGAAGGCCGCGTCGGGGCTGATGCGCAGGTTGCCCACGAAGTACAGCGCGCCCGCCAGGCCGGCGCCGAAGGCCGCGACCACGTACACCGCGAGCTTCATGCGCACGACCGGGATCCCCTGCGACTCCGCCGCGACCTCGTTGTCGCGGATCGCCAGCAGCGCCAGCCCGCGCTTGCTGCGCAGGAACAGGTAGACCAGCGCGATCGCCGCCACCACGCAGGCCAGCGCCATCCAGTAGGTGACGCTCTCGCGCGTCGCGCGCTCGATGCCGCGCAGGGCCGTGAGCGTGGTGCCCGAGCCGCCGCCGACCGCCGACACGTTGGCGAAGCTCAGCCGGAACACTTCGGCGATCACCCAGGTGCCGATGGCGAAGTAGCCGCCCGAGAGGCGGAAGGCGACGAAGGACACCGGCACCGCGATCACGCCCGCCGCCAGTGCGCCCAACGGAATCGCGAGGAAGGGATTCAGCCCCGCGAAGTTGCCGAGCATCAGCATCACGTAGCCGCCGAAGCCGAAGAAGGCCTGCTGCCCGATGCTCACCATGCCGCCGTAGCCCGCCAGCAGGTTCCACATCATCGCGAAGATGAAGTAGCAGGCGATCTCGACGAATTCGCGCATCCAGCTCGACTCGCCCCAGAACGGCAGGCTGGCCGCCAGCACCACCAGCGCGCCCGCAGCCCACAGCGCCGAGCGGCTCGCAGGGGTGCTGCGCACCACGTCGAAAGTCTTGTTCGTCATGACCGGTTCCATGGTTGCGGGCCTCAGCCACGCGTCTTGGGGAAAAGGCCTTGCGGCCGCAGCACGAGCACCCCCAGGAAGACCAGGTGGCCCATCCAGATGCCCCAGCCCGGATCGAGCCGGAAGCCGATCTGCTGCGTGATGCCGAGGATCATCGCGCCGGCCAGCGTGCCCCAGAACGAGCCCATGCCGCCGATGATCACCGCCTCGAAGGCAAACAGCAGCAGGAGCGGCCCGTCCGATGGCGACACCGTGGTACGCATGCCCTGCAGCGCACCGGCGATCGCGATCAGCACGAAGGCGATGCCGGTGGCCAGCGCGTAGACCTGGTTCGCCTTGAGCCCCATCAGCTCGGCGATCTCGCGATCGTCCGAGACGGCGCGGAAGGTCCGGCCCAGCGGCGTGCGCGCGAACATCCATTGCATCGCCGCCGTGGCCGCCAGCGCGACGGCCAGCACGACCAGCGGAAGCACGCCGACCGCCAGCGAATCGGTGAGCTGCAGCGACCGGGTGGCCAGCGGACCGATCTCGAGGGCGCGCGGATCGGCCGAGAACAGCTCCAGCAGAAGGTTCTGGATCACGATCGAAAGGCCGAAGGTCACGACCAGCGAGGGCAGCGGATCCTTGCCCAGCGTGCGGTTGAGCACGTGGCGCTGCAGCAGGTAGCCGAAGCCGAACGCGATCGGCAGCACCGCCAGCACCACCCAGATCGGCGCGCTGCCGGTCAGCGAGACGCCGGCGATGGCGGCGAAGGCCGCCAGGATGATGAAGTCGCCCTGCGCGACATTGGTCAGGCGCATCACGCCGAACATCAGCGACAGGCCGAGCGCGAACAGCGTGTAGAGGCCGCCGAGCAGCAGGCCCTGGATCAGGGTCTCGATCATGGCGCGGCCGCCTCCGCGTGCGTCTCGAGGCCGAAGTACGCCTGCGAGATCTGCTCGCGCGTGAGCTCGCGGGAGCGCCCGGTCAGCGACACCCGCCCCTCCTGCAGGCAGTACACGCGCTGCGAGACCTGCTGGGCCATGCCCACGTCCTGCTCGACGATCACGACCGTCATGCCCTCGGACGTGATGCGCGGCATGGCGGCATAGATCTCGCGGATCACGATCGGCGCCAGGCCCAGCGAGAGCTCGTCGCACAGCAGCACCTCGGGGTTGCTCATGAGGGCGCGGCCCAGCGCCACCATCTGCTGCTGGCCGCCCGACAGCGCCATCGCGGGCTCGCGCCGCTTCTGCGCAAGGATCGGGAACATCTCGTACAGCCGCTGCAGGTTCCAGGGGCCGGCACGGCCGCTCGCAGCGCCCATCAACAGGTTCTCCTCGACGCTGAGGCTGGCGAACAGGCGCCGGCCCTCGGGCACCATCGCCAGGCCGTGCCGCACGATCTCGCCGGGCGGCAACCCGCCGATCGCCTCGCCCTTGAACCGGATCGCCTCGCGCGGCGCGCGCACCAGGCCGGTCAGGCACTTCAGGAAGGTCGACTTGCCGGCCCCGTTGGCGCCGATGATCGCCAGCAGCTCGCCGGGGTGCAGCTCGAAGTCGATGCCGAACAGGGCCTGGGCATCGCCGTAGAAAGCCTGGAGGCCCTCGGCGCAAAGCAGTGCCGTCATATCTCCATCCCCATGTACACCCGCCGCACTTCGGGATCGTTCATCACCGCGCGCGGGCCGCCCTCGGCCAGCTTCTGCCCGAAGTTGATGACGAACAGCCGGTCGGCCAGCGACAGCAGCGCATGCACCACGTGCTCGATCCAGATCATCGTGACGCCGCGCGCCTTGATCTGCTGCAACTCCTCGACCAGCTGGCGCGCCTCGGGCTCGGTCAGCCCGCCCGCGATCTCGTCGAGCAGCAGCAGCTTCGGCCGCGTGGCGAGCGCGCGGGCCAGTTCGAGGCGCTTGCGGTCGAGCAGGGTGAGGCCACCGGCCGGCTGGTTCGCCCGCGCCATCAGCCCGGTCTGCGCGAGGACTTCGTGCGCGGTCTGCCAGGCTTCCTGCTCGCGCTCCTGCGCGCCGAAGCAGGCCGCGGTCACCAGGTTCTCGAACACGCTCATGTGGCCGAAGGGCTGCGGCACCTGGTAGCTGCGGCCGATGCCCGCGTGGCAGCGCTGGTGCGGCTTGAGCGTGGTCACGTCGCGCCCCTCGTACTCCACCCTGCCCGCATCCACCCGCACGTCGCCCGAGATCAGGTTGAACAGCGTGGTCTTGCCGGCGCCGTTCGGCCCGAGGATGCCCAGGGTCTCGCCCTCGGTCACCGCGAGCGTGATGCCGTCGGTGACCTTGAGCGCGCCGTAGGACTTGCTGACGGCGTGAAGCGCGAGCAGGGTCATCGCGTTCAGCCCGGCATCGGCCTGAGCGCGCCACCGACGGGGATGTCCGGCGCGGCCTCGTTGCTCACGATGGTGAGCTCGTACTTGTACTCCTTGCCTTTGCCCCATTGGCCCAGCACCAGCGGCGTCTTGCTGACGTTCTTGAAGGGACCCTGGCCGCCCCACTTGACCGGCCCGACCACGGTCGCGAGCGACGTCGCGGCCACCGCATCGCGCACATCCGGCGCCTTGGACGACTTGGCCCGCGACAGCGCGTCTGCGGCCACCTCGAACAGGGCATGCGCAAAGCCGATCGGCTGCGTCCACTGCTTCTTCGCGCCGGTCTCGTAGGCCTCGGCCAGTGCCTTCGCGCTCTGCTTCGTCAGGCTCGAGGTGAAGGGATGCGAAGGGCTCCACCAGACTTCGGTCGACAGGCCGTCGCCGAGTTCGCCCAGCGCATCGATGGCGCCCGGGAACAGCAGCGCCTTGCCGAGCGTGATGATCTTCGGCCTGAAGCCCTGCTGCCGCGCCTGCGTCAGGAAGGTCTTGGCATCGGGCGGGATCACGACGCCGGTGACGATCTCCACGCCGTCCTTCTTGAAGGCCGCGATCTGGGCGCTGAAGTCCTGCGTGCCGTTCTGGAAGCGGCCCGGGTCGACCAGCGTGAAACCCATCTGCGAGAGCGGCTTCGGGAAGCCGAGTTCCTTGTCGCCCCAGGCGTTGCCGTCGCCGTCGTTGGGGAAGAGGCCGCCGACCTTCTTGTTGGTCGGGATCGTCTTCCAGCCGTTGGTGAAGTTCGCGATCACGTCTTCCAGGCCCCAGAACAGGTGGTAGGTCCACGCGAAGCCCTTGGCCGGATCGCCCTTGCGGCCGAAGAACCAGGGCTGCCATGGCACCACGCTGGAGATGCAGGGCACCTCGTTGAGCTCGCAGGCGTCGCTCACCGGATTGGCGGTCTCGGGCGTGCCGGCGGTGAGCACCAGCGCGACCTTGTCCTTGAGGATCAGGTCATTGGCGACTTCGCCCGCGCGGTTCGGGTTCGACTGGCTGTCCTTCAGCACGATCTGCACCGCGTATTTCTTGCCGCCGACGCCGATGCCGTCCTTGAAGGCGATCTTCATCTGGTCGATGACCCACTTGTCCGCTTCGCCGAACGGCGCGAGCGGGCCGGTCTGCGGCGACACGTAGCCGATCTTGAGCGTGTCGGCCGCGAAGACCCGCGGCGCGGCGCCGGCGGCGGCCAGTGCGGCCGCGGCCTGGGTGAACTGCCTGCGATTGAATGTCATGGTTGTCTCCTTTTCTTTCTCTTCCTGCACAAGGAATCGCCGGCAGCGTCAGCCGGGCGGGTCGCCGTCGAACGCGCGTTGGAGCAGCGCGCGGATCGCGTCGCGCGCGGCCGGCCCGAAGGGCCTCGGGTTCCAGTAGGGGTTGCTCACCGCAAGATCGGCCGCACGGTCGAGGTCCTCGGCGCGCATGCCGATGTCCCTGAGCGCAACGGGTGCCGCGTTGTCGCGTGCGAGCGCGTAGAGCCCCTGCGCCGCGGAAGCGGTGCCTAGCGCGCGCGCGATGCGCTCCATCGCACGCGGCGCCGCCTCGGCATTGAAGGCGATGGCATGCGGCAGCACCACGGTGTGCACCTCGGCATGCGGCAGGTTGAAGCTGCCGCCCAGCGTGTGGCAGAGCTTGTGGTGCAGCGCCATGCCGACGCCGCCGAGCACGCTGCCGCAGAGCCAGGCGCCATAGAGCGCGTCGGCGCGCGCCTCGATGTCCCCGGGCTGCCGCCGGATCGCCGGCAGGGCGCGCGCGATCGCGGCGATGCCTTCCTGTGCCATCAGGTCCATCACCGGGTTGCTGTCCTGCGCATAGAGCCCCTCGGCCGCATGCGCGATCGCATTGATGCCGCTGGTCACGCTGAGGCCCGCGGGCAGGCCGCGCGACAGCTCGGGGTCGTAGATCACGGTGCGCGGCAGCACCCGCGGGTCCTTGCCGGTCTTCTTGAGGCCGGCTTCGGTGAGGCCGTAGATCGGCGTCATCTCGCTGCCGGCGTAGGTGGTCGGGATCGCAAGGATCGGCAAGCCCGAATCGAGCGCGATGGCCTTGCCCAGCCCGGTGGTCGAGCCGCCGCCGATGGCCACGGCGCAGTCGGCACCCAGCCGCCGCGCGACCTCGCGGGCTTCGCGCGCGGTCTCGATCGGCACGTGCATCACGGCGCGGTCGAAGATGCCGGCCGCCCGCACGCCGAGCATGTCGGCCACGCGCTCGGCCTGTCCGCGCTGCCCCGGCGTCGAGAGCACGAGCGCGCGCCGCGCGCCCAGCGCCTCGATCTCGCGCGCCAGGTGCCGCAGCGAGCCGGCACCGAACACGACGCGCTGGGGATGGCTGGTGTAGACGAAGTCACGCATGGTGTTCAGCGCACGAAGTGCGGTGGAATCTGGGCGTCGATGTTCACCCACACGCTCTTGACCTGCGTGTACTCGCGCATCGCATCGAAGCCCATTTCGCGCCCATAGCCGCTCTGGCCGACACCGCCGAAGGGCGAGCCGGGGTTCACGCGCTTGTAGCTGTTGATCCAGACCATGCCCGCGTGCAGGTCGCGCGCGACGCGGTGGGCCCGCTGCAGGTCGCGGGTCCACAGGCCGCTGCCCAGGCCGTAATCGGTGCCGTTGGCGATCTCCATCGCCTCCTCGTCGTTCTTGAAGGTGAGCACCGTGACGAAGGGACCGAACACCTCTTCCTGCGCGACACGGTCGCGAAACGACTTCGCGCGCACCACCGTCGGCTCGACATAGCAGCCGCGCGCCAGGTCGCCGCCCGGCGACCGGCCGCCCGCCAGCACTTCGCCGCCCTCGCCCTTGGCCACCTCGACATAGCTCAGCACGCGCTCGCGGTGCTGCGCGCTCGTGAGCGGGCCCATCTCGGTCGCGTCGTCGATCGGGTTGCCGAGCCTGATCGACTGCGCCAGCGGGATGAACTGCTCGAGGAAGGCGTCGGCGATCTTCTCGTGCAGCATCAGCCGCGAGCCCGCGATGCAGGCCTGCCCCTGGTTGTGGAAGATGGCCCAGGCGCTGCCGTTGACGGCGGCCGGCAGGAAGGCGTCCTCGAACACGATGTTGGGCCCCTTGCCGCCGAGCTCGAGCTGCACCTTTTTGAGGTTGCCGGCGCTGGCCTGCACCACGCGCCGGCCGGTCGCGGTGCTGCCGGTGAAGGCGATCTTCGCGATCTCGGGGTGCTCGGCGATGTACTGGCCCACGACGCTGCCGAGGCCGGGCACCATGTTGACCACGCCGTCGGGCATGCCGGCCTCGGCCATGAGCTCGACGATCCTGAGCGAGCTCAGCGGCGTGATCTCGGCCGGCTTCATCACGATGCAATTGCCGGCCGCGAGCGCGGGCCCCATCTTCCAGCTCGTGAACATCAGCGGGAAGTTCCACGGCACCACCTGGCCGACGATGCCGACCGGCTCGCGCAGCGTGTAGTTGAGGAAGCCGGCCTCGACGGGAATCGTCTCGCCCTGGAACTTGTCGGCCATGCCGCCGAAGTAGCGGAAGCAGGCCGCGGTGCGCGGCACGTCGAGCTTGCGCGAATCACGGATCGGGTGCCCGGTGTCGAGCGACTCGAGGCGGGCCAGATCCTCGGTGTTGGCCTCGATGAGATCGGCGAGCTTGAGCAGGATGCGGCCGCGGTCGGCTGCCGCCATGCGGCTCCAGGCCGGAAAGGCACGCTTCGCCGCGGCCACCGCGCGGTCGACGTCGGCCTTGCCCGCCAGCGCCACGTCGGCGATGGTCGAGTTGTCGTGCGGGTTCAGCGTGGCGAGCGTCTCGCCCGACTCCGCGTCGACGAAGCGGCCGTCGATGAAGAGCTGGTGGCGGATGGGCGTCTTCAGGCCGGCGGCCTGCTGGATGTCTGCGAGGGTCATATGAGGATCTCCAGCTTTGACTGCAAGTTCAGGAACACCGCGGAACCGGCTTTGCCGGGCCGCTGGTGTTGCCCCCTGGAAGGGGGTGGGCGGCTACACGAAGTGAGCCAACCTGGGGGGGTGTCATTTCAGCCATGGGTAGCGGGCGGTGTCCTTGCCGGCGTAGTCCGGGTCGAGGTAGATGAAGCAGCGCTGAATCAGGAAGTCGCGGATCTCGAAGACGTCGCACCAGCGGCCTGCGCCCCACTCGGGCACGCCGGCGCGCCACGGGCCGTCGGCGTGCTCGCCGAAGCTCGTGCCTTCGCAGGCGAACAGATCGGTGCCCGTGAAGATCCAGTTGAAGCCCGCGTAGTCGTGCCGGATGGACTTGCCGCGGCTACCCACGTCGCCGAACAGCTTGCCGATCTGTTCCTTGCCGTTCGCCAGGCCCCATTTGGGGAAGTACACCTGCGCGTCATCCGCGAACAGGTCGAGGATCGAGCCGCCGGTGGAGGTGACGCCGCCGTTGTCGTAGGCCTTGAGGTATTCGAGCGCCACCGACTTGCGTTGCTCGTCGGTCATGGTTTGACGGGTGAGTGCCATGGTGTGTCTCCTTCTTCGCCTGAAGCGGTGCGGGCCGTGCGCGGCGCGACGCCGCACCGGCACGGGGCCGGTCGCGGCTTGCCACACGCGTCGTCTCCTCGTGGCGAGGGCTGCGCGGCCTCCCGCGCAGCCTTCGCCCATGTCCTAGAACTGAACCGGGATCTCGGGGCTCTCGCCCTTCTGGATCTCGTAGACCAGGCTGGGCGAGCCGTTCTCCCAGACCAGCAGCATCGAGCGCTTGGGGCTGAAGCCCTGATGGCGGCAATAGGCGGGCATCGCGGCCATGTCGCCGGCCTTCATGATCACGCGCGCCATCGGCCGGCCGGTGTTCTTGTCGCCGCAGTCCCAGTGGATCTCGTCGGTCATCTGGAAGAACCACTCGACGCGGTCGTTGCCGTGGATGATCGGCAGGATGTGCTCCTCGGTGGTCGGGCACATGTAGCTGTGTTTGACGACCGAAGTGAAGCTCGGATTCCACGTCACCTGCGAGCGGCTCAGGAAGCCGAACAGGTTGAAGGCATGCACGTCGTTCTCGAAGCCGGGCTCGGGATGCAGCTCGGGCTCGCCCTGCGGCACGTCGGCGAAGGCGCGGTTGATCGGCGCGCCGCGCGCGTCGCTGCGCAGGTCGAGGTCGCCCTTCAGGCCGACGCAGCGGGTCGCCAGCTCGCGCGCCCGGGTGATCTTGGCCGTGTTGTTGCCCTTCTTGCGGCCGTAGGGCGAGCCGGTCTCTTGCGGCGCTGCGAACGGGTCGAAGCTCTCGTTGGTCCAGTCGTCGAGCATGGCCTCGAAGGTGGCGCGGATCTGCGCGGTCGGGAAGTTCTCGAGCAGGTCGATGCCGGCCTCCTTCATCGTGCCGTTGAAGCTGCCGGCATAGAGGTCGACCGACTGGTAGTGGTTGACGGTGCCGATCACGTCGTCGAAGTTGACCCAGCCGTAGAAGAAGCCCCAGGCGACGTCGCGCATCAGGGCGCGCAGGTAGTTGCCGACGTCCAGCGTGTGGCTCATCGGCCGGCCGTCGCGGGTCTTCCAGGTGATGTGGGCGAAATACTCGTCGCGCCGGAAGCCGAAGCTGCCGAGCGAAAAATCCTTGTAGCCGAGCGTGGCGTCGGGTTGCGACGCGATGACCTTGGCGAGTTCTGCGGGTGCGTTCATGGCGGTGCTCCTCGGCGGCTCAATGCGACTGGCAGATGTCTGCCCACTTCTCGACGGAAAGATCGCCCTTGCAGGTCTGCAGCACGATCACGCCGGGCGCGCCGGCGGTGCGGAACTGGTAGGCCGTGTTCTTCGGCAGCAGGCCCTGGTGGCCGCGCGAGAGCTTCATCCAGCCCATCTTCGGGCCCTTGGGTTCACCCTTCACGAGCACGGCGCCGTTCTTCTCTGCGTCGGCCACGGTCTGGCTGGCGTCGAGCTGGACCAGGTGCACCTCGACCTCGCCATCCATCACCAGCGCGAACTCGTCGTGCGCGCTGGTGTACCAGGGCGACGTGCCTTCGGCGCGCAGCGTCTCCAGCACGTAGATCTGGTTCTGGCCGAACACCACCTTCTCGTAGGGACTGCTCTTGCTCGCAATCTCGAAGCAGTTGGAAAACGCATAGTGGCGCACGTCGTCGGCGATCGGCTCGACGTGGCCCTTCTCGAAGTGCTGGAGGGACCCGAAGCGGGTCTGGTAGGCAGCGGTCATGGTGTGTCTCCTGAAGTGCCAAACAGTGCAGCGATGGACTGCGATGAATGGACTGTAGGAAACGGCGGGCCGCTCCGGTAGGCCTCAAATGCGGGCCGCATTGTTCGGCGATTCCGGTCAATGCGCAGGGTTTACCCGCGATCGCCTAGCCGTCGGCGATCAGTCCCGGCGGCAGCATCCCTCGCTCGATCATCGCGGCGTCCCAGGGCGGCACCTTCGCGAAGGCCGCCGTGATGTGCTCGATGAAGAGTCGGAGCTTGAACGCGTTGCGCGAGGTGCCCGCATAGACCGCGCTCAAGGAGAACGAGGACAGCTGGTGCTCCGGCAGCACGACCTGCAGGTCGCCGCGCAGGATGGCGTCGCCCGCCACCAGCGTCGGCAGGCAGACGATGCCGGCGTGCTCCAGCGCGTACTCGCGCAGCAGGTGGACGCTGTTGGTGAGCAAGGCGGCGCTCATGTAGATCGTCACCTGTTCGCCGCCATGGTGAAAGGTCCAGCGGTCGCGTGTCGGGTAGCCCGAATAGAGGCCCAGCGCGTGCTTGTGCAGGTCGCGCGGGCTCTGGGGCATGCCGTGCGCGGCCAGGTACTCGGGCGTGGCGCAGAACACGCGGCGCACCGGGAACAGCGGCCTCGACACCAGTTCGGTGGAAGCCGCCGGGAAGATCTGCAGCGCGCAATCCACGCCCGCCTTGACCGGATCCACCACCGCATCGCTCACGATCAGCTCCAGATGGATGTCCGGAAAGCTGACCTGGAAGGCGCGCAGCAGCGCCGCGAAGTGGCCGAGCACGAAGCCGGTGAGCGCATGGATGCGCAGCGTGCCGGTGGGCCCGGCCCTGGCGTCGCGCATCTGGTCCATGATGTCGTTGGCCCGGCCGACCAGCTCGGTGCAGTCGCGCAGGAAGGCCTGGCCGACGTCGCTGAGCCGCACCACGCGCGTGCTGCGGTGGAACAGCGGCGCGCCGACATGGTCCTCGAGCTGCTTCACGCGGCTGGTGACCACCGACTTGGACACCCGCATCTGCCGCGCGGCCTCGGCGAAGCTCTGGGTCTGCGCGACGCGAACGAATGTCTCTATGTTTTCGAGGCGGTCCATGGCTCAGCAATGTAGCGGCCCGGCGCCGCCTGTGGGGCCGGTGCTAATCTTGGCGGATGTTCAATCCCTCCCAAGAGGAAGTGCGTCGCTTCTTTTGCGACGTCTTCGCCAAGAGCCGCCGCGGCGAGCCGATGGAAGCGCTCGAGATCATCGCCAGCCGCTGGATCGACGAGCACCCCGAATACCACGCCGACCTGGCCGACGCCGACGCCGCGGTGGCGCGCGTCTACGACGGCAAGGACGGGCGCGAGAACCCCTTCCTGCACCTGTCGATGCACCTGTCGATCAGCGAGCAGTGCTCGATCGACCAGCCGCGCGGCATCCGCCAGGCGGTCGAACTGCTGGCAGCGCGCCGCGACTCGCTGCTCGACGCCCACCACGAAGCGATGGAGTGCCTGGGCCAGATGATGTGGGAGAGCCAGCGCGCCGGCCGCCCGCCCGACGGCGAGGCCTACGTGGCCTGCGTGCAGCGCCGCGCCACGCGGGACTAGTGGTGCCCCCACGCTCCCCCACTGCGTGTGGGTCGCGGCCCCCCGAGGGGGCCGCAGGCCGCCTTGGGGCGGCCCGGCGCCGGCCTGGATGACCCCCACGCTCCCCCACTGCGTGTGGGTCGTTGCCCCCGAGGCCCACGTGCGGCCGCGCCAGAAAGCACAAAGCCCGCAGCAAGCGGGCTTTGTCTGGGGCGCAGCGCCGTTCAGTCGGCGTGGTGGAAGCGCGACTCCGGCACCGTCTTCAGTTCGCCGGGCAGCGAGCTGATGTAGGCGGCGAGTTCCTTGATCTCGGGGTTGGTGTACTTCTTGGCCTGTCCGCTCATCACGCCGTTCGAACGGCCGAGCTGGGCATGGTTCTGCGCCTTGTACGACTTGAGCGCCACATAGAGGTAGTCGGCGTACTGGCCCGCGAGCTTCGGCACGGTGCCGTCGTTGGGCGTGTTGAAGTTGGCGCCATGGCACTTGGTGCAGGCGTTGTCCTTGTCGCGCGAGATCAGGGCCTGGACCTTGTCGCTGGGCGCCTTGGCGGTGGCCGGCGGCGCGTCGCCCTCCTTCAGGCCGAGCTGGCCGTAGTAGGCGCCGAGGTCGGCCATGTCCTGCTCGCTCAGCGAGTCGGCGATGGCGCGCATGGTCGGGTGCTTGCGCTCGCCGCCCTTGTACTGCGTGAGCGCGGAGACGATGTAGCTGGAACTCTGGCCCGCGATCATCGGCACCTTGTGGATCTCGGGAAAGCTCGCCTGGTAGCCGATGATGCCGTGGCAGCCCACGCACATCGCAGTCTTCTTGGCCCCGGCTTCAGCATTGCCGGTGATCTTCTGGGCCTGGGCCGAGACCGTCACGCAGGCGACAGCCAGGGCAAACATCGTGGTCAACAACTTGTTCATTTTGCGCGCACAATCTCGTGGAGAAACTTGTTTCAAATCAACATTTGATTATATGGGGGCTCCTCGCGGCCCCCGCGGACGAAGAATCGATGTTGTGTTCTTTCAACCACCCTCCGCACCACGCCATTCCATGAAATTCAAGGGTTCAGACAACTACGTTGCCACTCAGGATCTGATGCTCGCGGTCAATGCCGCCATCACGCTCAAACGTCCCCTGCTCGTCAAGGGCGAGCCCGGCACCGGCAAGACGATGCTGGCCGAGGAAGTGGCCCAGGCCCTCAACCTGCCGCTGCTGCAGTGGCACATCAAGTCGACCACCAAGGCGCAGCAGGGTCTGTACGAATACGACGCCGTGAGCCGGCTGCGCGATTCGCAGCTCGGCGACGAGCGCGTGAAGGACATCCACAACTACATCGTCAAGGGCGTGCTGTGGCAGGCCTTCACTGCGGACGAACCGGTGGCGCTCCTGATCGACGAGATCGACAAGGCCGACATCGAATTCCCGAACGATCTCTTGCGCGAGATCGACCGCATGGAGTTCTACTGCTACGAGACGCGCGAGCTGATCCGCGCCAAGCACCGGCCGGTGGTGTTCATCACCTCGAACAACGAGAAAGAGCTGCCCGACGCCTTCCTGCGCCGCTGCTTCTTCCATTACATCAAGTTCCCCGACGCGGAAACGATGAAGAGCATCGTCGCGGTGCACTTCCCGGGCCTCAAGCAGGAACTCCTGACCGCGGCCATGAAGACCTTCTACGACGTGCGCAACCTGCCCGGTCTCAAGAAGAAGCCCTCGACCTCCGAACTGCTCGACTGGCTCAAGCTGCTGGTGGCCGAGGACATTCCGCTGGAGGCGCTGCAGAGCAAGGACGACAAGGTCGCGGTGCCGCCGCTGGTCGGCGCGCTGCTCAAGAACGAGCAGGACGTGACCTTGTTCGAGAAGCTCGTGTTCATGCAGCGCAACAACCGATGAACGCTGGAAAGCACCCGACCAGGCAGTTGATGCTGTTCGGCGTGGCGCAGGCGGTGCTGTTCGTCGCCGGCGCGCTGCTCGGCCGCTGGATCGGTCTGCTGCTGGGCCTCGACGCCTTCGGCCCCGGTGGCTACACCAATAACGCGATCTTCGGCATCCTGCTGATCGGCCTCGGCGGTGGCGCCGGTGCCCAACTCGCGCGCGCCTGGTACGTGCGCAAGTACGGCAACCCCAGGAGTTGAGGATGGCATTCGTCGAGCCTGCCACGTTGCGGTCGCGCGGCATCGCGCTGGTGCCGCTGTCGCTGGCCCACGAGGACGGCCTGCGCGCAGCGGCCGCCGACGGCGAGCTCTGGAACCTCCGAGTGACCTCGGTGCCCGAGCCCGAGGACACGCGCGGCTACATCGTGGCGGCGCTGAAGATGCGCGAGGACGGCAACCGCTTCGCCTTCGCCGTCACCGACGAAGCCAGCGGCACGGTGCTCGGCAGCACCAGTTTCCACGACATCCTGCCCGCAGTGAAACGGGTCGAGATCGGCTACACCTGGTATGCGAAGCGCTGCCAGCGCACGCACGTCAACACCACCTGCAAGCTCTTGATGCTCACGCATGCCTTCGACGCCCTGGGATGCCATGTGGTGGGCTGGCGCACCGACAACTTCAACCATGCCTCGCAGCGCGCAATCGAGCGGCTCGGCGCCCGCAGGGACGGCGTGATCCGCGGCCATGCGATGCGCCGCGACGGCACCATCCGCGACACCGTGATGTACAGCCTGCGCTCGGGCGAATGGCCCGAAGTGCGGGCGCAGTTGCTCTACCTGCTGGACAAGCCCCGAACCCCTGCTTCCGACCGGGAGTGATTCGCCATGCTGATCGACTTTTTCTACACCCTGCGTTCGGCCAAGCTGCCGGTATCGGTCAAGGAATACCTGACGCTGCTGGAGGCGCTGCAGGCCGACGTGGTCGGCCCGAATTCCGACGGCGCCTTCGGCCTCGACGACTTCTACTACCTCTCGCGCACCGCGCTGGTGAAGGACGAGAAGCACTACGACAAATTCGACCGCGCCTTCGCCGCCTACTTCAAGGGCGTCGAGATGCTGGCCGACTTCACCAAGGAAGTGCCGCTCGACTGGCTGCGCAAGACGCTCGAGCGCGAGTTCACGGCCGAGGAAAAGGCCAAGATCGAGAAGATGGGCTGGGACGAGCTCATGGAGACCCTCAAGAAGCGCTTCGAAGAGCAGAAGGAGCGCCACGAGGGCGGCAACAAGTGGATCGGCACCGGCGGCACCTCGCCCTTCGGCCACGGCGGCTACAACCCGCAGGGCGTGCGCATCGGCGGCGCCGGCAAGAACAAGAGCGCGGTCAAGGTCTGGGACCAGCGCGCCTACAAGGACTACGACGACAGCCAGGAACTCGGCACCCGCAACATCAAGATCGCCCTCAGGCGCCTGCGCAAGTTCGCGCGCGAGGGCCACGAGGAAGAGCTGGACCTGGACGACACCATCCGCTCGACCGCGGCGAATGCGGGCTACCTCGACATCAAGATGGTGCCGGAGCGGCACAACAACGTGAAGGTGCTGCTGCTGATGGACGTCGGCGGCACGATGGACGAGCACATCCAGCGCGTCGAGGAGCTGTTCTCGGCCGTCAAGACCGAGTTCAAGCACCTGGAGTTCTATTACTTCCACAACTGCGTCTACGACTTCATGTGGAAGAACAACCGCCGCCGCTTCTCCGAGAAGTTCGCGACCTGGGACATCATCCGCAAGTACAACAAGGACTACAAGCTGATCTTCGTCGGCGACGCGACCATGAGCCCGTACGAAATCCTTCAGCCGGGCGGCAGCGTCGAATACAACAACGAAGAGGCCGGTGCCGAGTGGATGCAGCGGCTGACCCACGCCTTCCCGAAGTTCGCCTGGATCAACCCCGAACCTCAGGGCGTCTGGCAGTACCGCCAGAGCATCGCCGTGATGCAGCAGCTGGTGTCCCACCGCATGTACCCGTTGACGCTGCGCGGCCTCGAGGACGCCATGCGGCTGCTCTCGAAGTAGCACACTCCGGGCCGGGCTGCCGCGGCAGCGCCAACAGACATGTAAAAAAAGTGCAGGCGTCGAATCTTTACGTTACAGTTAAAACTTAAAGATTCAAAAAACGTCCACCCCACATTTCGGAGGGGATCATGTCTGCCTTGCTGTCGCATCACGTCGACATCCCGGTTCATGCGAAACCGATACCGGTGGTGTCGCTGGCTCCCCTGCTGGGGCCGCGAGAAGACTATCTCTGCATCCGGGGAGTGCGTCTGCCGCTGGCCGAGCTCGTCGACCACACGCTTTTTTCTGCCGCGCGACGCGACAGCCTGCGCCAGCAGATGCGCGACGCCAAGCCATTTCCGCACCTGGTCCTGGACGGCATCTTTCATCCGCTGTTGCTCGATCTCGTGGCCGAAGAATTCGACCTGCTGCCGCGGGAGAACTGGGTCGACATCAAGAGCAGATACGAACTGCTTCGGCGTTCAGGGTTCAATGTCCAGCTGGGCCCGGCCTCGCAACTCTATTTCGACCTCATCAATTCGGGCTGGTTCAGCGAATGGCTGTCCTCGATCAGCGGCGTGCCCTATCTGCTGCCCGATCCCAAGCTGTTCGGCGGCGGGCTGCACGAGAGCCGGACCGGAGCCACCTTCGCCATCCATCGGGACTTCAATCGCCATCCCCACCTGGGTCTGAAGAACGAGATGGTCTTCATCACCTACCTCAACAAGGGCTGGGATCCCGCCTGGGGCTCGGCGCTGGAACTCTGGGACAAGAACAAGAAGCGCTGCGTCAGCAACGTGCAACCCGAATTCGGCCGCACGATCGTGCTGCCGCACGGCCCTGCCAGCTACCACGGCCATACCCAGCCGCTGCAGGCGCCCGACGGACGCCCGCGCCGCTCGGTGGCGGCCTATTACTACAGCAGCCCGCTCGCCGGCAAGCAGCACGGCGTCGAAGCCGGCACCGTCTTCATGCAGAGGTACCGGGTCGACCAGGCCAAGGCCATCGCCCGGATGCTCATGCCGCCGCTGCTGTGGTCGCTGGCGCGAAAGGCCGTTCGGCGCTGAGCGAAGGCGGCCTTCAGGGCGCCTGGAGCCCTTGAGCATGCTGTCAGAATCGCCGCATGCTTTGGGTGGTCCGATCGTATGCGCCGGCGTGGTTGCCGGCGTTGTTGTTTGCAGCCGTTCTCTTTTTGCCAGGTTGCAGTCTGTTGCCCCAGAAGGACGCAGCAGAATCGGACGCGACCGCCAGCCCCGTGGCGAGCGAACGCCGGGCCGCCGGCGATGCCTTCACGGTCGACGTCCAGGCGCCGAAGATGGTGCGCGACTACCTCGAGCGCCATCTGGAGATCCAGCGCTTTCGCGAGGTCGACGATCTCGGCGCCATCGAGATCTCGCGGCTGATGGTCGCCGCCGAAGCCAATGCGCGGGAGCTGCTCAACACCCTCGGCTATTTCACGCCGACGCTCACGCTCGAACTCCGGGAGACGCCCGGCGGCAAGGCGCCGCGGGAGGTGAGGATCACGGTCGAGCCCGGCCCGATCACGCACGTGAGCAACGTCCAGATCGGCTTCAGCGGGCCGATCGCGGAGGACCCCGCCTCCGAGTCGCAGCGCGATGCGATTCGAACCGGCTGGGCGCTGCGCGCAGGCCAGCCGTTCAACCAGCAGGCCTGGGACAACGCCAAGGCCGCGGCCTTGCGCAGCCTGACGGCCAGGCGCTATCCCACGGGCAGCATTCTCACGAGCCAGGCCGACATCGACGCCGACCGCAGCGAGGCAAAGCTCAGCGCGACCTACGCCTCCGGCCCGGCCTTTCGCTTCGGGCCGCTGGTGGTGAACGGCAGCCAGCGCTACCCCGCCGACGACGTGCGCCGGCTCGCGCGCGTGCCCACCGGCGCCGACTACGACCAGCAGCAGTTGCTCGACGCCCAGCAACGGCTGGCGAGCAGCGGCTACTTCAACTCGGTGTTCCTCACGATCGACACCCAATCCGACCCACTCGCGGCGCCCGTGATCGCCCAGGTGCGCGAGGCGCCGCTGCAGCGGGTGGTGCTGGGCGTCGGCTTCACCACCGACAGCGGCGCTCGCCTGTCGATCGACCACTCGCACAACGACATGCCGCTGCTCGGCTGGCGCGCCGTGTCGAAGCTCACGCTCGACCGCGACACGCAATCGCTGGGCACCGAGTGGAGCGCGATCCCTGACGACAGCGGCTGGCGCTCCTTTTCGTCGGCGCTGCTGAAGAGCGAGGTGTCGGGCAGCTTCACGGTCGACAGCGGGCGTCTGCGGGGCGGCCGCAGCAAGGCCGGCGACCACATCGACCGCAGCGCCTTCCTGCAATACGACTATGCGCAGAACCACGGTTTCAATCCACCGCCATCGGCCTCGGCACTGAGCCTCAACTGGGGCTGGACCGGCCGCTATTTCGACAACGCGGCGGCACCGACGAGCGGCCAGGGCGTTGCGCTCGAACTGGCCGCCGGCTACACGCTGAGCGGCGAGCAACTGCCCTTCGCGCGCACCTACGTGCGCTGGACCGGCTTCATTCCGGCCGGCACGGTGAGCAACGCCGACCGAACCCAGACCCGCAGTGCCCGCGTCCAGCTGCGCGCCGAAGCCGGCGCGGTGAACGCCGCGGACCGCGCCCAGATTCCGTCGACCCTGAACTTCCTCACCGGCGGCGACACCACGGTGCGCGGCTACGGCTACCGTTCGATCGGCGCCGTCAAGCCCGACGGCCAGGTCATCGCCGGGCGCTACCTCGGCGTGGCGAGCGTCGAGTGGCAACGGCCCTTCGTCTACGACGGCCAACTGACCGCCTGGGACAGCGCCGTGTTCGTCGATGTCGGCGCAGTGGCCGACCGGCCCGCCGAAATGGCAGCGAAGGTGGGGGTGGGCGTCGGCGCACGCTGGGCCAGCCCGATCGGGCCGGTGCAGATGGATCTGGCCTACGGCATCCAGGTGCACGAATTCCGGCTCCACCTGCGTCTGGGCTTCACGTTCTAGATGCCAACTCGCCTGCTTCATGACGACTGACCACCACACGGCAACCATGCCCGCACCGGCGGTGCGGCGCTCGCGCGGCCAGCGCGCCTTGCGCGCGCTGGCGTGGGGGGTCACCGGGCTGGTGGTGCTGGTGCTTCTGCTGGGCGCAGGGGCCTGGTGGTGGCTGGGGTCGGACCAGTCGCTGGCCTTCGCATTGGCGCGCACGGCACGCTACCTGCCGGCCGGTCAGTCGCTGGAGAGCCGAGAGGTGACCGGATCGTTGCGCGCCGGCGGGCGCATCGGCTGGCTGCGCTGGGAGAGCGAAAGCCTCGCCGTCGAGGTCAGGGATGCCCGCATCGGCTGGCAGCTGGCGCCGTTGCTGCGGCGCCGGGTGCAGCTCGGCGAGGTGCACGCGGCGCAGGTGGTGATCGAGCGTCGCACCCCAGCCGAGAGCACGCCGGTGGAGCCGATCGAACAGCTCGTTCTGCCGGTGACGGTGGACCTGCCTTTCAAGATCGACGAACTGCGCTGGGCCGGCCCCCCTGCCCTGCAGGCGACCCAGCTCGAAGGCAGCTACCGCTACGCCGACGCACACCACCAGCTCGAGATCGCCGGCGTCGACATCGCCGACGGCCACTACGACGCACAGCTTCGCCTGCAGGGGCCGGCGCCGATGGCGATCGACGCCACGCTGAACGGCCGGGTGCGCGCGCCGCTCGCGCAAGACCGCAGCATCGACGTCCGGGCCGAGGCGAGCGTCAAGGGCGCGCTGGCCGGTGCGGATGCGCGCCTTGCGGTGGCCGCCGAACTCCACCCCGTCGAGGAAGGCGGGGAAAAGCCGATGCAGGCGCGGCTACAGGCCAACCTGGCACCCTGGCAGCCGCAGCCCGTGATCGACGCCAAGGCCGCGTTGCAGAACGTCGACCTGGGGCGCCTCTGGCCGGAAGCACCCGCCACGCTGCTGAGTGGCGAGATCGAGGCCGGTCCCGACGCCACGGCCACGGGCGGCGCGCAGGCCTGGCAGGCCAGCGCGCAGATCCGCAACGCGTTGCCGGGTCCCTGGGACGAGGCGAAGCTGCCGGTCGAGCAGCTCGATGCCCGCGCCCGGTTCGACGGCAGCACCTGGACACTGCCGCAGGCGAGCCTGCGCGCCGGTGGCGGCCGCATCGAGGCCGAAGGCAGCTGGAGCCCCGCGCCGGCCCCCTGGCAGGCGAAGGCCACCGTGCGGGGCGTGAAGCCCGGCGCGCTCCACACCCGGCTCGATGGCGCGCCGGTGAGCGGCCGCATCCAGGCCGAGCAGGCCGGCCAAGCGCTGCAGTTCGACCTCGCGCTGCAGGCCGAGGGCGGCGCCGGCGCCGCAGGCGACCTGCAGGGCCTGCGGCTGGAGCGCGCGCTCGCCAAGGGCCAGTGGCAAGACCAGGTGCTCGACCTGCGCAGCCTGCGCATCGAGGCCCAGCGCGCCAGCGTCGAAGGCCGGCTGCAACTGCGCGTCGACGAAGAGGCCGCCAGCGGCAGGCTGAACCTGGTCGTGCCGGGCGCCACGGCGCTGGTCGATGGCCGCATCGCGCCGGCCACGGGCGGCGGCGAAGTCCAGGCCCGGGTCGAGGACGCGGCCGCGCTGCAGCACTGGATCGAAGCGCTGCCCGAACTCGAGGGCCTGTTCGCCGGCGCGGCGCTGCAAGGCAACGCCCGGCTCGACGCCAGCTGGCGCGGGGGCTGGCAGGCGATCCAGCGACGGCTGCAGAGCGCCGGCGAACCGGCCCCGCGCGGCGCGGCCGAGCCGACGCTGCAGGCCACGCTGACCGTCCCCGAGCTCGAACTGAAGCTGCCGCCGCCCGAGACCGGCACCCCCCGCGACCCGGTCAACGTGAGCGGTGTGCGCGCCGAGCTGTCGGGCAGTCTGTCCCAGGCGACGCTGGCCCTGAAGGGCGAAGCCACCAGCGGCAGCCGCAAGCTCACGCTCGACACCCGCGCCAGCGGTGGCATCGAACGCAGGAACCAGTGGAATGCGACGCTGGCCAGCGTGCGGGTCCAGGCGCTCGACAGCGCGCGTCCCGACGCCAAGCCGTGGGTACTGGAACTCGCCAGCCCGGTCAGCGCCAAGGTGCGCACCGTCCCGGGCGACAGCCCGAGGCTCGACGTGGAAGCCTCCGCGGCGGCCGCGACGCTCAAGGGCCCGGTGCCCGGCACGGTGAAGATCGACTGGCAGCCGCTGCGCTTCAGCCGCACCGGCAGCGAGGCGCTGCGCGCCTACCGCCTGCAGTCCAGGGGCCGGTTGCAGGGCTTGCCGATGGCCTGGGCGGAGCTGCTGGGCAACGGCGACACGCTGGCGCAGGTCGGCTTCAGCGGCGACCTGCTGTTCAACGGCGAGTGGGACATCGACGCCGGCGACACGCTGCGCGCGAAGGCCCGCCTGATGCGCGAGAGCGGCGACCTCCGGGTCCAGGCCGGCGAAGCCGCGCTGGTCACGCGCATCCACAGCCATGGGACGGGAACGGCCAGCGAACGCACCATGGATGCCGCCGCCGGCCCCGGCACCAGCACGCCGGCCGGCCTGCGCCGCGCCGAGCTCACGCTGGACGCCGAAGGCGACACCGTGCGCGCCAACCTGGCCTGGGACAGCGAACGGGCCGGCGAGATCCGGGTCGAGGCGAGCACGCGGGTGCAGCAGCGCCAGGGCGGCTGGCAGTGGGGCGACGACGCGCCGCTCGCGGGACGGGTCACGGCGAAGATGCCGAACCTGGGCGTCTGGTCGATGCTGGCGCCGCCAGGCTGGCGGATGGCGGGCACGCTGGAAGCCGACGCCACGCTCGCGGGCAGCCGCCGCGACCCGCGCTGGAACGGCACCCTGGGGGCCGACCAGCTGGCGCTGCGGGCGCTGGTCGAGGGGCTGGACCTGCGCGACGGCCGGCTCCGGGCCACGCTCGCGGGCAACCGGGTCGAGATCAGCGAATTCACCCTCAAGGGCGGCACCGGGGCCCAGACGCGCATCCCTGGCCAGAGCGGGAACCTCAGCACCGCGGCCAGCGAGGCCGCGCGCGACGGCGGCACAATCTCGGCGCGCGGCGAACTGGCCTGGGGCGCCGCGCCGGCCGCCGGCGCCGGAACCGGCATCCGCATGTCGGTCCAGGCCCAGTTGCGCGCCCTGCGCGTGCTGGTGCGCGCCGATCGCCAGGTCACGCTGTCGGGCGACCTGCAGGCCCGGCTCACGGACGGGCAGTTCACGGTGCGCGGCGATCTGAAGACCGACCGCGCCGTCATCATCCTGCCCGACCAGACCGCGCCCGGCCTGGGCAGCGACGTGGTGATCCGCTCGGCGGCGATCGATCGGGAAGCCGCGGCGCAGGCGCAGCGCCGGGCGGCCGAAAACCAGACGGAAGTCGCCCGGGCCCAGACCGCGAAACCGCCGGACATCGCGGTGAAGTTCGATCTCGGCACCGATTTCGCCGTCCAGGGCCGCGGCATCACGACCCGGCTGGAGGGCCGGCTCGACATCCGCAGCACCGCGTTGAACGCCCCGCCGCGCATCACCGGCGAGATCCGCACCGTCGCCGGCCAGTACCGCGCCTACGGGCAGGCGCTCAACATCGAGACCGGTGTGGCACGCTTCAACGGCCCCTTCGACAACCCGCAGCTCGACATCCTCGCGATCCGGCCGAACATCTCGCAGCGCGCCGGCGTCGCGATCACCGGCACCGCGCAGTCGCCCCGCGTGCGCCTCTATTCGGAGCCCCAGCTGTCGGACCAGGAGACCCTCACCTGGCTGGTGCTGGGACGCGCCTCGGCCACCAGCGGCGGCGAGTCGGTGCTGCTGCAGCAGGCCGCGCTGGCGCTGCTCGGCGGCCTCGGCGGCGGCAGCGGCAGCGGACTGGCGAGCCGCTTCGGCCTCGACGAGATCGGCTTCAAGGGCCCGGGCAGCGGCGGCGACGTGCGCGATTCCGCGGTCACCGTGGGCAAGCGCGTCGCGCGGGACTTCTACATCACCTACGAGCACAGCCTCGGCGGGACGCTGGGCTCGCTGTTCATCTTCTACGACCTGACGCGGCGGCTCACGCTGCGGGCGCAGGCGGGACAGCAGAGCGCGATCGACCTCATCTACACCGTGCAGTTCGACTAGATGTTGCTCGCCCCCAGGTTGCCCCGCACTGCGTGTCGGGGCACCCCCCTGCCGGGGGCAACACCAGTGGCCCGGCAAAGCCGGTTCCACGGTGGCACTGTTGCTCGCCCCCAAGTTGCCCGCACTTCGTGTCGGGCGCCCACCCCCTGCCGGGGGCAACACCAGTGGCCCGGCAAAGCCGGTTCCACGGTGTTTCACCCACGGGCCTGGCTACGCCGGCCGTCGAACGGAGGGACGGCGGGGCGAACTGGTAAAGTTCGGTCGCTCTGGTCCTCGTAGTTCAATGGATAGAACGGGGTCCTCCTAAGACTCAGATACAGGTTCGATTCCTGTCGAGGGCACCAGGCAATATCGCAACGGCTTGCGGCCGTTGTTCAGCTTCCGATCAGGCAGCCCCGCCGTTTGATGTAACAATAATGTGTTACATATCGGAGAGCTGGGGACGCATGCCGAAACTAATTCTGATGAAGGGTCCCGCCAGGACCAAGCAGGTTGCCCTGTTCACGGGGGAAACCACCATCGGTCGGGCTTCGACCAACGACATTGCGCTCGACTCGATGCAGGTGAGCCGGCGACACGCCGTCGTCACGATGGACGGTCCGTTCGCAACGATCCACGACCTCGGCAGCCGCAACGGCGTTTACGTCAACAGCGTCAAAGTGCAGTCGTTCGTCCTGGCCAGCGGCGACGAAGTCTCGATCGGTACTTTCAAGCTCCGCTTCCTCTCGCACGGCGACGAATCCTCCGAAGTCGACGCCATGCGCCTCATGACGACCCCGGAACTTCTGGCGGACCTCGACCGCAGTCGCGAAACCTCGCTGGCCCGGGCCTGACCGGATCCCCGGCATCGAGGGCCCGCAGGACTACGGAGCGGCGGCGCAGCCCGCGAGCGTGAAGACGCGCTCGCCCATACCAAGGCTCGCAAGGCGCTGACGCCGCTGCAAGCCGGTTCCGGCCGGAGCTAGGGCGCCAACGGCGCGCTCGGCGCCATGCCCCGTTCCGGCGCCCGGTGGCGGATCAGTTCGGCGTGCCGCCCTGCGGGTTCACCTTGCGGTTCGGATGACGGGCGTTGCGCGTGGCTTCGCGCTTCTGGCCCGCGGCGGCGGACTTGCCGGTGCCGATCGCACCGCCCTCGGGCGTGTTCAGGGTGTCGCCGCCCACGGGCTTGATGTTGCCCTGCGGCCGGGCGTCGACCTTGGCTTCGGCGCGCTCCTGGGGCTTGCTGTTCATGATCGGAGCACTTTCCGACGAGGCGCCCTTGGGGGCTTGCGCGTGGGCGCCCGCGGCGAAGAGGCCGGCGATCATGATGGCGAGAATTTTGCTCATGGGGTTCCTCAGAGAGTTTTTCGAGTGAAAGCCTCCTGCAGGGGGCAGGAAGGCCAGCGGCAGCATAAGGCCATGATCGCTTGATGGATATAAGCACTTGGTGCAAATCGCCCATGAAATCCCCCTCAAACAACAACTCGCGCGGGAGGCCACGCGACTGACTTTTGGCGAAAGCACTAGCTCAGTTCGCGGCGCAGCGCCTGGACGTCGGTGTGCAAGGTCTTCGCCCAGACGCGGCGATCGCGGCCCAGCGATGACTGGGGCTCGCCGAATCGCACGATCGCCAGCAGCGGCGGCGCCTTCAGCGTGGCCCACAGCGAGCTCACCAGGTTGTCGTCGCCGATGTAGCGCGGCGCATGGCTGGTTTCGCCGCTGGTCGCATCGGCAAAGCGCAGCGCGGCCGGCTGCACCGGCGCGCCGGCCGAGATCGCCGCCTGCAGCAGGTTGGCGTGGAAGGGCAGCAGGCCGCCGCCGTCGCTGGTGGTGCCCTCGGGAAAGACGGCGATCACATCGCCTGCGCGCAGCGCCTCGGTCATGTGATGCACCACGCGCACCGCATCGCGCCGGCGCTCGCGCTCGATGTAGAGCGTGCCGGCGCCGGTCGACAGGGTGCCGATCAGCGGCCATTGGCCCACCCCTGCCTTGGAAACGAAGCGCACATGGCGCGCCGCATGGATCGCCAGGATGTCCAGCCAGGACAGATGGTTCGACACCACCAGCACCGGCCCCTGCGTGGGCGGTGTGCCCAGCACCGTGAGGCGGACGCCCATCAGGTTCAGCATGCGCTCGGCCCATTGCTGGACATGCTGTTCGCGCTCCGCGGGCGAAAGCCGGGGAAACCGGATCCGGATGGTCCACCAGCCGGCCAACGCGTGCGCGATCGCGCGCAGCAGCTTCAAGCTGGCGGACAGGCCGTGCATCAGCCGTGCACCACCCGCCCGCCAACGAGCGTGAAACGGGCTCGGCCGCGCATCGCGTAGTCGCCGAAGGGCGTGTGCTTGCCCTGGCTCTTGAGCGTCTCGGGCCGCACCAGCCACTCGTGCGTCGGGTCGACCACGCAGAGGTCGGCCGCACCTCCCGCGGCCAGCCGGCCCACGCCTTCGGCGTTCAGCAGCCGCGCCGGCGCGGCGCTCACGACCTCGATCGCGCGCCGCAGACCGGCGCCGCTCTGCTCACCCCACAGCAGCGCCAGAGGCAGCAGCAGCTCGAGACCGGTCGCGCCGGGCTCGCTTTCGGCGAAGGGCAGCGTCTTGGCATCGGCTTCCACCGGCGTGTGGTCGGACACCAGCGCGTCGATGGTGCCGTCGGCCAGTCCGGCCGACAGCGCGTCGCGGTCGCGCTGCTGGCGCAGCGGCGGGTTGAGGCGCGCGCGGCTGTCGAAGAAACCGATGTCGGTGTCGGCCAGATGCAGCGAATTGATGCTGACGTCGCAGCTGATCGGCAGGCCCTCGGCCTTGGCCGCGCGCACCTGCGCGACCCCGGCCGCGCTCGACAGGCGGCACAGGTGCACCCGGGCGCCGGTGCTGCGCATCAGCTCGACGATGGTGAAGATGGCGATGGTCTCGGCCGCGACCGACACGCCCGACAGCCCGAGGCGCGTCGCCAGCGGCCCGCTGGCGGCGACGCCGCGGCCGAGGTCGCGGTCCTGCGGCCGCAGCCACACCGTGTAGCCGAAGGTGCTCGCGTACTGCAGCGCACGCTGCAGCACCTGCGTGTTGCCCAGCGGCACCTCGGCCTGGCCGAAGCCGATGCAGCCGGCCTCGGTCAGCTCGGCCATCTCGGTCAGCACCTCGCCGGCCAGCCCGCGCGTCAGCGCACCGAGCGGGAACAGGCGCGCGCGCTGCATCTTCTCGGCCCGGAACTTGAGCATCTCGACCAGCCCCGGCTCGTCGAGCACCGGGTCGGTGTCGGGCGGGCAGACCAGGCTGGTGACGCCGCCGGCAACGGCCGCGCCCATCTCGCTCTCGAGCATGCCTTCGTGCTCGTAGCCGGGCTCGCGCAGCCGCGCCGCCAGGTCGACCAGGCCGGGCACGACGAGGCAGCCCTGGGCGTCGAGCGTGCGCTCGGGCCGGAACTCGGGCGAGACATCGCCGATGGCCTGCACGACGCCGTCGGCAATCGCGATGTCGGCCTGGCGGTCGAGGTTCGAAGCCGGGTCCACCACGCGCCCGTTGACGATAAGAATATTCATGTTGGTTCTCTACTCAGCGACGGGAAATGGCGGGGGAGCGGCGTAGCGAGCGGCCCGAGGTCGCGTCGCGCAGCGCCCGTACACGCGTACGGCGAGCAGCGCAGGCGCGAGATCGGGGCGCGCAGTAGCCGAGCACCCGCCATTTCATGCTTCGTTACCTGCGACGATGCTCATGACCGCCATTCGCACGGCGATGCCGAAAGTGACTTGCGGCAGGATCACGCTCTGGCGGCCGTCGACCACCGCCGAGTCGATCTCGACGCCGCGGTTGATCGGTCCCGGGTGCATCACGATCGCATCCGGCTTGGCGAGCTGCAGCTTCTCGGGCGTCAGGCCGAAGGTCTTGAAGAACTCCTGCGACGAAGGCAGCAGCGCCCCGCTCATGCGCTCGTTCTGCAGCCGCAGCATGATGATCACGTCGCAGTCCTTGATGCCTTCCTCGAGCGTGTGGCACACGCGCACGCCCATCTGCGCCATGTCCGACGGCACCAGGGTCTTGGGGCCGACCACGCGCACCTCGGCGCAGCCCAGCGTGGTGAGCCCGTGGATGTCGGAGCGCGCCACGCGCGAATGCAGCACATCGCCGACGATCGCCACCGTCAGGTTGGAGAAGTCCTTCTTGTAGTGGCGGATCGTGTACATGTCGAGCAGGCCCTGCGTCGGGTGCGCATGCCGCCCGTCGCCCGCGTTCACCACGTGCACGTGCGGCGCCACGTGCTGGGCGATCAGGTAGGGCGCGCCCGACTCGCTGTGGCGCACCACGAACAGGTCGGCGGCCATCGCGCTCAGGTTGGCGATGGTGTCGAGCAGCGACTCGCCCTTGGTCGCCGAGGAGCGCGCGATGTCGAGATTGATCACGTCGGCCGACAGCCGCTTGGCCGCGATCTCGAAGGTGGTGCGGGTGCGCGTCGAGTTCTCGAAGAACAGGTTGAACACGCTCTTGCCGCGCAACAGCGGCACCTTCTTGACCTCGCGGTCGCTGACGCTCGTGAAGTTGGCCGCGGTGTCGAGGATGTGGGTGACGATGTCCTTGGGCAGGCCCTCGATCGACAGCAGGTGGATCAGCTCGCCGTTCTTGTTGAGTTGGGGGTTGCGTTTGTAGAGCATCAGGCCTCCCCCCGGGCCGCCCCAAGGGAGGCCTGCGCCCCCTCGGGGGGCAGCGAATACACGAAGTGATGAGCGTGGGGGTGGTTCATTTGCTTTCTTCTACCTTGAACGCGAAGGCGCCGCTGTCGCTGCGGGCCAGGGCCAGCAACTGCGTCGCAGGCAGCGCCAGCTTCTGCGCCGCGAAATCGGCCGCCACTGGCAGCTGGCGGCCGCCGCGGTCGATCAGCACCGCCAGCCGCACGCAGGCCGGGCGGCCGAAGTCGAACAGCTCGTTGAGCACCGCGCGGATGGTGCGGCCGGTGTAGAGCACGTCGTCGAGCAGCAGCACGTCGGCGCCGTTGACGTCGAAGGGCAGCGTGGTCTGGGCGCTGGCGGCCAGGCCGCGGCGGGCGAAATCGTCGCGGTGCATGGCCGAGGAGATGATGCCGGGCGTGCCGGCCAGGCCCAGGTCCTTCTGCAGCCGCTCGACCAGCCAGGCGCCGCCCGAGGTGATGCCGACCAGCCGGGTGTCCGGGCGCATGAGGGGTTGGACGCCGCGCAGCAGCTCGACATAGAGCGCTTCGGCGTCGGGGATTGCGTTCACGGGAGACTCCTCAGGAACTGTTCAAGGATGATGCAGGCCGACGCGGCATCGGCGTCGCGCGCGCCGCCGGCCAGCGCCTCGGTGGTGCTGTAGCGCTCATCGACCTCGTACACCGGCAGATGGAAGCGGCCATGGAGCTGCCGGGCGAAACGCTGGGCGGCGCGGGTGTTGTCGTGCGGTGCGCCGTCGGGGTGGAAGGGCACGCCGACCACCAGCGCGTCGGGCTGCCATTCGCGGATCCGGGCTTCGACCTGCGCGAAGCGGGCATCGCCCTCGGCCTTGATGGTGGCCTGCGGCGTGGCCGTGCGCAGCAGCCGGTTGCCGCTCGCGACGCCGGTGCGCTTCTGGCCGTAGTCGAAGGCCAGGAAGCTTTGGAAATGGGAGGGGACGGACAGAGCAGGAACAGCGCGGTCAGGCATCGCCGGAACGCTCATGCGTGCCCCGCATCGGGCGACAGCGTCCAGGCCTCCAGGCCCAGCAGCGACAAGGCCTTGTCGTAGCGCTGCTCGACCGGCGTGTCGAAGATCACGGCCGGGTCGGCGCCCACCGTGAGCCAGCTGTTCTCGGCCAGCTCGGATTCGAGCTGGCCCTCGCCCCAGGCCGCGTAGCCGAGCGAGACCAGCACCTTGCGCGGGCCGGCGCCGGTGGCCATCGCTTCCAGCACGTCCTTGGAGGTGGTCATCTCGAGGCCGCCCGGGATCGTCATGGTCGAGGCGTAGACCGACTCGTTGGGCTTGTCGGCGTCCGCGAACACCGGCTCGTGCAGCACGAAGCCGCGCTCGGTCTGCACCGGGCCGCCCTGGAACACGGGCGCGTTGCCGAGCTCGGGGCGCGACAGGTGCAGCTCGATCTTCTCGAACAGCACCTTGAGGTTGATGTCGCTGGGCTTGTTGATCACCAGGCCCAGGGCGCCGCGCTCGCTGTGCTCGCACAGGTAGACCACGCTGCGGCTGAATGCCTTGTCTTCCAGACCCGGCATCGCAATCAGGAAATGATGCGTGAGGTTCATGGGGGCAGAATCGAAGGCCATGCCGCCGATTTTACTGGCCGTCGACAAAATCTATCCCAGGGGCCTCATGTGGTTTAGGCGCGATCTGCGCGTGGACGACAACGCGGCGCTCTACCAGGCCCTGCGGGCCTGCCGGCAGGTGGTCTGCGTGTTCGTTTTCGACCGCGCGATCCTCGACCCCCTGCCCCGCGCCGACCGGCGCGTGGAATTCATCCGCGAGTCCCTGGTGGAGCTGCAGGCGGAGCTCGAGGCGCTGGGCGGCGGGCTGATCGTGCGCCACGCGGCGGCCGAGGACGAGATCGCGCAACTGGCGCGCAGCCTGGAAGCGCAGGCGGTGTTCGCAAACCGCGACGACGAACCCGGCGCACTCGACCGCGACGCCAGGGTGCTGGGCGCGCTGGCCAACGCCGGCGTGGCTTTCCACACCTACAAGGACCAGGCCATCTTCGAGCGCGACGAGCTGCTGGCGCAGGCCGGGCAGCCCTACACCGTCTTCACGCCCTACAAGCGCGCCTGGCTGGCCAAGGTCGACGCCTTCTATCTCAAGCCGTATCCGGTTCGCAGCCACGCCGAGGCGCTGGCGCCGCCGCCCCACGCGCTGCGCGCGCCGGTGCCGACGCTGGCCGCGCTGGGCTTCGAGAAGACCAACCTGTCCGGACTCGAGATCCCGACCGGCAGCCAGGGCGGCGCCGCGCTGCTGGGCGACTTCCTGCAGCGCATCGACCGCTACGACACGGCGCGCGACTTCCCCTCGGTGCGCGGCCCGAGCTACCTCGGCGTCCATCTGCGCTTCGGCACCGTCTCGATCCGCCAGCTCGCAGGCCTGGCATACCCGCTGTCGCAGCAGGGCAATGGCGGCGCGGCGACCTGGCTCGGCGAGTTGATCTGGCGCGACTTCTATTTCCAGATCCTGGCCCACCACCCGCGCGTGGCCGAAGGCGGCGAATCGCACAGCTTCCGGCCCGAGTACGACAAGATCCAATGGCACCATGGCAAGCACGCCGACCAGCTGTTCGACGCCTGGTGCCAGGGCCGCACCGGCTATCCGCTGGTCGATGCCGCGATGGCGCAGATCAACCAGACCGGCTACATGCACAACCGGCTGCGCATGGTGGTCGCGAGCTTTCTCTGCAAGGACCTGGGGCTGGATTGGCGGCGCGGCGAGCGCTATTTCGCCCTGCACCTGAACGACTTCGAGCTGGCCTCGAACAACGGCGGCTGGCAATGGGCAAGCTCGAGCGGCTGCGACGCCCAGCCCTATTTCCGGATCTTCAACCCGGTCACGCAGAGCGAACGCTTCGACCCCGAGGGTAAGTTCATCCGCCGCTACGTGCCGCAGCTCGCGAAGCTGTCGGACGGCGCGCTCCATGCACCCTGGACCGCCAAACCGGTCGAACTGCTGGCGGCGGGCGTCGAACTCGGCGTGAACTACCCGAAGCCGGTGGTCGACCACGCCGAGGCGCGCGAGCGCACGCTGCAGCGCTATGGAGTGGTGCGGCAGGCGGAGCGCGCGGCGGGAAACGGTCGGCTCCGGTCATAGGGCAGGCGCCCGGCGAGCCCGCAGCTGCTCGCCGACTTCCATCCCTCGAGTGATTGTCCAGAGCCCGCTTGCTGCGGGCTTTGTGCTTTTGGAGCGCCCGGGCTGTGCGGCCCCACGCCTTGCCATTCACGCAAGCCCCCATCCATCAAGCTGATGGAAACCCTGAGAAGATATTTCAAATATCTTTCTAATATATTAACAACTCACTTCGCCCTCTCACCATTTGCAGGAGCACCGCAATGAACCATCCCCGCTGGCAAGGCATCTTCCCTGCCGTCACCACCAAGTTCCACGCCGACGAGCGCATCGATGCCGAAGGCACCGCGAAGCACATCGACTTCCAGATCCGCAACGGCGTCCACGGCATCGTCACCTGCGGCTCCCTGGGCGAAGCCAGCACCCTGACGCTCGAGGAAAAGCTGGACGTCGCGAGGATCGCGCTGGACGCGAGCGATGGCCGCGTGCCGGTGCTGGCCAACGTCTCCGAGACCAGCACGCGCGAAGCGCTGCGCTACATCGACGGCGCCAACAAGCTCGGCGTGGCCGGCTTCATGGTGATGCCCTCGGTCATCTACGTGGCCGACGCGCGCGAAGCCATGCTGAACGTGCGCACCATGGCCAACGCAGCGCAAAAACCGGTGATGGTCTACAACAACCCGATCGCCTACCGGGTCGACCTGTTGCCCGCGCACATGGCCGAACTGGCCGACTGCGAATGGATCGTCGCCATCAAGGAAAGCTGTGGCGACACCCGCCGCATCACCGACCTGCGCAATCTGCTGGGCGACCGCTACCAGTTGTTCCTCGGCGTCGACGACCTGGCCTTCGAAGGCCTGGCGCTGGGCTGCGATGGCCTGCTGGCGGGCGTCGGTTGCACCTTCCCGCGCGAAACCGTGGCGCTCTACGATTTGATGAAGGCGGGCCGGTTTGCCGAAGCGCTCAAGCTGTACCAGTGGATGACGCCGATGCTGCACCTGGACGTCTCGACCAAGCTGGTGCAAAACCTCAAGCTGATCGACCTGCTGGCCGGTGTCGGCACCGAGCACATGCGCCGCCCGCGCCTGCCGCTGGTCGGCGAAGAGCGGGCATTCATCGAAAAGGTCGTGAGGCAAGCGCTCGCGACCCGGCCGCCCGAATACCGATCGGTCAGCTGAATCCGTTCCAAGCCGCCCATTCACCGCCTCCCAACCAAGGAAAAAGCATGAAGACCGTCGCACACACGATTCCGCTTCTCGGCCTCGCCTTACTCGCCCTCGCGGGTCCCGCGCAGGCCCAGGAGCAGGTGGTCAAGATCGGCCACAGCGGTCCGCTGTCGGGCCCCAACGCCTATGCGGGCAAGGACAACGAAAACGGCGCGCGTCTCGCCATCGAGGAGCTCAACGCGAAGAAGATCGTGGTCGGCGGCAAGACGCTGAAGTTCGAGCTGCATTCCGAGGACGACCAGTGCGACGCCAAGACCGGCGTCAGCGTCGCGCAGAAGTTCGCGGACGAGGGCATCAAGTTCGTCATGGGGCCCTACTGTTCAGGCGTGGCCATTCCTGCTTCGCGGGTCTACAGCGACGGGGGGGTGCTGCTGTCCACCGTGGGCACCAACCCCAAGGTGACGCAGGGCGGCTACAAGAACCTCTACCGCATCATCGCGAGCGACAACCAGATCGGCTCCGCCATGGCGGTCTATGCGGCCAAGGTGCTCAAGGTGAAGACGGTGGGCGTGATCGACGACCGCACCGCGTTCGGCCAGGGCCTGGCGGAGGAGTTCACCAAGGAGGCGAAGGCGCAGGGCCTCACCATGGTGCGGCAGGAGTTCACCACCGACAAGGCGGTCGACTTCACCGCCATCCTGACCAACCTGAAGGCCAGGCAGCCCGAAGCGATCTTCTTCGGCGGCTACGCACCGCAGGGCGCACCCATGGCGCGCCAGATGAAGCAGCTCGGGATCGCCGCGAAGCTGCTCGGCGGCGACACGCTGTGCAGTCCGGAGATGGGCAAGCTGGGCGGCGATGCGGTCAACGACGCCGTCTTCTGCGCCCAGGGCGGCTCGATCCTCGAGAAGGCAGTGAGCGGCCCGGCCTTCAAGGCGAAGTTCAAGAAGCGCTTCAATGTCGATGCCGACGCCTATGCGGCCTCGTACTACGACCAGCTCATGTTCATCGGCGAATCCATGCAGAAGGCCAACTCGGTCGACCCCGACAAGGTAGGCGCGGAACTTTACAAGGCGACCTACAAAGGCGTGGCTGCCAGCTACAGCTACGACGACAAGGGCAACCTGAAGCAGGCGCCCATCACGGTGTTCACCTTCAGGAACGCCGCGCCGGTGCCGCTCGACAGCTACTGAGGAGCACGGCCATGCAACGCATCCAGGTCATCGACTCACACACGGGCGGCGAGCCCACCCGGCTGGTCATCGGCGGGTTTCCCGATCTCGGCGGCGGCAGCATGGCCGAACGCCGCGCGCTGCTGGCCGGCGCGCACGACGCGTGGCGCTGCGCCACGGTGCTGGAACCGCGCGGCAGCGACGTCGTGGTCGGCGCGCTGCTGTGCGAACCCGTGGCATCCGATGCCGCGGCGGGCGTGATCTTCTTCAACAACGCAGGCTATCTCGGCATGTGCGGGCACGGCCTCATCGGCCTGGTCGCGAGCCTGGCCCACATGGGCCGCATCGGCGCCGGCAGCCACCGCATCGAGACCCCGGTGGGCACGGTGACGGCAACGCTGCACGAGGACGGCCAGGTCAGCGTGCGCAACGTCGCCGCCTACCGGCACCTGCATCAGGTCGCGGTGGCCGTGCCGGGCCATGGCATGGTGCATGGCGACGTGGCCTGGGGCGGCAACTGGTTCTTCCTGGCGAGCGATCATGGGCAGCGCGTGGCGAGCGACAACCTGGCCGCGCTCACCAGCTATGCGTCGGCCCTGCGTCATGCACTGGCGGCGCTGGGCATCCAGGGTGCCGATGGGGCGGAGATCGACCACATCGAGCTGTTCGCCGACGACGACCAGGGCGCAGACAGCCGCAACTTCGTGCTCTGCCCCGGCCTGGCCTATGACCGCTCGCCGTGCGGCACGGGCACGAGCGCCAAGATCGCCTGCCTCGCAGCCGTCGGAAAGCTGGCACCAGGCGAAGTCTGGCGCCAGGCCAGCGTGATCGGCAGTCGCTTCGAGGCCAGCTACGAACTGGCCGATGGGCGGGTCGTTCCGACCCTTCGCGGCCGCGCCCACATCAGCGCCGAAGCCACGCTCCTGATCGAGGACGACGACCCCTTCGGCTGGGGCATCCGCCCCTGAAGCATCGCAGATGAAAGCCGACGACGTTCTCGTGATTGGCGCCGGCATCGTGGGCGCGGCCTGTGCCCATGCGCTGGCTCAGGCCGGCCTTCAGGTGAGAGTGGTCGATGCCGGCCTGGGCGGAGCGACGGGCGCCGGCATGGGGCACCTGGTGCTGATGGACGACAACCCGGCCGAACTCGCGCTCTGCCGGCACTCGCTCGCGCTGTGGCATGCGCTGGCGCCGCGGATGGGCAGCGACTGCGCGTTCACGCGCTGCGGCACGCTCTGGCTGGCCGCCAACGACGACGAGATGGCGGCCGCCGAGGACAAGCGCGCGCGCCTTGCCGATCACGGCATCGGCTGCCGCCTGCTGGGGGCCGACGCGCTGGCCGCGGCCGAGCCCGCGCTGCGCTCCGGTCTGACGGGCGCACTCGAGGTGCCCGGCGACAGCATCGTCTATGCGCCCAACGCAGCGCGCTGGCTGCTCGCGCACACCGACGGCCGCGTCGAGGTCGAACGCGCCGAGGTGGTGGCGATCGAAGAGGACGGCGTCCGGCTCGCCGACGGCAGCCGCCGCCATGCGCCCCACATCCTGCTGGCCAACGGCATCCAGGCCACCACGCTGTGTCCGGAACTGCCGATCAGGCCCAAGAAGGGCCACCTGCTGATCACCGACCGCTACCCCGGCACCGTGCACCACCAACTGGTCGAACTGGGCTATGTGACGAGCGCGCACCACAGCGACGGACCCTCGGTCGCGTTCAACCTGCAACCCCGACCAACCGGCCAGTTGCTGTTGGGCTCCTCGCGCCAGTTCGACACCACAGACCCTGCCGTGGAAGCGGCCATGCTGGCGCAGATGCTGCAGCGCGCACTGGGCTACATGCCGGGCCTGGCGGAACTCAACGCGATTCGCGCCTGGACCGGGCTGCGCGCCGCCACGCCCGACGGACTGCCGCTGCTGGGCCGGCATCCCCGGCATGACAGGCTCTGGCTGGCCGTCGGCCATGAAGGCCTGGGCGTCACCACGGCCACCGGCAGCGCCGATCTGCTGGCCGCCCTCATGACCGGAGGCACGCCGGCTTTCGACCCCGCGCCCTACGCCCCGACGCGCTTCCTGGAGGCCGCATGAGGACAACCGCGCCGGCCATGCTGGCCCTGCACATCGATGGCTGGCCGGTGTCCGTTCCCGCGGGCAGTTCGGTCGCCTCGGCACTGCGCATCGCCGACGCCTGCGGCCTGGGAACCGCGCGCCATTCGGTGCGGGGCGAGGCCCGTGCGCCTTTCTGCGGCATGGGCATCTGCCAGGAATGCCGGGTCGACATCGATGGCCGGCGACGCCTGGCCTGCCAGACCGCTTGTGCCGAGGGCATGCGGGTGGAGACGCTGCGATGAAACCCACCCCCGTTGCCGGCTCACTTCGTGTAGCCGCCTCCCCCTCAAGGGGGCAACACCAGCGGCCCGGCGGAGCCGGTTCCGCGGTGTTCCTGGCCTCTGGCTGCGCCGGTTTCATGCGTCGCGGGTCACGCGATCGCATGGTGGAAAATTGATGAGCGCGCTGACCGAGCACTGCGACGTTCTGATCATCGGCGCAGGGCCGGCCGGCATGGCCGCGGCCGTGGCCGCTGCGCCCAGCGGCGCCCGCATCGTGGTGGTCGACGACAACCCGGCGCCGGGCGGCCAGATCTGGCGCGACGGACCCGGCGCGCACCTGCCTGCGGCCGCCGTGAAATGGCGCGATGCGGTCTCCCGTTGCGCCCACGTGCGGATCTGCAGCGGGACGCGCATCGTCGCCGCGACCGGTCCGAACGAACTGTTGCTGGAGGATGCGCAACGCGGCTGGCGGCTGCGATGGAAGAAGCTCATCCTGTGCACCGGCGCCCGCGAATTGCTGCTGCCGTTTCCGGGCTGGACGCTTCCCGGCGTCACCGGTGCGGGCGCGCTGCAGGCCCTCATCAAGTCCGGCTTGCCCGTGGCGGGCGAGCGCATCGTGGTGGCCGGCAGCGGTCCGCTGCTGCTGGCCGCCGCAGCCGCCGCACGCCAGGCCGGCGCGCAGGTCGTGCGCATTGCCGAACAAGCCGGCTTCGCAGCGGTCGCCGGGTTCGCGCTGCGGCTGGCCGGCTGGCCGGGCAAGTTCGCGCAGGCCTTGCCCCTGGTCGACCCGCAGTACCGAACCGGCGCGCAGGTCGTCGCGGCCCTGGGCAGCGGCCGGGTCAGCGCAGCGCGCATCCAGCGCGGCGGCCGCCAGACGGACATGGCCTGCGAACGCATCGCCTGCGGCTTCGGTCTGGTGCCGAACACGGAGCTCGGCCGGGCGCTGGGCTGCGCCATGGCGCCGGTCGCAGGCGGCATGCAGGCGCTGGCCGTCGATGGCATGCAGCAGTGCTCGGTGGCCGACATCTACGCGGCGGGCGAGTGCACCGGCATCGGCGGCAGCGAGCGCGCGCTGGTGCAGGGCGCGATCGCCGGTCACGCGGCCGTCGGCCATGCCGCCGCGGCGCAAGCCTGCGGGCCCGAACGCGCGCGCTGGAACGCCTTCGCCGCGCAGTTGCAGCGCAGCTTTGCGCTGTCCCCCGCACTCAGGCGGCTACCCGCGCCCGACACCCTCGTGTGCCGCTGTGAAGACGTGCCGTATGCGGCACTGGCGCCCTGCGCCGGCTGGACCGAGGCCAAGCTGCACAGTCGCTGCGGCATGGGCGCATGCCAGGGCCGTGTCTGTGGTGCGGCGGCGCAGATTCTCTTCGGCTGGACAGCGCCCGAACCGCGCCCCCCGTTCTCGCCGGCCCGCATTGCGACGCTGGCGGGCATTTCGAATTCCCATTCCGACTGAACACGCCATGCCCAGCCTGCAGGCCTCACCCGGGTTGGGCGGACAATTCCCCGCAAACTTCCACAGCACGCCGCCTCCGACCATGCCCCTCGCCTTGAAATCGTCCCAAGCGACCGCACCCAAGCGGCGCGCGGCGGATTTGGCCTATGACGCCATCGAGACGCTGATCTCGACACTGCAACTCGAGCCCGGCAGCCCAGTGGTCGAAGCCGACATCGCCGACTCCACGGGTCTCGGCCGCACCCCGGTGCGCGAAGCGCTGCTGCGCATGATCTCGATCGGCCTCATCGTGCAGCAGCCCCGACGCGGACTGCTGGTCTCCCAGATCGTTCTGGCGGACCATCTCGACGTGGTCCAGACACGCAGGGTGCTCGAAAACCTGATCGCCGCCTGCTCGGCGCGCCGCGCCACCGTCGTCCAGCGCAAGGAAATCGTGCGCTGCGCCGAGCGAATGGTGAAAGCGGCCGCGCGCGGCAACCTCGACGACTACATGCTGGCCGACCAGGAACTCGACCAAGCCAATCATCGGGCGAGCCACAACGACTCCGCGGTCAAGGCCGTCGTGCCGTTGATCGTCCAGTGCCGGCGCTTCTGGTATGCCTACCAGCATGAAGGCGACATCACCGAAGGCGCGAACGCGCACATGGAGCTTGCGCAGGGGATCGCGACCTGCGACGAAGCGGCGGCGGTCGCCGGCGCCAATCGGCTGATGGACTACCTGGAGCGATTCGCGCGCCGGGTGATCGACAAGTAGCGCGCCGATTTCCTTGGCTTGACGATGCTCCAGTTCAGAGCAAGCCCATCGATGCCCTGTTGGTCGACCGCCGCCGAATTCGATCATCAATTGACCAATCACACTCACTGACCCGTCAGCCGAAAGCGAAAACGCCTGAACAACTCCGTCTCTCCAGACCGGCAGCCGCGTAGCCGGAGGGCATAGCTGATCAGTGCGTGATTGAGCATATAGAGCCGGCTACCCTCCGCTACGCCGTTTGGGGAAAGGTTGCCCACGATCCACTCCATGGCTGATTGGCCGTCGTAGCGGGCTCGCGGCGCGAAGAGACGATCTGCACTGCCGATTTCGCCGTGCATGTTCAATGCATAGGCGAACGGATAGGGGCGACTGGCGCATTCCATGTCATTGCGGGTCATATCGGCAAAGGCATCGACATGCCGCTCCAGCATCTCGTCGGGGATCAGGTCCGTCCGTCCAGTGACGACGGCGGTCTCGATCAGATACGAGTACGCGATTCCATGCAGGAAGAAGTTCTTGCTCGGATCGATTTGCCGCCACTGCCCCACGAAATTTGTCACAAAGTCGTTAAAGTCCGGCAGTTCGTCGTGCAGTTGACCCAGGTTGTGTAGTGCCACGATGTAGTACAGCCCCATGTGGGTGCGTTCAACTTGGCCTATGACAGCCAGGAGTTGCCTTGCTTCCGCGAGCCAGTCTTTGCGGTATGCGAGGTACTCTCGCCGCCCGGATATGGCGATGGCGTTCAGCATCGTGAGGAGCGGGTAGATTTTCGGAAACGCCGGTGACATTGCCTGGGGAAACGCGGGCGGGTTGTTCAACTCGTCGGCCCGGTCCAGACAGTCCAGCACCTCGCGCATGTAGTCCCGGTCACCATCGAACATCAATGCGTCATACCCAAGCAATGAAATCGCCGAAAACAGTATCGATCCACCGCGCCCGCGGAAGAACGGCGCCGGGATCCGCTCCAGCACGTTCAGCGCTTCGCAAATGTAATTGCGCTTGCCCGCGACCAGCCGCTCCTGCTCGCCGGCTTGGCCAAAGGCGATGAACACGGCGGCAAAGGCAGAAAGCTTCTCGTATTCGCCGTGGCGACCGGCATTCTCATCCTTGATCTGGTTCGGCTGGATCTCGTCCAGCATGGCGAGCAGCTCGCCCGGAAAGTCCAGCTTGTCATTGTTCAGCAGCGCCGGATTGAGACCGAGCTTGGCAAAGGCGTCGATAAGAATGCAACCGGCCATGAGGCGCCAGTAGGGATTCGCCTCCGCCCGCACGGCTTGCAGCAAGGGGGTGAGGCTGGACTCGACTGCCACGCTGGCGACATCGCTGGCTGGATCGACCACGATCAGGATCTGCTCGGTCAGCAAGCGCGCGAACAGCGTATAAGCGTTGGAGGCCGGGACCTTTTCTGTCAGCAGCCCGAAGGCATGGCGAATGTGCCCCGCAACGGCCGCATCGTACTCGACCGGATACTGCCCCAGGCCGATGCCGCGCACGATGCGGCTCCACGGGGTGGTAATAATGCGGGATTCATTGGATAGATCGTTCAGCCCGAACACGGGCGAAAACAGCGAAGTACTGACCATGCGCGCCTCTTTTTTTGTGGTTGTTTGTGTGTAATGAACGGCTGTGTCGCGGCTAAGAGCCTGCGGCGCGTCCCCCCCCCCGGGGCGGGGGTGCCCCTCAAATAGGCGAGCCCCGCAACCCCAGCCATCTCGGGGCTTGTGCGGCGCTCCCGAAGGCGGAAAGGGTGGCGCTCCAGCTTGGTGAAGACTCGGCGCCCCTCTGCGCTTTTTTGGGCTCATCAGGTCGTAGTCGTTTCCCGTTTCAGCGGAGCATCGGGATGCTCCCCGTGCAAGCGCGCAGCCACGTGCCCGGGAGGGTTCGGAACCAGATGCGGCAGTGGCGGAACCGGCACGCCGAGGAATTCCGTGCGCCGACCCTCCAGCATGTCTAGTGCCCAGTTCAACCATTTGACGCCTTCGCAATAGATCGCGATCGGCCGGCGTTGCGTCTGCCAAGTGTCGTGTAGCGCCCCGTCCAATTCAGTCTGAAAGTGAAAGGGCGGCATCGCGGCAAAGTGGGTGCCCATGACGAAGACGAAGCGGATCAACCAATAGGGGTCATCCTGCAGGTAGGGGGAAGTCGGGTCATCGAGCGCATACACCGAGGTCATGACTGGTCCGAAATAGTCTTCTATTCCTTGCGGCGGCGCGGTGCGGTCCACCGTCCCGCGCCGCTCTGCCAAGTCATTGACGCGGTAGGCGTTCTGAAACGGGTTCTGTTCATTGAAGGTAATGGTGATTTCCGGCGCTTGCCCTTCTTCGGGCTGAACCTGCAGCTCGAAATGCTCATAATGAATTTCGTCGTAGTGGGCGAGGCTGTTGTGCCAAGGCTTGTTGTCATACATGGCGTCATCCAGCGTATTACCGCCCTCGCTTTTGAAACCGATGGCGCGTGGATCGAGGAATTTGATTCCCAGAGATTCGGCTGTGATGTTCTTCAAAGCGGCATTTATTTCCGCTTCCTGCGCGCCAGTTTCGATCAATTTCTGCACTTGCAGCAGAGGCTGAACATCCACTATTTTGATATTTTCCGTATTCGCGTCTCCCATCACGAGCGAATGAAATCGCGGCTCCAGAATTTCGAGAAACTCCGGATGAGTGCGAAATTTTTTTACGATGGCGAGCAAATTTGAATAACTACGACCATTGATAGTGATCCACTCGGAATCGAGGAAATTCCGGTCGAAGGTGCCGGGTGCGGTACGCCGGCACAAGCCGAGGCGATCCTCTATTTTTCTGAAATATGAGATATCCAGCGTGTTGCCTGGCGCTGGGGCGCGCTTCACGGAATGCACGTGCTGCGCCAGGAAGCGATAGATCTGCTCGTAGAGGCGAGCGATGACCGCCGGCGGCGGTGAATGCTCCTCGATGAAACGGCTGACCTCCTTACCAGAAATGAAGCTCATTTCATAGATGACTTCTTTGTGGGTGGTCTTGCCATCCCTTTGCAAGTGGGCGGGGATGGGAATGTCCCGCTCCAGCACGGAGTACACCTCAGGGAAGTATTGCCGCAACGAATCCGGCAACGCTTGTAGGTACTCGGCCTGCTTCTTGGCCTTGGCGAAGGGCGGCAACATCACTCCTTCGCCTTCCTGATCCCAATGTGCCGCGATCAGCGCCTCGCTCAGAATCTTGCGTACAACAATCTCGCGCCGGATTCGCATCGCTTCAGAACTGATGGACATGGTCATCCCATTGCCTCCCTTGTGAGGAATATCGTCATGGATTCGCTACCGCCCTTGCCGAAACCCACAATCCGCTCACCGACGTTGACATAGGTGTAAACAGTACTGCTGAGAAGTCGGCGGCTTCGGGCGTAGCGCAGCACTTTTTCGTTGTCGGCGGTCAGGGTCGAGATGCACAGCGCCTCAAAGGTGTCGAGGGCGGAGTTCTCTCGCCTTCCGAGATCGACCGGAGAAAGCACGGAGATGACATTCGATTTGTGGGGCGCTGCGCTCACCCGGCCCGGCAGCAAAGCAGATCCCAGCGAAATGACTTGGCAGTTTCCATTGAGATGTAAATGGTGCACTTCGGCTTCCCCGCCCTCGCGGCGCAGCACGCCGCGGGTAGCGGCCTCCAGCGTCTTTCTGTCATAAACCGGCATGCCTTCTCGCGAAATGACGGGAACTGCTGGTTTCACGAGCGAGGCGATCAGCTGCTCCAATGCGGCCTGCATGCCGTTGCCACCCGCCCCGTCCCGGAGCCAAGCACAGTACAGTTCCACGATTTCCGCCAGCGACGTTGCGCCCGATGCCGCCAAAGCGATCAACCAGCCCATGAGGTCGATTCCTTGAAGGAAATAGTCGCGCTGGGCAAAGATGGCCGGGCGGTAGTGGCGCAAAACATGGAAGAGCGCGTATTGGTAGACGATGTGGCTTATAGCCAATTGCTCGACCGTGAGCGTGCCGCCCCCCGGCAACGCTGCGGCCACGGCATCTTCGATGCGGAGTTTGTGCGCAACCTGAGCGTAGATGTCGCGCGCCAGTGGTTGCGTATCCAACAAGAGCAATGTATGGCGGGAGAGCTCCGCCAGCTTCAGATCGGCAAGCGGTCCGAAATGGAACACCACCAGTTCCGGGTGCTCGATGTTGCGCACGCTCTGGTCGGTAACGCCACCCGTGCCGTCGATGACCTTGAGCTCAGCATAGACTTGACCGAGCCGTTCCTGGCCGCCGATGATCTTTTTCTTCAGATGCGCCTGCAGGATCAATTCACCTTGGTGAACGTCGATGCTTTCCCGGTGAAGCCAGGTGTGCTGAAAAATCTCTAGAAATCGGTAAAAGGCGAGCGACCGCTGGCGCTCAATTCGGAGCATCTCTTTGGTAATGACGCGGCTCATGCTGCGATACAGGTAGCGCTCGCAGAAAGGACTGGTGGCAGCTAGCCGGAACAGATCTCGCAGCACGTTGTAGTGCCGGGCGGTCATGCGACTATCCGGGTTGTGCAGATTCGCAATCTCGGCCAACAGATTTTCAAGCAGCGTCACCGCGCGCAGCAGCAGACCAGTCTCCTCCGGTGCTCCGGTACAAGCCATCACCGGGATCTCGGTGTTGTTGTCGGTCAGCAATTTCACGGATTTGCCGCCCAAGCCCAGTTCCAAGACGAGATCCGGGTTGAGGCTTGCCAGGGTCTCCACGGTGGTCCGGGAAGTCATGATTTCGTCTGTCATGGCCAGCACGGCGCTACGCACTTCGACGGCGCTGGTGAGCAAACCAGCCCCGTGGTTGGAAATCACCGGGGTGTGCGGCTCCTTGAAGACGATGCCATTTTCATCAATGAAGCGTTCCAGCGCGCGGCGAACACAACGCAAACGGCTGGAGTGAGCCAAGAAAGTGGTCGGTGATTTCAACTCCTCCGTCTGCACGGCGGGGAAGTTTTTCATGAATAGATTAAAGGCGGGCTTGATACCGGAGCGGACGTAGATATTCGTTTGCCTCCACGAGTACAACTTGTGCACTTCTACGTCCATCTGGGGATAGAACATCCCGATCCCCTTCAGGGCCTTAGCCAGATCGGCGGGATCTCCCTTGAGCGCCACAACATGGAACGGCTCTGGCACCAGCGCGATTCCTTGCAAATATTCGGGCAAATAAGCAGCGACGGTCCGGGCAAACGGTTCGTCGCCGCGAACGCCTTCGGCCGCCTGTACCAGTAATGGCACGAACGCCCGCGAAATCTTGATGCCGTCGCCGCATGAGAGTGCGCCACTCGCAACCGCGGCGGCAATGATGCCGAAGCTTTCGCCGGTATACGCCATGAAGCTCAGCGGCACCGCGCACTGCTCCGCCGCAGCCCTCAGCCAAGCCTCCAGTGCCAAGTTGTGCACCAGAAATGCGGCGCCAATGAATCCCTGTCGCTCAAAACGGCCTTCAGGAAGATTTTCCCGGACTAGCACCAGCTGGCCGAGTCGTCCAGCGCAGCCGAGTGCCTGCGCGGCTTCCGAATAGATTTTCAACACGCCAGGCATTTTGCAATTCAACAGGGTCCGGTCCAGATTCCGGTATGCATCCCGACTACCAAGCCCCGGGAAGAAACCAACGATGCGACTCCCAAATGTTTTTACGGGGAAGGCTCTTGCCATCGATTTTGTATTCACGCATTGGCCCCTTTTCAAGTATTAGGCGACGGCATCGAAATATCGCCATATTCAACGATCTGATCCGATATTGAATTTTTCAGCACTGCAGCCCCACGCAGAGCCACGTTTGCCAGCAACAAGAGGTTGCTGCCACATGTACAGAAACATTTCAAGGAATCATCCGGGTTGCCAGGCCGCCAAAGGCGTCCTGTGCATCCAGCGTGATGTTCGTTTCACGCCGCCGTCGACGCACACGCCATGGGTTTCGCCCGCGATCCCGCTAAAAGGACCAGCAGCCCCACAAAGCTGAGCGCTGCGCCTGCCCACAGCGGCGAGGCATACCCGAAGCCTGCCTGCAGGGCCATCCCGCCCAGCCACGCGCCAAGCGCATTGCCGACGTTGAAGGCGGCGATGTTAGTGCCGGAGGCCATGGTGGGCGCATCGCTAGCGAACTTCATGATCCGCAGCATCAACCCCGGCGCAGTTGCAAGCCCGATGGACCCCATTAACAGGAGCGAGACGATCGTCATGATCTTGTTTTGCGCAGTCAGCGCAAACATGATGAGTACAGCAGTGAGCAAGGCCAGGAACACGCTTAGCGAGGCGTTCAGGGCCTTGTCCGCGGCCTTGCCGCCGACAATGTTTCCTACAAATGTCCCGATGCCGAACAGCACCAGCAGCCACGGTACGGCAGCGTTTGCGAAGCCGCTGACCTTGGTCACGGTGAAGGCGATGTAGGTGAAGCCGCCGATCACCCCGCCAAAGGCAAAGATGCTGACCGCCGCGGAAATCCATACCTGCGGCCGACCGAACACCGCGAGTTCACTGCGCAGGCTGGTGTTGGCAGGCGCCGGGAGCCTCGGCACCAGCAGCCGGATGCCGAGCATGGTGACGATGCCGATAAGCGCGAGGGCCCAGAACGTCGACCGCCAGCCGAGTTGCAGACCGAGGAACGTGCCAAGTGGAACGCCGAGTACGTTCGACACGGTGAGGCCCGCAAACATCAGTGAGATGGCGCTGGCCTTCTTGTTGACTTCGACCATGTCGGAGGCGACGACCGCACCGACACTGAAGAAGGCCCCATGGCAGAGTGCTGCCACGATCCGCCCCATGAGCAGTGTTTCGTAGTTCGAAGCCAGTGCGCAAATCAGATTGCCGGCGATGAACAACCCCATCAGCATGAGCAACGCGCGCCGGCGATCGAACCGGGCTATCAAGGCGGTGAGGACGAGCGCGCCAATCGCTACGCTTAGCGCATAGCCGGACACCAGATAGCCGGCCACCTGCTCGGTGACGCCAAAATCAACAGTCACCTGGGGCAGCAGCCCGACAATACCGAACTCAGTAAGCCCTATACCGAAGGCCCCCAGAGCGAGGGCAATAAGTCCAATTGGCATGTAAGCCTTCCTAATTAAATTTAAATGCAACTATTTGCGGAATTGTGATTCGTTTACCGCTTTTGTTATCAGTCTGCGTTCTAAACGCCTTGCCCCCACTGTCTCCATGACCGTTCTGTTGCATCCGCGCACAGCATTTGCCCCTACAGCCAGAGAGCGCTGCTTTAAACTGTTCTATAAATTCGAAAATTAAAGCGCAGGCAATACTAAATCCACAGGCAACCTTAAATGTGCAAGCTATGAATATCACAGTGCCGAAAAATGGATAAATCGGACGTGACCCTGGATCGCATGCGCACATTCGTGCGCGTGGCCGAGCGCGGCAGTCTGTCAGCGGTAGCGCGGGAACTGGGGGTCGGCCAATCGACGATCACGCGGCATCTGCGTGAGCTTGAAGAGGCGGTGGGCGTGCCTTTGCTCAGCCGGACCACTCGGCGCGTAACACCGACTGAAGAGGGCAGCCACTACTACGCCAGCAGCGTGCAGATCCTGAGGCTGGTGGACCAGGCCGGTGGGGAGGCGCGCAGGATGCGCGAAGCGCCGTCCGGCACGATCCGCATCTCGTGCACGGCCGCATTCGGCGTCTTGCATCTCAGCAGGCTGATCTTCGCCTTTCAAGAGCGCTATCGCGACATCTCCGTCGATCTCAGCCTGACTGACGAGCGCATCGACCTTATCCAGGGAGGGGTCGATATCGCGCTACGCCTGGGCCCGCTGAGCGACAGTTGCATGAAGCATCGCTCGCTCGGCCAGAGCCGGCGCTTGCTGGTCGCGGCCCCGGGCTACCTGGCCGCCCACGGCACGCCGGTTGTGCCGCAGGATCTGGCCGGCCATGGGGGTATCCGAATGTCAAACGTCGCCGGCAGCGACACGCTCACCTTGTTGGGAGCAGACAGCCAACGCCACGTGGTGCCGCTTGGCGGGCGTTTGCGGGTCGATCACGGGCTGGCCGCCCGCGAGGCCTTGGCGGCCGGGAGGGGCATTGGCGCCGCCCATGAGTGGCTGGTCGGCGACCTGCTGGCTGCAGGGCAACTCGAGGTCATCCTGCCGGACTATTCGTTGCAGCCCGTGCCGTTGAACATCTTGATCGTGCCAGAGCGATCCGGCATTTCCCGCGTGCGGCTGCTGGTTGACTTTCTGGCCAGGAAGATCTGCGACGTCCCGGGGATCGGAACGGCACAATCGACGTAGCCGCCGGCGAGAGCCGAGCCGAGTGCACCCTTTTCAGCATCGCCGCAGGCCTTTTGGCCGCTCAGGCCGCCAGCACCGCCGGCAGTTCCACCCCGGTGTAGCTGCGCACCAGCCGCAGCAGCTCGTCTTCCGAATACGGCTTGCCGAGGTAGTGGTTGACGCCCAGCGCGCGCGCGTGATCGTGGTGCTTCTCGGCGATCCGCGAGGTGATCATGATGATCGGCAGGTCGGCCAGCGACTGGTCGGCGCGGATGTTGCGCGCCAGGTCGAAGCCGTCCATGCGCGGCATCTCGATGTCCGACAGGACGACCGCCGGCCGCTCCTGCTGCAGCCGCTCGAGCGCCTGCAGGCCGTCGGCCGCCAGCGCCACACGGTAGCCCTCGCGCTGCAGCAGGCGCTGCGTGACGCGCCGAACCGTGATCGAATCATCCACCACCAGCACCAGGGGCACCTGCGGCGCCACCGCCGGCAGCGAGGCCGCGGGCTGCGCGCCGCGCGCTGCGGGCTGGCGGCGCGCGGCGGCCTGGTACTCGCGCGCCTGCTCGCCGTGCACCGCAGCGAGGGCCACGGGGTTATAGATCAACGCCACCGCGCCCGAGGCCAGCACCGAGATGGCAGCCATGCCGGGCAGCCGCGACAGCTGCGGTCCGAGGTTCTTGACCACCACTTCCTGGTTGCCCAGGACTTCGTCCACGTGCAAGGCGACGCGCTGGGCGGCGCTTCGCACGATGACGATCGTGTTGGCCTTGGACGGCGCGCGCTCGCTGCGCGCGGAGGACTGCAGCAGCGCTCCGGCCCAGTAGAACGGCACCTGCTCGCCGCCGAAGGCGTAGCGCTGTTCGAGGTAGGCGGACTCGAGGTCCGAGGCGCTGGCGCGCAACACCAGCTCGACCAGGTTGGAGGGCACGCCGACCGAGGTGCCGCCGGCGCGCAGCATGACCACGTGCGTCACCGCGGTGGTCAGCGGCAGCACCAGCTTGAAGACCGTGCCCTGGCCAGCCTGGCTGTGGATCTCGATGCGGCCGCCGAGCGCGGCGACTTCGGCCCGCACCACGTCCATGCCGATGCCGCGACCGGCCAGTTCGGACACCTGCTCGGCGGTCGAGAAGCCGGGCTGGAAGATCAGCTCGGCCGCATCCGCGTCGCTGATCGGCTGCCCTTCGGCGACCAGCCCGAGCGCGCGCGCGCGGGCCGCGATGCGCGCATGGTTGAGGCCGGCGCCGTCGTCGCGGAAGCTCACCGAGACGTCGTTGCCTTCATGGTGCAGCTCGATGACGATCAGGCCGCTGGCGTCCTTGCCGGCCTTCTCGCGCGCCGCCGCGTCCTCGATGCCGTGTGCCACGCAATTGCGCAGCAGGTGCTCGAAGGCGGGTGTCATGCGGTCCAGCACGCCGCGGTCCATTTCGATCGAACCGCCGGTGATGTCCAGGCGCACCTGCTTGCCGGTCTCCTTGGAGGCCTGGCGGACCACGCGGTACAGCCGCTCGGAGATGCCTTCGAATTCCACCATGCGCGTGCGCAGCAGTCCGCGCTGAAGCTCGCGGGTCTGGCGCGCCTGGGCGCTCAGGTCGTCTTCGGTCGCCTGCACGGTCTTCTGGAGCGTGCGCTGCACGGTCGCCACGTCGTTGACCGACTCGGCCATCATGCGGGTCAGTTCCTGCACCCGCGTGAAGCGGTCGAACTCGAGCGGGTCGAAGCCCTGCTGCGAATCCTTGGCCTGGGCCAGGCGCGACTGCATCTGGCTCTCGGCCTGGACCTCGATGTCGCGCAGTTGCTGGCGCAGGCGATCCAGGTTGCCGGTCAGGTCGCCGAGCGAGCTGCGCAGCTGGCCCAGCTCGGCCTCGAGCCGCGAGCGCGTGATGATGACCTCGCCGGCCTGCGCCACGAGGCGGTCGAGCAGGTGGGTGCGGATGCGCACCGCCTGGCTCGAGACTGCGCGCAGCGGCGTGAGGGCCGATGGCGATGGCATCGCCACCGTGCCGCGCGCAACGGCGGACTCGGCGGCGGCCTCCGGCAGCGCGTCGCGGACGAGCGCAGCCGCGGCCGACACCGATTCCGCGGGCTTCGCGGGGGCCGGCGGCGCCACCGCGCGCTGCACCAGCTCGGTCTGGATCGCATCGTCGGCGGCGCGCAGCGCATCGAAGGTCGCCTGCAGCGCATCGAAGCGCGTCATCAGCCGTTCGATGGACGAACGCTCGCCACCCGCGGCGCCGAGCGATTCGATCTCGGACTCCATGCGGTGCGCGCGCTCGCCCAGGCGCATCGCGCCGGCCAGCCGGGCGCTGCCCTTGAGGGTGTGCAGGGTGCGCAGCGTGGACGCGCGCGGCGCCATGTCGTCGGGACGCTGGGCCCATTCGCGCAGCGCGGCGCCGAGCTGCGGCAGCAACTCGGCGGCCTCTTCCTCGAAGATCGGGAACAGGTCGACGTCGACCGCATCGGCCATGTCGACGGCATCCTCGGAGTCGTCGAGCGCGACGTCCGCCATGCCGTCGCGCACCAGGTGCGGATAGACCGGCCGCGCGTCAGTCGCCTCGGCCGGCAGCACGGAGGCGGCGACTTCGCGCAGCGCCCGCAGCGTGCCTTCGGCCGGATCCTTGAGGACGCCGGCCGCGAACTGATGCAGCAGGCGCCGCAGTTCCTCGGCCGCGCCGACCAGCACCGTGCCTTGCTGGGGCGTGCCGCGGCCCTGCATCTGCAGGTGCTGCAGCGCGGCCTCGAGCAGGCGCGCCATGCCCGACAGGCTCTGGAATCCCACCGTCGCCGAACTGCCGGCCAGCGAATGCGCCAGCCCGATCGTCGAGTCGGACACCCGCTGGTGCGATTCGAGCGCCCATTCACCGACCTCGGTGGCCAGTTGCCGCGACCATTCGTCGGCTTCGTTGAGATAGACGTTGTAGAGCGCAATGCCGATGCGCAGCGGCCCGATGACCTTGACCTGCTCCTCGGCGCTCGGCAGTGACGGGCGTTCGGGCTCGATCTCGGCCGGCGGCGCGGTCGCCGCCGCCACCGATGGCGCGGCGGCCTCGGGCGGCAGCTCTTCCTCGGCGGCTTCCGCCACCGGCGCCAACGCCAGCGGTTCGACCACGGGTTCGGGCTCGAGGCTGATGGCCGGCGGCGGCGGCTCGGCCTGCGCTTCGGGCTCCAGGCTCAAGGCGAAGGACAGCTCGGGCTCGGGGACGGGCTCTGGCTCTGGCTCTGGCGCAGGGACGAAAACCGGGGACTCGAAGCCCTTGGGAGCTTCGGCTTCGGCTTCGGCTTCAGCGTCGGCTTCCGGCTCGGGCCGCGGGCTGCTCGCGAGGGGCTCGAGCGAGGTATGGACGGTCTCGAGGAAATCGACCTCCTCGAGTTCGCCCAGGTCCGCCGGCGCTTCCGGTGCGGGGCCGCCATCGAAATCGAGAAAATCCGTCGAGGCGAAATCGTTCGGGGTGCGTGGCGCCTCCTCGTCCCTGGAGGGCTCGATCAGGCCCGGCCACACGGTGGCGGCTTCGGCGGACGGCGTCGCTGCGGCCGGCTCTTCGGTCGGCGGCAGATCGGACGCGACAGGCCCGAGGTCCAGATCGGGGAGCTCCAGATCGGGAAGCTCCGGCAACGCTTCGGGCGCGGCGGCGGGCGGCGCCTCGGCCAGCGATTCGGCGGCGATGTGGCGGGCGGCCGCGACCAGTGCGCCGGCATCGGCCACGCGGGCGGGCGCCACCAGCGGTTCCCCCGTGCGCAAGGCCTCGGCCACGCTGCGAAACGGCGCCGAGTGCCAGCTGTGCGGCTGGTTGGCTGCAATGGCCTCGACCCATTTCGCGAAATCCGTCAGCGCACTGCGCGTGCCGGCAACCAGTTCCGGCGTCGCGGGGCGCTGGTCGGCCAGCCAGGTGTTGAGAACCTGCTCGAAGGACCAGGCGGCTTCGCCGAAATCCATCAGCCCGACCATGCGCGAGCTGCCCTTGAGCGTGTGGAAGGCGCGCCGCAGCACGGTCAGCTCACCATCGTCGTCCGGACGGGCGCTGAGCGCAGACACCGCGGCCAGGCCGTTGTGCAGCACTTCGCGCGCCTCGTCGAGGAAGATGTTCTGGAGGTCGTCCTCCTCGAGTTCGGTGACCTCGGTGTCGGGCAGCATGCCTTCCAGCGGCGCCGGACCGGTGATCTTCGAGGTCCAGCTGGCGGTCGCGCGGCTGAACTCCTCGATCGGCGAAGGTGGCGGCTTGCGGCTGGCCGGCGCGGCGAGCGCCGCCAGCTTGGCTGCGATCTGCGCATCCACCTCCTCGACGCTCAAGACGGCTTCGGTCACGGCAACCGGGCCGGACGCCGCGGCGAAGGACGCCGGGGCTGCCGCTTCCGACGTACTGCCCTCGGTTCCTTGCCGCCCCATCAGCGGCTTGAGCTCGCCCAATTCCGCATCGAACACGAACAGCCGCTTCGCCAGCGCCGGCTGGTAGCTCAGCATGTCGATCAGGAAACCGAGCGCGCCCAGGTTGTTGCCAAGCGAGTCGAAGGCCCGGATCTCGTCGGCCGGCGATTCCTCGGCCAGCAGCTGATCGACGTTCTCGCGCATGCGCTGCACGGTCTGCGCCGCCTGGTCGAGGCCGAGCACCGAGAACACGCCGCGCATCTGCAGCAGCTGGCTCGGCACGGTGCGCAGCAGGCCCTTTTCGGTCGGCCTGCGGAAGAACTGATCGAGCGACTTCTCGAGTTCGCCCAGGTGGCTGCGCAGCTCGCCGACCACGGTGCCCATGGTCTGGCGATCGCTGACGCGGCGGTAGAGCTCCTCCATCCAGGGCTCGAGCGGCTCGGAGCGGCCGCCGTCGCGGGCCCGCTCGATGCGGCCCGCCAGCTGCACGGTGCGCGCGGTAAGTTGGCGGTCGTGCGGATCGAGGTCCTCGAAGGCGGCCTCGAGGTACAGCACCGAAGTCGCGACTTCCATCGCCAGCTCGGTCGCCGGCGGCTGGCCCGACCCCATCGAGGCCTCGACCGCATTGTTGAGCGCCTGCACCATCGGTGCGCTGGGCGGATGCAGCTTCTGGAGCGATTCGCCGAGCTGCGCGAAGGTGTCGGCGACCTGCCGCGTGCGGCTGGTGTCGCCGCCCGACAGCGCCGACCACATCTCTTTCGCGGCCTCGATGCGCTTGCGCGCCTGCGCCAGCACCAGCGGGTCGAAGCGGCCGAACTGCTCGATCGTGTAGTCGACCGACTGTTCGTTGGCGACGCCCCAGGCGACGCGCACCGCGCGCAGGGTGGCGGCCTCGTCGCGCGGGCCGGGCGCGGCCTGCGCGCAGAAGAACAGCAGGTCCTGGCCCAGGCGATCGGACACGGTGTTGTCGCCGCGTGCCAGGGTGGCGTATTGCAGCAGCACGCGCGAAGCGGCGCGCTTCACATGCGAGTCGGTCGGTATCAGCGCCAGCGCCAGGGCCTCGAAGAAGCCGGCGGCCAGGGTCCAGAAGCTCGCGACCCGCGGCATCGACGCGCCGCGCCCGAGCCCGAGGCACAGCGCCTGGAGCCGGCGGGCGGCGTGGTCGTCGCCGCTCTTGACGACCTTGAGCACCTCGCGGTCGAGCTTGGAGCGCACCGCCGGGTCATAGACCAGCGCAGACTGGGTCGGCGCCGGCTTGATCTCGACCCAGCGCCAGGTCATGCTCCAGAGGTCGGCCGGATGCACCCGTTCGTTGCCGACCAGCTCGAGCACCTCGCGGTACTGCGGGAACAGCGCCACCGACGACACCACCTTGCCGGCGATCATCGCGTTGAGGAAGTCGGCCACCGCGAAGCCCGCGCGATCGATCTTCTCGACCGCGCTCTCGTTGCAGCGCAGCGGCTCCGTGACGAAGCTCTGGACCGCGAACTCCATCGCGCCCAGCACCAGGGCCGGCGCCGTGTGGCCCACCATCTGGAGCGCACCGACGGCCTGGTGCAGATGCTGGCGCGTCAGGCGCAGCGGCGCGGTGTCGATCTCCGTGCCCGGCGCGGCGGCGGCGGCCTCGCGGGCGAAGCGCCGCAGCGTCTTGCCGACTCCGTCGAGCGACTTCTGGATCTCTCCCAGGACCCAGGCCAGCGGCCCGAGATCCTCGGTGGCCGGCGCGTTGCCGGCGGTGTGGGCGACGGTGGGGCTTTGGATCGACACGTTGGGCGCTCGGCGTTCAGGCAATCTTGAAACGAGACACGGACTGACGCAGTTCCTCGGCCATGTGCGAGAGCTCGCGAACCTGCTGCGCGGTGGTCCGCGTGCCCTCGCCGGTCTGCTCCGTCACGGCGAAGATGTGCTGGATGTTCGCGGCCACCACGTTGGCCGAATCGGCTTCGCGGGAGGCGGACTGCGAAATCTGCTCGATCAGTTCGGCCAGCCGGCGCGACACGCGGTCGATCTCCGACAGCGCGGTGCCGGCGTTGTCGGACAGCTTCGCGCCCTCCACCACGCCCTGCGTGGAACGCTCCATGGCGCCCACCGCATCCTGGGTGTCGGTCTGAATGGCCTTCACGAGCGCCGAGATCTGGCGCGTGGCGTCGGCCGAGCGTTCGGCCAGGCGCTGCACTTCTTCCGCCACCACCGAGAAGCCGCGACCGGCTTCGCCGGCCGAGGCGGCCTGGATGGCGGCGTTGAGCGCCAGCACGTTGGTCTGTTCGGTAATGTCCGAGATCAGCTCGGTGATTTCGCCGATCTCCTGCGAGGACTCGCCCAGGCGCTTGATGCGCTTGGAGGTCTCCTGGATCTGGTCGCGGATCGAGTTCATGCCGCCGATCGCGTTCTGCACCGCCTGCAGGCCCGACGAAGCGGCTTGCAGCGATTGCCGCGCCACCGTGGCCGATTCCTGCGCCTGCGAGGACACGCCGTTGATTCGCTCGGCCATGGTCAGCACCGACTGGCCGGTCTCGCGGATCTCGCGCAGCTGTTCGGTCGAGGCCGCCAGCAGTTCGGTCGAGGTGCTTTCCACCTGAGAGGTGGTCTGCGCCACGCGGGTCGCCGTGTTCTGCACGTTGCCCACCAGCAGGCGAAGCTCTTCCACCGTGTAGTTCACCGAGTCGGCGATGGCGCCGGTGATGTCCTCGGTCACCGTGGCTTCCTGCGTCAGGTCGCCTTCGGCCACCGTCTGCAGTTCGTTCATCAAACGCAGAATGGCGGCCTGGTTGGCAGCGTTGACGCGGCTCGCGTCCTCGCTCACGCGCTCGGCCTCGACCCGATCGCGCTCCGCCGCGGCGGCACGCTCGCGGCCTTCGCGCACCTGCACGAAACCGATCGCGCCGGCCAGCGCCAGGGCGGCCAGCGACAGCACGAACAGCATCACCACCGTGCCGGCGCCGAGGCCGGTGCGGGCCGAGAGCTTTTCCTGCAGGTCGCCGAGCGCGGTGCGCAGCGGTTCGCTGTCGGCCAGGATGGCGGCTTGCGCCTCGCGCGCCGCCACCAGGCCCTGCAGATTGCCCAGGATGGCGCCGGCTTGGGTACGGGTCGATTCGTAGGTCTTCAGGATGGCTTCGAGCTGCTGGCGCGTCTGCGCGTCGCGCGTGCCCGGCAGGCGCTGCTGCGGGCTGCCGTCGAGCAGGCCGCGGGTGATTTCCTGGAAGCTGTTCAGGTCCTTGCCGAGCAGGAACACGGCGTCCGGGCTCACGCCCTCGACCGTCAGGAACTCGTTGGCCGACTTGCCGATGCGCTGCGTCAGCATCACCAGCTGGCCGGCGGCGGAGATTTCCGGGATGGTCGCGTTCTGCTGCATCTTCAGGGAAGCCACGGTCTCGGCCATCTCGAGCAGGTCCGAGGACTGGCGATTGATGTCGCGCAGCGCGGTGCCGACCTGGGTCAGGATCTTCTGCTGGGCGAGCACGGCCTTGGCATTCTTGTCGGCCCGCTCGACCAGCGGGCCGATCTTGCCGAGCTCGGCGTCGTACTGGCTGCCCGCGCGCTCCAGCTTGAGGGCATCGTCGCCGTGGGTCAGGCCCTGCACGCGGCGGGTCAGGTCGTCCGCGCTGTCGCGCACTTCGACGAAGGCGGCGACGTTGCCGACCAGCGCCTGCGACACCGACTTGGCGAGTCGCTGCGACTGCATCAGCGACTGGCCGGTGGCCGCCACCTGCTGCGCCAGGCGTTCAGCACGCAGGATGGCGGAGCCGGCGACCAGCAGCAGCAGCAGCACCACGCCCGCCAGCGCCAGCGCGAGGATCCGCTGCTGGCGCGCCGGGCTGGATCGCCGCGAGCGCCTCGATCGGGTCGCGCCCGGCGGCGGCACGGCGCCGGAACCGTCGGCCGGTGGCACCTCCCCCGCGCTCTGCAGCGCGGCATCGGCCGCCGCCGGCGAGGCCTCGGGCTCCGGCACGGCATCGCGGCGCACCGGCTCGGCCCTGTCGTCGCCCGTCTGCACGGTTTCGATGCTGTCCAGCGACAGGGTGGCTGCGCTGTCGGCGCCCACGGTGACGCTGTGGCCGCCTTGGGGCAGGAGTTTCTTGAACTTGTCGGCGATCGAGCTCACGGTCGGTCCTTCAGGTTGTAGTCGGTGCTCGGCAGGCCGCTCAGGCGCCGATACTCAAAAACTGGGGTTGCTGCGAAAGCGCCTGCAGGTTGATTTCCTGCCAGCGCCCTCCGGCGGCGTCGGTGTACGAATTCCCGAACCAGGGCGGCGCGTCGCCCTGCGGCGCCTCCGAGGCGACGAAGGCTTCCACGCCGCGCAGTCCGACCAGGCGGTCGATCAGCAAGGCGCAGTTGACTTCCAGCATTTCGTTGAGCGCCACCAGCCGCGATTGCGCGCGGGCGGCGTCGTTCACCACGGGTGCCGTGACGGCGCCGCCGGCGAAGCTCGACAGCTGGACCACGCCGTAGAGGCCGCCGCGCAGGTTGGCCACGCCCAGGAACCAGGGCGCGGTGTAGGGCACGGACTGCGGGGCCACCCAGGGAAAGATCTCGCCGGCGTGGCCGAGCGGGAACAGATAGTTCGATTCGCCCGCCTCCACGGCAAGCCAGGAGGCGGACACGTCCGAGGTGCGCGCCGCCTGCAGGCGGCTGGCGAGCCGGGACTGGAAAGCGCGGAGAGCGTCGCGGTTGGCCATGGGCGGCAGGGAGCTCGATCAGGCCAGGGCGCTGATCTTGGCCATCAGCTCGGCGGCGTTCACCGGCTTGACGATGTAGTCGCGGGCACCCTGGCGCATGCCCCACACGCGATCGGTTTCCTGGTTCTTGCTGGTGCACAGGATGATCGGCACGGCCGCGTACTGCGGATTGCGGGCGATGGCGCGCGTGAGCTGGAAGCCGTTCTGCCCCGGCATCACGACATCCATCAGGATCAGGTCGGGCTGCTCCTCTTCGAGCCGGCGCATCGCGTCATCCGCGTTCTCCGCCGTCTTGACCGAGAAGCCGTTCTTCTGGAGCAGGTCGGTCAGGAACACGAGTTCGGTCTTGGAATCGTCGACCACGAGCACTTTGCGAATCGCCATTACTGCGTTTCCTGGACGAGACCGAACTGCTGCACGGCGTGGAGCAGCTGGTCCTTGGTGAAGGGTTTGGTGAGGTAGTCCTGGGAGCCGACCATACGGCCGCGCGCCTTGTCGAAGACGCCGTCCTTCGAGGACAGCATCACGACCGGGACATTGGAAAAGGTGGCGTTGCGCTTGATGATGGCGCACGTCTGATAACCGTCGAGCCGCGGCATCAGGATGTCGCAGAAGATCAGATGGGGCTTGTGGTCGTTGACCTTGGACAGCGCATCGAAGCCGTCCTCGGCGAGCAGGACTTCATGGCCGCCCTGCTTCAGGAAGATCTCGGCGCTGCGCCGAATGGTGTTGCTGTCGTCGATGACAAGCACCTTGTAACCAGATCCATTCGCGCTCATTCGAACCGCTCCTCGTGTGACACCCGGGTGTAACTGCGCCCCCTCGGGAGCGCAAGAAGCGCGGCCCTATGCCATGCTTCAGATCTCAACCATTTCGAAGTCTTCCTTGCGCGCCCCGCACTCCGGACAGGTCCAGTTCATCGGAACATCGGCCCAGGCCGTACCGGCCGCAATACCATCCTCTGGCACGCCCACCGATTCGTCATAGATCCACCCACAAATCAGGCACATCCAGGTTTTCGTATTCATCGCAGCTTAAGGTCCCTGTTCATCAAATGCAACGATCGTATCCAAACGTATCAACTATTCACGTGACAAGCGTCTCAGATATGCCACCATCTGGTGAGCCCTGATTCGAGTATGAAAACTTACTTACTACCACCAGAGCACGATCGCAAAATCAGCGATCTTACCGACCCCTCGGACGAAGAGAGCGCGGCGGAAGCTGATTTGAATCCGCCCTGTGTGCTGGTCTTCAATGCGAGCGATCCGAGCGGCGCGGGCGGCCTGAGCGGCGACGCGCTCGCCATGGCCTCGGTCGGCGCCCACATGCTGGCGGTGGTCACCGGCGCCTACGCGCGCGACACGGCGGAGATCTTCGACCATTTCAGCTTCGACGAAGAGGCCGTCGCCGAGCAGGCGCGCTCGATCCTCGAGGACGTGGAGGTGCAGCTGATCAAGGTCGGATTCGTCGGCTCGCCCGAGAACCTCAGCACGGTGGCCGAGACCGCGACCGACTATCCCGAGGTGCCCGTGGTGGCCTACATGCCGAACCTCTCGTGGTGGGAGGACAGCCAGATCGAGGCCTACCTCGACGCCTTTCGCGAACTGGTGCTGCCGCAGACCACGGTGCTGGTGGGCAACCACAGCACGCTCTGGCGCTGGCTCCTGCCCGACTGGAGCGGCGAGCGGCCGCCGACGGCGCGCGACATCGCCAAGGCGGCGAGCGAGTACGGCGTGCCCTACACGCTGGTCACCGGGCTGGTGCTGCCCGACCAGTTCATCGACAACGTGCTGGCCTCGCCGCAGTCGGTGCTCGCGAGCGAGAAATACGAGCGGCTCGATGCCGTGTTCGCGGGCGCCGGCGACACCCTGTCGGCCGCGCTGTCGGCGTTGCTCGCGAGCGGCACCGATCTGGTCGCCGCCACCAGCGAGGCCCTGAGCTACATGGACCGCTGCCTCGACGCGGGCTTTCGCCCCGGCATGGGCCACGTGCTGCCCGATCGGCTGTTCTGGGCCCAGCCGGAGGACGACGACGACGACAATGACGACCTCGCGTCGCCGACCGACTTCGCCCTTCCTCCCCATGACACTCGACACTAGCTCGCCCCCAGGTTGGGCTCACTGCGTGTAGCCCGCCCACCCCCTGCCGGGGGCAACACCAGCGGCCCGGCGGAGCCGGTTCCGCGGTGTTTCACGAAGGGCGGCCGGGCTGCGCCGGCCGCGCAGGACCTGATCGCACATGAACAATGAACGCAAACGCAATGAACGCCACTGACCAGAACGAGATCCTCTTCGAGCGCGCGCGCGCCGTCATTCCCGGGGGCGTCAATTCGCCCGTGCGGGCCTTCAAGGCCGTCGGCGGTACGCCGCGCTTCGTGAAGCGCGCGCAGGGCGCCTACTTCTGGGATGCCGACGACAAGCGCTACATCGACTACATCGGTTCCTGGGGGCCGATGATCCTCGGCCATGGCCACCCGGCGGTGGTCGAGGCGGTGCAGCGCGCCGTCACCGAGGGCTTTTCCTTCGGCGCCCCGACCGAGCGCGAGATCGAACTCGCCGAAGCCATCCTCGCGCTGGTGCCCTCGATGGAGATGGTGCGCCTCGTGAGCTCGGGCACCGAGGCCGCGATGAGCGCGCTGCGCCTGGCCCGCGGCGCCACCGGCCGCAAATACATCATCAAGTTCGAGGGCTGCTACCACGGCCACGCCGACGCGCTGCTGGTCAAGGCCGGCTCGGGCCTGGCGACCTTCGGCAATCCGACCTCGGCCGGCGTGCCACCCGAAGTGGTGCAGCACACGCTGGTGCTCGAGTACAACAATCTCGCGCAGCTCGAGGAAGCCTTCGCGCTGCACGGCCACGAGATCGCCTGCCTGATGATCGAGGCGATCGCCGGCAACATGAACTTCGTGCGCGCCAGCGCGGCCTTCGCCAAGCGCTGCCGCGAGCTGTGCACGCAGTACGGCGCGCTGCTGGTGTTCGATGAGGTGATGACCGGATTCCGCGTCGGCCTGCGAGGCGCCCAGGACGTGCTCGGCGTCACGCCCGATCTGACGGTGCTCGGCAAGGTGATCGGCGGCGGCATGCCGCTGGCGGCCTTCGGCGGACCGCGCGCGATCATGGAACAACTCGCGCCGATGGGGCCGGTGTACCAGGCCGGGACGCTCTCGGGCAATCCGGTGGCGACCGCCTGCGGCCTTGCGACCCTCCACGAAATCGCCAAGCCGGGCTTCTACGAAGCCTTGTCGAGGAAGACACGCTCGCTGGTCGAAGGGCTGAAGGCCGCGGCAGCCGCTGAAGGCGTGCCGTTCAGCGTCGACAGCGAAGGCGGCATGTTCGGCTTTTTCCTGCTCGACGCGCTGCCGCAGAACTACACGGCCGTGATGAAGAGCGACGGCGCAAAGTTCAACCAACTGTTCCATGGCCTGCTGGACCGTGGGGTGTACATCGCGCCGGCGCTCTACGAGGCGGGCTTCGTGAGCGCCGCGCACAGCGAGGACGACATCGCCGCCACCATCGAGGCGGCACGCCAGATCTTCAAGACGCTGTAGGCGCCGTGAAGCTGCCTTCGCTCCTGGCAGGCGCGAGCCTGCTCCTGCCCGCCCTGGCCTGCGCCCAGGTCGATATCAGCCAGGTCTGGATCAACCCGGGCTTCTATTCGCTGCATTTCGATCGCAACAAGGGGCTGGAAGACGCCAACCCCGGCATCGGCATCGAGTGGCCGATCGACAAGACCTTTTCGCTGACGGCCGGCGCCTTCCGCAACAGCGACCGTGACCGCTCGCACTACATCGGCCTTTACGTGATGCCCTTCGAATTCCACGGCGTGAAGCTCGGCGCCGTGGTGGGCGGCTTCGACGGCTACCAGATGACCAACAACGGTGGCTGGTTCCCGGCGCTGATCCCGACCGCGGCGATCGAGGGCAGGCACTGGGGACTGAACATCGCGATCATCCCCAGCATCAAGGACAAGCTCTACGGCGCGATCAGCTTCCAGCTGAAGTACCGCTTTTCGGAATAGGCTCGCCCCCAGGTCGGGCTCACTTCGTGTAGCCCTCCCACCCCCTACCGGGGGCAACACCAGCGGCCCAGCAAAGCCGGTTCCGCGGTGTTTCACCAACGGGCCTGGCTGCGCCGGCCAACAGCAACCCGGCGCGGTGTTGTTCCACGGCGGCGCGCAGCGCCCGCCTGTGGGTGGGCAGTCGCGGAACCGGCTCCGCCGGGCCGCGGACTGCGCCCCCGGTAGGGGGTGGGCGGCTACACGAAGTGAGCCAACCTGGGGGCGAGCTGACTAATGCCGGAAGTGGCGCACGCCCGATAGCACCATCACCACGCCGCGCTCGTCGGCGGCGTCGATCACTTCCTGGTCGCGCATCGAGCCGCCCGGCTGGATGACCGAGGTGGCGCCGGCGTCGACCACCACGTCGAGGCCGTCGCGGAACGGGAAGAAGGCGTCGCTCGCGACCGCGGTGCCGGCCAGCGACAGGTTCGCGTGCTGGGCCTTGATGCTGGCGATGCGCGCCGAGTCGAGCCGGCTCATCTGGCCGGCGCCGACGCCCATGGTCATGCCGTCGGCACAGAACACGATCGCATTGCTCTTGACGAACTTGGCGACCTTCCAGGCGAACAGCAGGTCCTGCAGCTGCTGCGGCGTCGGCTGCTTCTTGCTCACGACCTTGAGCTCGTCGATGGACAGCTCGCGGTTGTCGGCGGTCTGCATCAGCAGGCCCGAGCCGATGCGCTTGACGTCGACCGCGTTGCGGCCGTTGTCCCAGTCGGTCTTGCCGCCCGGCGGCAGCGCGATCTCGAGGATGCGCACGTTGACCTTGCTCTTGAACACCTCCAGCGCTTCGGCCGAATAGCCCGGCGCCATCAGCACTTCGACGAACTGCTTGCTGACCGCTTCGGCGGCGGCACGGTCCATCGGCCGGTTGAAGGCAATGATGCCGCCGAAGGCCGAGGTCGGATCGGTCTTGAAGGCCTTGCTATAGGCCTCGAGCGGGTCTTTCCCGGTGGCAACGCCGCAGGGGTTCGCATGTTTCACGATCACGCAGGCCGGCGTGTCGAAGCTCTTCACGCATTCCCACGCCGCATCGGCGTCCGCGATGTTGTTGTAGCTGAGCTCCTTGCCCTGCAGCTGCTTGGCCGTCACCAGCGAGCCCGGCGCCGGATACAGGTCGCGGTAGAACGCGGCCTGCTGGTGCGGGTTCTCGCCGTAGCGCAGGTCCTGCAGCTTGACGAAGCGGCCGTTGCTCTGGGCCGGGAACAGCGCATGGGCGCCGTCTTCCTGGATGCGCGAGAGATAGTCGCTGATCGCTCCGTCGTACTGGCTGATGCGGTTGAACGCGGCCACCGAGAAAGCAAACTTGGTCTTGTCGCTGAGCTTGCCGTCGGCCTTGAGTTCGGCCAGCGCGGGGCCGTACTGCGACGCATCGGTCAGCACGCCGACGTCCTTCCAGTTCTTGGCCGCGCTGCGCACCATCGCGGGGCCGCCGATGTCGATGTTCTCGATTGCATCCTCGAGCGTGCAGCCGGGCTTGGCGACCGTGGCCTCGAACGGATAGAGGTTGACCACCAGCAGGTCGATGGTGGCGATGCCGTGCTCCTTCAACGCCGCCATGTGCGCCGGCAGGTCGCGCCGCGCCAGCAGGCCGCCGTGCACCTTGGGGTGCAGGGTCTTGACGCGGCCGTCGAGCATCTCGGGGAAGCCGGTGTGGTCGGCCACTTCGGTCACGGGCAGGCCGGCATCGGCCAGCAGCTTGGCGGTGCCGCCGGTGGACAGCAGCTTGACGCCCAGCGCGTGCAGCGCCTGGGCGAATTCGAGGATGCCGGTCTTGTCGGATACGGAGATCAGTGCGTTCATCAGGATTACTTCAACAGTTTGTGTTCGACCAGCTTCTTGCGCAGCGTGTTTCGGTTGAGGCCGAGCCATTGCGCGGCCTTGGATTGGTTGCCCTCGGCGCGTGTCATCACGACGTCGAGCAGGGGTTTCTCGACGACCCGCACCAGCATCTCGTACATGCCGTCGGGTTCGGTGCCGCGCAGGTCGCGGAAATAGCTGTCCAGGCTGCTGCGTACGCAGTCTTCGATGTGTTTCTTGCTCATGGCCTTCTCTTCTTCTCCTCGTTCTCAGCCTTCTCTCATGTTCGCTTCGGCGTCATGCGATCGCGTCGGCCGACTGCGCATCAAGCGGTTCGAGCGTGTCGTCCGCCGAGGCCGGCGGAATGCGGTCCATGCGTTGCGCCAGCGCGTCGAAGAATGCGGCCACCGCGCGCAGTTGCGCATCGCAGTCCTCGATCAGGTTCATCTCGCTGCGGAACGCCTCGCCGCCCGGCAGTGCCCGCACATACCAGCCGATGTGCTTGCGCGCCGTGCGCACGCCGCTGTAGTCGCCGTAGAGCGCGTAGTGCTGCTGCAGGTGGTCCAGCATCAGGCGCCGCACCTCGGCCACCAGCGGCGGCGCCAGGTGCGTGCCGGTCGCCAGGAAGTGCGCGATCTCGCGAAAGATCCACGGCCGGCCCTGCGCCGCGCGCCCGACCATCACCGCATCGGCCCCGGTCGCCGCCAGCACGTCGCGCGCCTTCTCGGGCGATGCGATGTCGCCGTTGGCGACCACCGGGATGCGCACGGCAGCCTTGACCGCGGCGATGGTGTCGTATTCGGCCTGGCCCTTGTAGCCCTGCTCGCGCGTGCGGCCGTGCACCGTGAGCATCTGCACGCCGGCCGCCTCGAAGCGCCGTGCCAGCGTCACCGCGTTGCGACGGTCTTCGCTCCAGCCGGTGCGCATCTTGAGCGTCACCGGCACCCGGTGCGGCAGCGCGGCACGCACCACGGCTTCGACGATCTCGAGCGCCAGCGGTTCGTCGCGCATCAGCGCCGACCCGGCCCACTTGTTGCAGACCTTCTTGGCCGGGCAGCCCATGTTGATGTCGATGATCTGCGCGCCGCGGTCGATGTTGTATTCGGCGGCCTCGGACATCATGGCCGCGTCGGTGCCTGCGATCTGCACCGAAATGGGGCCGGGCTCGCCCTCGTGATTGGCCCGCCGCGAGGTCTTCAGCGTGCCCCACAGTTCCTTGCGCGAAGTGACCATCTCGCTCACTGCATAGCCGGCGCCGAGTTCGCGGCACAGCATGCGGAACGGCCGGTCCGTGACACCCGCCATGGGGGCGACGAACAGGCTGTTGTCCAGCGCGATGTGGCCGATCTGCAGGGTCATGGGGGAAATTGGCACGCGCCGGGCTGCTGAAAAATGAGGCACGATTGTAGCGGCGCGCCGATCCTTCGGCTGAAACGATTTGCACTCCCGCATCCATCGGCGAAGGTACCCATCAGTGATCTTGCCGATGCCCGGGCCGGTCTGGTTCCTATACTTCGCGCACACATGCAAGCCTGGCTCGACTCCCTCCTTGCGCTTCTGGCGCTTCCGCAATACGGGCTCAGCACGGTGTTCATTGCCGCCTTCGTGTCGGCAACGCTGCTGCCGGTGGGTTCAGAGCCGGTGCTGTTCGGGCTGCTCAAGCTCAATCCCGACATGTTCTGGTCGGCCATCGCGGTCGCCACCGCCGGCAACACCCTGGGCGGGATCGTCGACTGGTGGATGGGCTACGGCGCCCACAAGGTGGCCGACAAGTATTCGCACTCCAAGCACCATCTGCGCGTGCTGGGGTGGCTGGAGCGGCTCGGGCCCAAGGCCTGCCTGCTGGCCTGGCTGCCGGTCGTCGGCGACCCGCTGTGCGCGGTCGCCGGCTGGCTCAAGCTGTCGTTCTGGCCCTGCGTCTTCTACATGGCCATCGGCAAGTTCGCCCGCTACGTCACGATGACGGTGGCGCTGCTCTATATCTGGCCGAACTGAGCGTCCCCACGGCCGTCACGGTTTCAGCTCAGTGCTCCACCACGCGATCACGTGACCCGCGACGCATGAAACCGGCGCAGCCAAATGCCGGGGATACCGCGGAACCGGCTTTGCCGGGCCGCTGGCATCGCCCCCCTTGAGGGGGCTGAGGTCCGCGGCTCCAAGCCTGCCTGCGCAGGCTTGGACGGACCCGAAGAGCCGCTGCCTCTGGCAGTGACTCGGGACGCCGCAGGCGCTTCGGGGGGTGTTTCATGCTAGCAGCCCGTAGGGGCCGCCGCGCTCCAGCGCGCGCTGGTAGGCCGGCCGCGCATGGATGCGCTCGAGCCAGGCCATCAGCTTCGGCCGCGAAGCATCGAGCCCGCCACGGGCCCGGGCGGCTTCCACCGGGAAGCTCATCTGGATGTCGGCGCCGGTGAACGCATCGCCCGCGAACCACGCGCTCCTGCCGAGTTCCCCTTCCATGAAGTCGAGGTGGGTCTTGAGGTTCGGCAGGATGAATGCGGTCCGGGCCTTGTCTGCAATGGCCCGGGCGATCGGCCTGGCGAAGAAAGGCATCTTCGACTTCTCGACCCGATCGAACATCAGCTTGAGCAGCAGCGGGGGCATGGCCGAGCCTTCCGCGTAGTGCAGCCAGTAGCGATAGCGCAAGGCTTCGGGGCTGCCGGCCGCGGGTGCGAGGCGGCCCTTGCCCTCGCGCTCGATCAGGGTCTCGATGATCGCGCCGGATTCGGCCAGCGTCAGACCTTCATCGGTGGTCACCACCGGCGACTTGCCCAGCGGATGCACCGCCTTGAGCGTGGGCGGCGCGAGCATCGTCTTCGGATCGCGCTGGTAGCGCACCACTTCGTAGGGGAGTTCGAGTTCCTCGAGCAGCCAGAGCACGCGCTGCGAGCGCGAGTTCTCGAGGTGGTGGACCGTGATCATGGCGCGGGTTCAGGAGCTGAACAGGAAGTTCATCACGTCGCCATCCTTGACGACGTATTCCTTGCCTTCCGCGCGCATCTTGCCCGCGTCCTTGGCGCCCTGCTCGCCCTTGTAGGCGATGAAGTCGTTGTAGGCGATGGTCTGGGCGCGGATGTAGCCCTTCTCGAAATCGGTGTGGATCACGCCGGCAGCCTGGGGGCCGGTATCGCCGGTGTGGATGGTCCAGGCGCGCACTTCCTTGACGCCGGCCGTGAAGTAGGTCTGCAGGCCCAGCAGCGTGTAGGCGGCGCGGATCAGGCGGTTCAGGCCCGGCTCCTCCTGACCGATCTCGGCCAGGAACATCTTGCGGTCCTCGTCGTCCATGTCGGCCAGCTCGGCCTCGATCTTGGCGCAGATGGCCACCACCGGCGCGTTCTGCGCCGCGGCGTATTCGCGCAGGCGATCGAGGAAAGGGTTGTTCTCGAAGCCGTCTTCGGCGACGTTGCCGACGAACATCGCGGGCTTGGCGGTGATCAGCGAGAACTGCTTGACCAGCGGCTTGTCTTCCTTGCTGAACTCGATCGAGCGCACCGGCTTGTTCTCGTTCAGCGAAGCCTGGCACTTCTCGAGCAGCGCCACCAGCTTGATGGCTTCCTTGTCGCCCGAACGCGCGGTCTTGGTGTGACGATGCAGCGCCTTCTCGACCGTCGACAGGTCGGCCAGGCAGAGCTCGGTCTGGATCACCTCGATGTCGGAAATCGGATCGACCTTGCCGGCCACGTGGATCACGTTGTCGTCCTCGAAGCAGCGCACCACGTTGACGATCGCGTCGGTCTCGCGGATGTGGGCCAGGAACTGGTTGCCCAGGCCTTCGCCCTGGCTGGCACCGGCCACCAGGCCCGCGATGTCGACGAACTCGACGATCGCAGGCACCACGCGCTCGGGCTTGACGATCTCGCTCAAGGCGTCGAGCCGTGGATCCGGCACCTCGACCACGCCCACATTGGGCTCGATGGTGCAGAAGGGATAGTTCTCGGCCGCGATGCCTGCCTTGGTCAAGGCATTGAAGAGAGTGGACTTGCCGACGTTGGGCAGGCCGACGATGCCGCACTGGAGGCTCATGGCGGGTGCTTTCAGAATGCTGGGGGGAACCGGGTATTTTAGGCGCCCGGCGCACCAGGCCGGCGCCGGGCCGCCCCCAAGGCGGCCTGCGGCCCCCTTCGGGGGGCAGCGAGTACACGCAGTGACGCAGCGTTGGGGGCTACGTTTTTCACTCGAAACGCAGGTTGGCGCCTACCGGCTGGCCGACTCTGAGGGCATGTTCGACCCCCTGCAGCACGATCGCGTTCATGCCGAAAGTGATGGCCCCGTCGACCCGCGGATCGGCGCGGTAGGTGCGCAGCATGTCGCCCACCTCGGGGCTGCTGACCGCGCTCTGCGGGTCGATGTCCGGGATCGGACAGCGCGCGCAGGGCTTGACCGGACGCATCAGGACCTCGCCCTCGGCGGTGGCGACGTGCATCGTGTCGACCCGGTCCTCGTCGTGCGCCTGGATGCCGGCCAGCACGATGTTGGGACGAAAGCGCTCGATACCGACGGCCGCATGGCCGGCGGCGACCAGCTTTGCATTCAGCTCCGCGAGCGAGCCCTCACTCGCCACCAGCAGCGGGAATCCGTCGGCGAACTGGTTCGGGGCCTCGACGCCCCCGGTCCATTTCAGGCTCGACAGCCGCTGCTGCTCGGGGTCGAACCTCACCATGCGCAATTGCCGCGGCCGGCCCGGTTCCGACAGGAAGTCGCTGAACCACTGGGCCGCGATATCGCCCATGTCGTAGGCCGCCACCTCGTCCTTCCAGACCTTGACGCGGGCCGGCTGCTCGACCCGGTCGAAGGCGATGTGCAGCGCCAGCATGCCCGGCGCCCGCAGCACCATCTCGGTGTGCTTGAGCTGCGGCCGGATCAGCGCCATGCGGGGAAGCTCGCGCTGACTCACGAATTCGCCCGCGGCGTCGACCACCATCCAGGCGCGGTCGAACTCCAGCCCGGTCTCGATCAGCAGGGCCTCGTCGAGTTCGACGCCGGCGCAGGACTTGACCGGATAGACGAACAGGCGGGCGATGGTGGCTTGGAGGTCGAAATCGGAGGCGTTCACGGTCGGGTCCTTGTGGCTGACCGAAGATTGTGCGGCACCGGCCAGCCGCCCCCTCTGGGGGTGGCGATCGACACGAAGTAGCGAAGCCACATCCTTACAATGGCCCGATGGCCCTTCCCCCCGAAGTTTGCATTCGCGGCGCCGGCATCGTCGGCCGTACGCTGGCGCTCTTGCTGGCGCGCGAGAGAGTGCGCGTGGCGCTGGTGGCGCCGGCCGCGGCGCCGGCCGGACCGGACGTGCGCGCCTACGCGCTCAACGCCGCCTCGAAGTCCCTGCTCGAATCGCTGCGCGCCTGGCCCGAGTCGGCGCATGCCACGCCGGTGCGCGAGATGGTGGTGCACGGCGACGAAGGCGGGCGGGTGCAGTTCTCCGCCTTGCGCCAGAAGGTCGATGCGCTGGCCTGGATCGTCGACGTGCCCGCGCTCGAACGGCAACTGGGTGACGCCGTGCGCTTCCAGTCCCGGATCGAGGTCGTGACCGCACCCGTGCCGGCAGCGCTGACGGTCGTCTGCGAAGGCCGCATCAGCACCACCCGCGAGGCGCTCGGCGTCGGCTACGAAGTCACGCGCTACGCCCAGCACGCGATCGCGGCCCGGCTCGAGGCCGATCAGCCGCACGACGGCACCGCGCGCCAGTGGTTCAACGACAAGGGCGAGGTGCTGGCACTGCTGCCGCTGGGCGATACGCCCCGCTCGCTCGCCCTCGTCTGGTCGGTCGACCAGTTCCGGGCACCGACCCTGCTCGCGCAGTCGGACGACGCGTTCAACGCCTCCCTGCGCGAGGCCAGCCACAATGCGCTGGGCGCGCTCAGGCTCGCCAGCGAACGCGCCGCCTGGCCGCTGCAGCGTGCCATCGCCGACCGCTGGACCGGCGCCTTCGGCGACGGCTCGGCCTGGGCCCTGGCGGGCGATGCCGCCCATACGGTGCATCCGCTGGCCGGCCAGGGACTCAACCTCGGCCTGGCCGACGTCGCCGCGCTGGCCGAGCTGATCCGCACCCGCGACTACTGGCGCAGCGTGGGCGACGCCCGGCTGCTGCGCCGCTACGAACGTGAACGCCGCACCGCCGTGCTGTCGATGAGCCTCGCCACCGACGGCCTTCAGCAACTCTTCGCCCACAGCGCCGACCCCCTGCCGACGCTGCGCAACTGGGGCATGCGCGGCTTCGACCGCACACGGCTCATCAAGAACTGGATCGCGCGCCAGGCCATGGGCCTGCGTTGAATCCCCGGAACACCACCATGAAGCATCCCCTGCGTCCCCTCTTCGCCGCGCTGGCGGTCCTCGCATTCGGCTCGGCACTGACCGCGACGGCCGGCGAAGCCGAGATCCGCAAGAACCTGGCCGCGCGCATTCCGCAGTTCGCCAAGGTCGACGAGGTCACGAAGGCGCCGATCCCCGGCCTCTATGAAGTGCGGGTCAACGGCTTCGAGATCTTCTACACCGACGAGCAAGGCAACTACCTGCTGCAGGGCAACCTGATCGACGTCAAGGAGCGCCGCAACCTGACCGAGGAACGGGTCGAGAAGCTCAGCCAGGTGGCCTTCGACAAACTGCCGATGAAGGACGCCATCAAGATCGTGCGCGGCAACGGCAAGCGCCGGCTGGCGGTGTTCGCGGACCCGAACTGCGGCTACTGCAAGCAGTTCGAGCGCGACCTGACCAAGGTCGACAACGTCACGATCCAGCTCTTCCTCTATCCGGTGCTGGGACCCGATTCGGTCGTCAAGTCGCGCAACATCTGGTGCGCCAAGGACAAGGGGAAAACCTGGGACGACTGGATGCAGCGGGGCGTCGCGCCCGCGGCCGCCGAGTGCGACACCGCCGCGCTCACGCGCAACCGCGAATTCGGCCAGAAGTACAACATCACCGGCACGCCGACGCTGATCTTCAGCGACGGCACGCGCACCCCGGGCGCGATCCCGGCCGCGCAGGTCGAGAAACAGCTCTCCGCCCTCAATTGATGGCCACGCCGGCCATCCACTGCCGCGTCGAGTGCGCGGACCGCAAGGCGCACCTGTTCGCGGTCACGCTGACCATCGCGGCGCCCGCCGAGCTGCAGCGCGTGGCGCTCGCGGCCTGGATCCCGGGCAGCTATCTGCTGCGCGAGTTCTCGAAGAACCTGCAGCAGCTGCGGGCGCTTCAGGGGCGGCGCAAGCTGGCCGTGCGGCAACACGACAAGTGCACCTGGGACATCGCCTGCACGCCCGGCAAGCCGCTGGTGCTGCGCTACGAGGTCTGTGCCTACGACAACTCGGTGCGCACCGCCTGGCTGGACGCCGATCGCGGCTTCTTCAACGGCACCAGCCTGTGCCTGCAGGTCGAGGGCCAGGTCGACGCGCCGCACGCCCTCGAAGTGGTGGCGCCGCCTCTGATCGCCGACGGCGCGCGCTGGTCCTGCGCCACCGCGCTGCAGCCGACCAAGGTCGACCGCCAGGGCTTCGGCAGCTACCTGGCCGCCAGCTACGACGAACTGGCCGACAGCCCGGTCGAGATGGGGCCGTTCTGGAGCGAGGAATTCGAGGTCTGCGGCGTGCCGCACCGCTTCGTGGTCGCCGGCGCGCCGGCCTCCTTCGACGGCGAGCGGCTGATTGCCGACACGCGCGCCATCTGCGAGGCGCAGATGCGCTTCTGGCACGGCGACAAGGTCGGCAAGCGCGGCGGGCCGAAGCCGCCGCACGACCGCTACGTGTTCATGCTCAACGCGGTCGACGACGGCTATGGCGGGCTCGAGCACCGCCGCTCGACGGTGCTGATCTGCACCCGGCGCGACCTGCCGCAACTCGGCGCCAGGAAGCAGTCCGAGGGCTACACCACGCTGCTCGGCCTGGTCAGCCACGAGTACTTCCACACCTGGAACGTGAAGCGGCTGCGGCCCGCCGAATTCGCGCGCTACGACTACGGGCGCGAGAACTACACGCAGTTGCTGTGGCTGTTCGAGGGCTTCACCAGCTACTACGACGACCTGCTGCTGCGCCGGGCCGGCTGCATCGACGACGCCGCCTACCTTCGGCTCATCAACAAGACCATCAACCAGGTGCTGCAGACGCCGGGCCGGCGGGTGCAATCGGTGGCCGAGGCCAGCTTCGACGCCTGGATCAAGTACTACCGCCAAGACGAGCAGACGCCCAACTCGACGGTGAGCTACTACACCAAGGGCGCGCTGGTCGCTATGTGCTTCGACCTCACGCTGCGCAGCGAGGGCAAGGGCTCGCTCGACGACGTGATGCGCCTGCTGTGGAAAGAGAGCGACGGCGGCCCGATCGCCGAAGCCGATGTCGCCGCCGCGCTCGAGGCGGTCGGCGGGCGATCGTTCGCCAGGGAAATTGCGAGCTGGGTCCATTCGACCGACGAACTGCCCTTGTCCGACCTGCTGCGCCTGCACGGTGTGGCGGCGCTCGACGATCCGGCCCAGCGCGCGCAGGAACTCGGCCTGCGCGTCGCCGAGACCGGCGGCAGCGTGCAGGTCAAGGTGGTGCTGCGCGGCGGTGCCGCCGAACAGGCGGGCTTCTCGGCCAACGACGAATGGATCGGCATCGAGCTGCCCGCGGCCAAGGGCCGGCCGGCCCAGGCCTGGCGCCTGGCGCGGCTCGACGATCTCGCGCTCTACCTCGGCCCGCTGCGAAAGGCGACGGCCCTCGTGGCGCGCGATCGCCGCCTGCTGCGCCTGCCGCTGAGCCTGCCCGCCAACGTCACGACCTGGCGCCTGTTCGCCCAGGATCCGGCGAAGATGGCGGCCTGGCTGCATCCGCGATAGCCGGCACACCACCCCACCATTTGTTCGTTCCAAGGAGACACGCATGAGCTACGAGAACATCGAAGTGCGCATAGAGGCCGAGAAAGTCGGCATCGTCACGCTGAACCGCCCGAAGGCGCTGAACGCCCTCAACGATGCGCTGATGACCGAGCTGGGCCAGGCGCTCAAGGCCTTCGACGCCGATCCGGCGATCGGCTGCATCATCCTGACCGGCAGCGAGCGGGCCTTCGCGGCCGGGGCCGACATCGCGGCGATGGCGAAGTACAGCTTCCTCGATGTGTACAAGGGCGACTACATCACGCGCAACTGGGAAACGATCCGCCAGATCCGCAAGCCGGTGATCGCCGCCGTGAGCGGCTTCGCGCTGGGCGGCGGCTGCGAGCTCGCGATGATGTGCGACTTCATCATCGCGGCCGACAACGCGAAGTTCGGCCAGCCCGAGATCAAGATCGGCGTGATCCCGGGCGCCGGCGGCACCCAGCGCCTGCCGCGCGCGGTGGGCAAGTCGAAGGCCATGGACATGGCCCTGACCGCCCGCATGATGGACGTGACCGAAGCCGAGCGCGCCGGACTGGTGAGCCGCATCGTGCCTTACGAAAGGCTCGCCGAGGAGGCGCTCGGCGCCGCGCTGGTGATCGCGAACTTCTCGCAGGTCGCGGTGATGGCGGCCAAGGAATCGGTCAACCGGGCCTTCGAGAGCGGCCTGTCCGATGGCGTGATGTTCGAGCGCCGGCTGTTCCACGCGCTGTTCGCCACCGCCGACCAGAAGGAAGGCATGGACGCCTTCCTGGCCAAGCGCACGCCTGACTTCAAGCACGAATAGATAGGGCCCCCACGCTCCCTCACTTCGTGTGGTCGCTGCCCCCCGAGGGGGCCGCAGGCCGCCTTGGGGCGGCCCGGCGCCGGCCTGGGGCCCCCACGCCCCCTCGGACTTCGCCGCGTGGCGGCCCGGCGTCGGCCTGGAGACTCTTCCTAGGGATTGCGCGGCGGCGCTGCCACGGATCCGGCGGGCACCGCGTCCGGGGGCTGCACAGCGACCCGCAGCGCCTCGCGCAAGGCCGCCAGCGCCGGCGCCGGCGGCACGCCCGTGGCGGCCGGTGTGCGGCCCTCGCGCCAGCGCACCTGAGACCCGGCGACCTCGAACACCGCCAGCACCTCGCCGCTGCGCTCCAGCGTGACCCGCCACTCGGGTGCGCCGGCCAGCGGTCGAGGCCCGACCGCCGACAGCGCGGCCGATCCCAGCAAGGCATTCAATTCGCGCGCTTCGGCCCGCGGCAGGCTCCGGCTCTCGCCGCCGCGCCGGCTGATCGTGATGCGGTTCCACGTCGACAGCGCCACGAAGGTGGGCGGCTCGGTCTCGTCGGTGCGAACCGCCGGCGGCGCTTTCCGGGCCGCGTCCGGCGCGGTGGGTGCGACGGGTGCGGTGGGTGCGACGGGTGCGGCCCTGGGTACCACCGGGGCGGCCGGCGCACGATCGACGGCGGCGGGCGCTTGCGCGATCGCCTCGGGCTCCTTGCGTGATCGGGCCGGCGGCAGTTCCTGCGGCGCCAGGCGCGCGGCACTGTCGGCCGCGGGCGGCGCTTCCGGGCGCGCAGGGGCAGCGGGTGCCGGCGGCGGCGACGGCGCAGCGACGGACTCGGCCGATGACGCCGCCGAACCGGCATCGGGCCGGGCGGGCGCAGCGCTCGGCGCGGGCACCGGCGGCGAAGGCGCGCTTATCGGCGCTTCGGGATCGAGTCCTGACCGGGGCACCGGTTCGCGCTGCCAGAGCAGGGCCGCCAGCACCGCCAGCAGCACGGTCGCGAAGACCGCGCGCCAGGGCATGCGGTTGCGCTTGGCCTCCGCTCCGCCGTGGTCCGCGGCACGGCGCCACCACGGGCGGGCCGCTCGTTCCAGTTCGGCCGCATCGGTGTCCGGGTCGGTCGCGCCGATGGCATCGTGCGCCCTCCTCAGGATCGCCTTGCGCAGCCGCCAGTCGGGCACGGCACTGTGGTCGGGCGCATGCGCGAGCGCGCGCCGCAGGTGCTCGTCGCGCAGATCATCGGTTTCGTCCGGCATCGGGTTCATGCGCGCCGCCCCAGCACCGACAGGTAGCGCTCCATGCAGCCGCGCAGCTTCTTCAACCCGTAGCGCAGGCGGCTGCGGACCGTTTCGAAGCCGATGTCCAGGGTGGCGGCCATCGCCTCCACCGTGAAGCCGTCTTCGTGGTGCAGCAGGAAGGCGGCGCGCTGGTCGTCCGGCAGTTCGTCGAGGCAGGCCAGCAGGCGCCTCCCGGCGGCGCGCCAGAACGCCAGCTCCTCGGCCGACGGGTGCGCGGCATCGCCGACCGCGGCGCTGTCGCGCAGCAAGCCGCGGCTGAAGAGCTGCGCGGCCTCGAGGCCGTCGCCGTCCTCGTCGTGGGCATAGAAGGCGACCTCGCGGCCGCTCATGCGCAGCCGGTCCATCGCGACGTTGTGCGCGATCGTGAAAGCCCAGGTGCGCCAGGTGGCCCCCCGCGGCGAAAAGCTGTCTCGCGCGGCGACGATCCGCATCCAGGTCTCCTGGAACACCTCGTCCGTTTCGGCCGCAAGCCGCATGCCCAGCAGCCGCCGGACAAAGCGGTACAGCGCGCTTTCGTGGCGCGCGTAGAGCACGTCGAAGGCGCTGGTGTCGCCGCCGGCATAGGCCAGCATCAACTGGTCGTCCGGCATGGCATCGAGGGCGTCGGAAATCGCGGCGGGCGAAAGCATCGGCAGATTCTCACCTCACCTTCTACGGACCGGACCGTCGCCTGGAGTTGTCAGCCGTTCGAGTGAGCGACGAACTCGCGAAACTTCCGCGGGGCGGCTGAAGGCGGTTTTGAACAGGCTATAATCCTGGGCTCGGCTCTTTAGCTCAGTCGGTTAGAGCGATGGAATCATAATCCACAGGTCCGCGGTTCGAGTCCGTGAAGAGCCACCAAAAATCAAGAAGGCCCCGTGAGTCAACGACTTGCGGGGCTTTTCTTTTTCAACGCCCGGATGCCTGTTCCTTCGGACGCCAGCCGCTGAGAAACTCTGCCAGCTTGTTCTCGGGCTGCCAGGTGACGACGACCGGCGTCGGCGCTGGCACCAAGGTCGTCGAGGCATCGCCTGACGCCGCGGTCCGGGTGCCGCCCTCGCAGCCGGTCAACGACGCCGCCAGGATCACGAGGCCAGGGAGTACACGCCCGCATGTCTTTTTCACAGTCTTCTCCTCGGTTGCTCCGAGGCGAGTGTAAGCTTTTGTAGCTACAAAGTTCTACTTTCAAGCTTGCGCCGAGACGGGCTCGAAGGCAGGGGCCTCCGCCCGGGCGAGGACTTCCTGCAGGATCGCCGGCAACTCGAACATCGCGCGGTTCTGCACCTTGCGCGTCGCCGCCTGGTAGCGGTCCAGTTGGCCGGTCAGTTCATCGACCGCCTGCGCCACCCGGGCGAAGCTGCTGCAGACCAGCCCCACGCCCTGCTCGCGCACCCACTGGGCGTTGTAGCGTTCCTGCGGCAGCGTCCAGCGGTTGCGGACCACGATCACCGGCAACTGCATCTGCACCGCCTCGCTCAGGCTGCCCGGGCCGGGCTTGCCGATGAAGAAGTCCGCCAGGCGCATGTAGTGGGCGATGTCGGGCGTGAATTCCAGCACCAGCCGGGGCGCCCGCGCCGGCAACGCGCGCAGCGCCCGCGCGAGCGCGGCGTTGTGGCCGCAGGCGAGGATGAGCGGGGTCTCGGGCAGGCGCTTCGCGATCCCGAGCATCGCCTTCGAGCCCTGGCCGCCGAACAGCACGATGCCGGTCGGCCGATCCGCATCGAGCCCCAGCCGGCGGCGTTCGGCGGCGCGGTCGATCGTGGGCAGCGCATGGAAGGCCGCGCGCATCAGCATGCCCGAGCTGGCGTGGATCCGTTCGTCCGCATAGCCGGCCGAGCGCGCCTGCTGGACCGCCTTCGGCGAGCCGCAGACCAGGTGCTGGTCCAGCCCCTTCTCGATCCAGAAATGCGGCGGGTGATCGGCCAGGTCGGTCAGCACGGTCACGTAGGGAACGCCCGGCAGCGTCGAGGCCAGCGACTCGCACAGCGCGCGGTTGAAGTTCGGGATCAGCGACACGACCATGTCCGGCTCGGTCGCCAGCCAGTACTGCTGCAACGGCCGGACCAGCGCCGCATGGCTCCATCGGATCATGCCCTGGAGCAGCTTGAGTTCCTGCGCCAGTCCCAGCGTCCAGCCGCGTGCGAGCCGCTTGTTGTAGACGTCCTCGGGGTCCATGCCGGTCAGCTTGCGGAAGCTGTCTCTGGGGTCCAGCACCTCGCGCAGATTGACCCGCCGCACGGTCCACGGCAGGCCGGCGCGCTGGATCGCGGCCTCCAGCGCCAGCGCCGAGGCGCGGTGTCCGCCGCCGGCGTTGAAGTAGACCAGGTCGACGGTCCGGGCGCCGGCCATCCCGGTCATGCGTGCACCGGCGCACGCCGCGAAGCCGCAGTGCCGACACCGGACCGGGCCGGCAGCTGTCCGGACCAGTGCAGGATCTCGAGCGAGCCGTCGGCGTGTTCGGCCAGCGCGGTCAGGCTCTCGACCCAGTCGCCGTCATTGGCATAGAGGATGCCGTCGATGTCCCGGAGTTCTGCGTGGTGGATATGGCCGCAGACCACGCCCTGCACGCCGCGCCGGCGGGCCTCGCGCGCCACCGCGCTCTCGAAGTCGCCGACGTAGCTGACCGCCCGCTTGACCTTCTGCTTGAGGTACTTGGACAGCGACCAGTAGGGCAGCCCCATGCGTGCACGCAGCGAGTTGAGATGCCGGTTCAGCTTGAGGGTGAACTCGTACAGCGAATCTCCCACGTGGGCCAGCCACTTGGCGCACTGGATCACGCCGTCGAACAGGTCGCCGTGCATGACCCACAGCTTGCGGCCGTCGGCGGTCTCGTGGATCCATTCCTCCGCGACGTCGATGCCGCCGAAGTTGTGGTGCAGGTACTTGCGCGCGAACTCGTCGTGGTTGCCCGGGATGAAGATCACCCGCGTGCCCTTGCGCGCCTTGCGCAGCAGCTTCTGGATCACATCGTTGTGCGCCTGCGGCCAGTACCAGTGGCGGCGCAGCTGCCAGCCGTCGATGATGTCGCCGACCAGGAACAGGGTCTCGCACTCGGTGTGCTTGAGGAAATCGAGCAGCGCCCGCGCCTGGCAGCCGGGCGTGCCCAGGTGCAGATCGGAGATCCACAGGGTGCGGTAGCGCTGTGGCGGCCGTGTGACTTCGTCATCGGCCACGGCACCAGCCGGACCGGTCGTATCGCGCCATGCGCGAAGAAAGGCGTCGTCGCGTTGCATGGAAGGGCACGATCGCAGCCGCGCGTGACGCGCCGGTGGCGCCGCGGTGACGCGTCCGTGACAGGGGAAGCCTGGGGGTGATTCGCCTTTCGTGCCGCCGAGAATCGCTGTCATGCGACCTGGCCAGATCATCGTTCTCGCGACCCCTGTCTTCTTCCTGCTGATCGGGATCGAGTTCCTGGTCGGCTGGCTGCGCGCGCGGCGCGGCACCGGCCAGGACACCTACCGCCTGCCCGACACGCTCAACAGCATCGGCCTGGGCATGCTGAGCCAGATCAGCGCGGCCCTCACCGGACTGCTGCGCATCGGCATCTACACCGCCTGCTGGTCGGCCTTCGCGCTGTTCCCCGACGAGGATTTCTGGATGCGCTGGTACGGCTGGCTGGCGGCGCTGGTCTTCTACGACTTCTGCTACTACTGGCTGCACCGCTTCGGCCACGAAAGCGCGGTGCTGTGGGCGGCGCACGTGGTGCACCACCAGAGCCAGCACTACAACCTTTCGACCGCGCTGCGCCAGACCTCCAGCGGCGCGCTGTTCGGCTGGATCTTCTACCTGCCGATGGCCATTGCCGGCGTGCCTCCGCTGGTCTTCGGCGTGGTCGCGCTGGTCGACCTGCTCTACCAGTTCTGGGTCCACACCGAGCAGGTCGGCAGGCTGGGCTGGTTCGACCGCTGGTTCTGCTCGCCCTCCAACCACCGGGTGCACCATGCGGTCAACGACCGCTACGTCGACCGCAACTACGGCGGCGTGCTGATCGTCTGGGACCGGCTGTTCGGCACTTTCAAGGAAGAGGACGAGCCCTGCGTCTACGGCACCCGGAGCCCGCTGCGCAGCTGGGATCCGGTGTGGGCCAACGCCGAAGTCTATTGGTCGCTGGCGCGCGACAGCTGGCGCACCCGGCGCTGGAGCGACAAGCTGCGCCTGTGGCTCAAGCCACCGGGCTGGCGTCCGGCCGACCTCGCGGCCAGCGACCCGAAGCCGCCCTTCGACATCCGCCAGGTGCAGCGCTACGAGCCGCCGGCCTCGCGCGGCGTGCAGGCCTTCGCGGCGCTGCAGTTCGTCCTGCTGCTGGGCGGCGCCACCGCCTTCCTGTGGTTCTCGGACGCGCTCGCATTCACCACCTCGCTGGTGTGGCTCGGCGCCCTGACCGCCGGGCTCTGGGCCACGGGCGCGGTGCTGCAGGGCCGGCTGCCGGTGATCGGCGTGCTGTTCGTCGACGCCGCCGCGCTGGCGACCGCGAGCGGCGCGCTCGGGCTCTCGGGTCTTCACGTCGTCTTCAAGCCGCTGGCGCTCGCGATCCTGATCGTTTTCGCCGTGACCCGCGCACGCACCAGCGCCATGCCGGGCCGCTTCGCCCTGCTGCTGATCGCGGGCCTGGCGGCCTCGCTGGCCGGCGATGTGCTGCTGATGTGGCCGAGCCTCTTCGTCCCGGGCCTGGTGGCCTTCCTGCTCGCTCACCTCGCGTACATCGCGCTGTTCGCCGAAGGCGTGGGGCTCTTTCCGCGCCCGCGCGCGCTGGCTGCCACGCTGGCGATCGGCGCCTTGATGTACGCCTTCCTGTGGTGGGGCGGCCTGCCCGCCGGCCTGCGGATTCCGGTCGGCGTCTATGTCATGGTGATCGCCTGCATGGCGGCCCAGGCCCTCGGTCGCGCGGCCGTTCTGGGCGATGCGTGCGCGCGGCAGGTGGCGCTGGGTGCCTGCCTCTTCATGGTGAGCGACGCGCTGCTGGCGACCAATCGATTCGTCCAGCCGCTGCCGGTGGCCTCGCTGTGGGTGCTGGCGAGCTACTACGCGGCGCAGTGGTTGATCGCGTCGAACGCACGTCCGCGCTGAGAGCCCCACGAGGGGCGGTCCGCTGCCGGCCCGAGGCGACACGCCTCAGGTACCGAACATGTCCCCATCCCGCTGCGGCGGCGCCACCCCCAGGTGCCGGTACGCGGCCAGCGTCGCGATGCGCCCGCGCGGGGTGCGCTGCAGATAGCCCTGCTGGATCAGGTAGGGCTCGATCACGTCCTCGATGGTGCCGGACTCCTCGCCGATGCTGGCGGCGATGTTGTCGAGCCCGACCGGCCCGCCGTCGAAGCGATGGATCACGGCCTCGAGCAGCTTGCGGTCCATCAGGTCGAAGCCCTGCGGATCGACGTCGAGCATCGCCAGCGCCTTGTGCGCGACGTCGACGGTGATGCGGCCGTCGCTCTTCACCTGCGCGTAGTCGCGCACCCGGCGCAGCAGCCGGTTGGCGATGCGCGGGGTGCCGCGCGAACGGCGCGCAATCTCGAGGCCACCGGCATCGTCCATCGGCACGCCCAGCAGGCCGGCGCTGCGCCGCACGATGCGGGCCAGTTCTTCGGCCGTATAGAACTCGAGCCGCGCGACGATGCCGAAGCGGTCGCGCAGCGGATTGGTCAGCATGCCGGCGCGCGTGGTGGCGCCGACCAGCGTGAAAGGCTGCAGGTCGAGCTTGATGCTGCGCGCAGCCGGCCCCTCGCCGATCATGATGTCGATCTGGTAGTCCTCCAGCGCGGGATAGAGGATTTCCTCGACCACGGGCGAGAGCCGGTGGATCTCGTCGATGAAGAGCACGTCGTTGCGCTCGAGGTTGGTCAGGAGCGCCGCCAGGTCCTTCGGCTTCTCGAGCACCGGGCCCGAGGTCTGGCGCAGGTTGACGCCGAGTTCGGCCGCGATGATGTGCGACAGCGTGGTCTTGCCGAGCCCCGGCGGGCCGAACAGCAGCACGTGGTCGAGCGCCTCGGCGCGATGGCGCGCCGCGCCGATGAAGATCTCGAGCTGCTCGCGCACCTTGGCCTGGCCGACGTATTCGTCGAGCAGCTTGGGCCGCAGCGCCCGCTCGATGGCTTCCTCATTGGGCGAGGCGGGCGCGGCGGAGACCACGCGTTGCGGGGCCGGGGCGAAGTCGTCGGTCTGGATGGTCATGGGGCGATAGGCTGAAGGAACAGTTTAGTCGGCCGAACGGCCGCTCAAGGATCCGCCGCGGTTCGCCGAAGGGGTCCGCTCGTGCAGAATGCGCGACCAGGAGGGATCCCCCAGCGTGTCGATCTATGAATTGAAACCGAGGTTTCAGGCTTTGCTGCGGCCGCTGGTCGGGCGCCTGCACGCCGCCGGCGCGACGGCCAACCAGGTCACGGTCGCCGCCTGCGTGGTCTCGGTGGCGCTCGGGCTCTGGCTCTTCTTCGCCGCCCCGCCTGCATCCGCCTTCGCGCTGGTCCCGCTCTGGATGCTGCTGCGCATGGCCTTCAACGCCGTCGATGGCATGCTGGCGCGCGAGCACGGCCAGCGAAGCGCTCTCGGGGCCTTCCTCAACGAGCTGACCGACGTGGTCTCCGACGCCGCGCTCTATCTTCCCTTCGCCCTGGTCGCGCCCTTCAGCCCGTTCTGGGTCGGCACCGTCATCGTGCTGGCGGGCCTGAGCGAGTTCGCCGGCGCCCTGGGCCCGACCGTCGGCGCCTCGCGCCGCTACGACGGCCCGCTGGGCAAGAGCGATCGCGCCTTCGTCTTCGGCGCGCTCGGGCTCTACGTCGCGCTGGGCCTGCCGCTGCCGGCCTGGACCGCATGGCTCATGCCGCTGCTCGCCCTGGGCGTTGCGTGGACCATCGGCAACCGCATCCGCCGCGCCCTCGCCGAAGCCGGCGCCCCACCCAGCCCCTGATACAGGAAACCGAATGACCGACCCGCGCGTGCCCCGAGAAGAACAATTCAGCACACACGACGGCGTCTCGCTGTTCTACCGCCACTGGCCAGCCACCGGCACCACGCGGCGCGGCGCGATCGTGCTGTTCCACCGCGGCCACGAGCACGGCGCCCGCATGGCGCACCTGGTCGACGAGCTGGCGCTGCCGGACTTCGACTTCTTTGCCTGGGATGCGCGCGGCCATGGCAAGTCGCCCGGGCAGCGCGGCTACAGCCCGAGCTTCGCGACCTCGGTGCGCGACGTGCAGACCTTCATCGAGCACATCGGCAGCGCGCACGGCGTCGCGCCCCAGGACATCCACGTGATCGCACAGAGCGTGGGCGCCGTGCTGGTCGCGACCTGGGCGCACGACTACGCGCCCCAGGTGCGGGGCCTCACGCTGGCCTCGCCGGCCTTCAAGGTCAAGCTCTACGTGCCCTTCGCGCGCGCCGGCCTCGGGCTGATGCACAAGCTGCGCGGCCTGTTCTTCGTCAACAGCTACGTGAAGGCGAAGTTCCTCACGCACGACCCGGAACGCATCGCGAGCTACGAAAGCGATCCGCTGATCTCGCGGCCGATCGCCGTGAACATTCTGCTGGGGCTCTACGAGGCGGCCGACCGCGTGGTCGCGGACGCCAATGCGATCACGCTGCCGGTGCAGCTGCTGATTTCCGGCGCCGACTGGGTGGTGCATCACAAGCCGCAGCACCGCTTCTTCGAGCGCCTCGGCAGCGCCGTGAAGACGAAGATGGAACTGCCCGGCTTCTTCCACGACACCCTCGGCGAGAAAGAGCGGGCGCCCGCGGTGCGCGCCATCCGCGAGTTCGTGCTGCAGCTGTTCGACGCTCCGCCGCCGCCGGTGGACCTGCGCGCGGCGCACCTGCACGGCAACACGGCGGACGAGTCGCGCGCGCTGGCCAGGCCCCTGTCGCCGCTGTCGCCGCGCGGCGCGTACTGGGCGTTCACGCGCGCGAGCCTGCGCTTCGGCGGACTGCTGTCGCGCGGCGTGAAGCTGGGACACGACACCGGCTTCGACTCGGGCAGCACGCTCGACTACGTCTACCGCAACGAAGCCCGCGGCGCCGGGCCGCTCGGCCGCTCGATCGACCGGACCTACCTCGATTCGATCGGCTGGCGCGGCATCCGGCAGCGCAAGCTCCATGTGGAGGAACTGCTGCGCGAAGCGATGGAACGGCTGGCGAAGGAACAGCGCGAGGTGCGCGTGATGGACATCGCGGCCGGCCATGGCCGCTACGTGCTCGACGCGGTGTCGACCAGCCCGGTCAAGGCGAGCTCGATCCTGCTGCGCGACTACAGCGACATCAACGTGCGCGACGGCCGTGCGCTGATCGCCGAGAAAGGCCTGGAAGGCACGGCGCAGTTCGTGCAGGCCGACGCCTTCGACCGCGCCAGCCTCGCCGGCGTGCGGCCGCGGCCCACGCTGGCCGTGGTGTCGGGACTCTACGAACTCTTTCCCGACAACGACCTGGTGGCCCGCTCGCTGGCCGGTGTCGGCGACGCGGTCGAGGACGCCGGCTATCTGGTCTACACCGGCCAGCCCTGGCATCCGCAGCTCGAGATGATCGCCCGGGCGCTCACCAGCCACCGGCAGGGCGAGGCCTGGGTGATGCGCCGCCGCACGCAGGCCGAAATGGACCAGCTGGTCGCACAGGCGGGCTTCCGCAAGATCGCCCAGCGGGTCGACGAATGGGGCATCTTCACGGTGTCGCTGGCCGTGCGCGCGGCCCCATGAAACCGGGCACCAGGCCCCGCCTGTGGAAGCGCGCCGCCGCGTGGCTGGCGCTGCTGGGCCCGCTCTTCTATATCAGCTACGGTTTCGCCAACTGGTGGGCCGCGACACGCGCCCATGTCCCCGCGCTGGTCTTCGAATGGGAACGCGGCACGCCCTTCTGGCCGTGGACGATCTTCCCGTACTGGACCATCAACGCCTTCTACGCGCTCTCGCTCTTCCTCGCCCAGGACCGCCACACGCTGGACCGGCATGCGGCGCGGCTGCTCACGGCCCAGGCGGTCGCGGTGAGCTGCTTCGTGCTGTGGCCGCTGCATTTCAGCTTCGGGCAGCCCGCGGTCGAGGGCGCGCCGGCCTTCCTGTTCAATGCGCTGCGCGGCTTCGACCAGCCCTTCAACCAGGCCCCCTCGCTGCACATCGCGCTGGCCGTGATCCTGTGGGACTGGTACCGCCGCCTGATCCATGCGCGCTGGGCGCGCGCCGTGCTGCACCTGTGGGCCTTCGCGATCTCCGCCTCGGTGCTGACGACCTGGCAGCATCACTTCATCGACATCCCGACCGGCGCGCTGCTGGGCCTGCTGTGCGTCTGGCTGTGGCCGCTGGAGCGCGTGGTCGCGCTGCCGCGCGCGTGGCGGCTGGCGCGCGATCCGCAGCGCTGGAAGCTCGCGGGCTTCTACGCCGCCGGCGCCCTGCTGTGCCTGGCGATCGCGCTCGGCCTGCACGGCACCGCGCTGTGGCTCGGCTGGGCGGCCCTGTCGCTGGCGCTGGTGGCGCTCAACTATGCGGGCCTGGGCGCGCGCGGGTTCTGCATGGACCGGCACGGCCGCATGCACTGGGCCGCCCGCTGGCTGTTTGCGCCCTACCGGCTCGGCGCCGCCCTCAACGCCTGGCTCTGGACGCGGCGGCTGCCGGCATCGGCCGAAGTGGCGCCCGGATTGCGCCTGGGGCGCCTGCCGACCCTGGCCGAATGGCGCGCCGCCGGCGAGCCGCGGCTCGTGAGCCTGTGCGCCGAACTGCAGTTGCCGCCGGTGCCGCATGCGCGCTGCGTGCCGATGCTGGACCTGGCCGTGCCCTCCGTCCCGCAGCTGCGGCGGGCGGTCGCGGTGATCGAGGGACAGCGCCGCGGCGGCCAGTCGGTATGGGTCTGCTGCGCGCTCGGCTTCTCGCGCAGCGCGGCCTCGGTGGTCGGGTGGCTCGGACTGCACGGGGCCGAGGGCACGCTCGCCGGTGCGCACGAAACGGTGCGCCGGGCGCGACCGCAGATCGTGCTGCGCGCCGGCTGGCTGGCGCGGCTCGAAGAGCTGCCCACCTTGGGAGATCCGCGCCATGAATGAGAGCGACCGCGCCCTGTGCGTCGCCACCGCCGGCCTGCTGCGCGCGAGCGGCGCGATCGCCTTCTGGGGTCTCGCGCTCGCGGCGATCGCCGGCGTGGTGCTGTCGCTGACCGGGCGCTCGCTGCCGGCTGCGGCCTGGGCGTCTTACGCCCTGGTTGGCCTGCTCGGCCTGCCGGAACGCTACCTGGCCTTGCGCCTGCGCCTCGACGCCACGCTGTTCGAGGGGCTCGCCGGCGGCGCCATCGCCAACCTGCCCGCGCTCGATGGCGCACTCGAGAAGCTGGGCCTGCGGCGCGCCGCCGACGCCACCCGCCCGCTCGCCGAGCGCGTCCTCGGAACCCGGCAGTTGATGCAGCGCCACGGCATCGTGGTGGCCACGCAGACCGTCGTCTTCATCCTGGCGCTCGTCCTGCTGGACTGAGCCCTGCCCCCAAGAATCCCTAGGAGTTCCCATGAGTCCTTCCCCTTCCGGGGGCCTGCGCAGGCTCGCCGCCATCGCCTCGGCCTGGCTGATCGTGGTCTTCGCGCGGCTTCTGACCGGCGTGCGCGCCATCTGGGCCGGCAGCACACCCCTGGCCGAGCAGACCCTCTACTTCGCCAACCACACGAGCCATGGCGACTTCGTGCTGCTGTGGGCCACGCTGCCGCCCGATCTGCGCGCCCTCACGCGGCCGGTCGCGGGGCAGGACTACTGGGAGGCATCGGCGCTGCGCCGCTTCATCGGCCAGGACGTGTTCAACGCCCTGATGATCCGCCGGGACGGCTCCGCGGCGAGCGGCACCACGGCCAACCCGGTCGAGCAGATGACCGAGGCGCTGCGCTCCGGCGACTCGCTGATCATGTTCCCCGAAGGCACCCGCAACACCGGCGACGAGACGCTGCTGCCGCTCAAGAGCGGGCTCTACCACCTGGCACGCGCCTTTCCGCAGGTGCGGCTGGTGCCGGTGTGGATCGAGAACCTCAAGCGCGTGCTGCCCAAGGGCACGCTGGTGCCGATCCCGCTGGCCTGCACCGTGCGCTATGGCACGCCGCTGCGCCTGGCGGACGGCGAGGACAAGGCCGCCTTCATCGCCCGGGCCCGCGCCTCGATGCTCGACCTGCGCCCCGAATACGACAAAGCGGAAGACCCGGCACCATGACCTTCTCTGTCTCTTCCCACACCACGCTGATGCTGTTCGGCGGCGTCGCGGGCGTTCTGCTGCTGGCCTCGGCCATCGGCGCGCTGCTCAAGTGGCGGGTCGCGCACGGCGAGCCGCATTCGGTGATCGACAACCTGAATTCGCGCGTCAACGCCTGGTGGGTGATGGTCGCCGTGATCGGCCTCGCCTTCGCCTTCGGCAAGGGCGGCGTGATCGTGCTGTTCTACCTGATCTCCTTCTATGCGCTGCGCGAGTTCATGAGCCTGGCCTACACGCGGCGCGGCGACCACCATGCGATCGCGGCGGCCTTCTTCATCGTGCTGCCGGTGCAGTACCTGCTGATCTGGATCGACTGGTACGGGCTCTACGCGATCTTCATCCCGGTCTACGCCTTCCTCGTGCTGCCGATCCTCGCCGCGGTCGGCGGCGACACCAAGCGATTCCTGGAGCGCACGTCCAAGGTGCAATGGGGCCTGATGGTCTGCGTGTTCTGCATCAGCCACGTGCCGGCGCTGCTGACGCTGCAGATTCCCGGCTTCGAGGGCCGCAACCTGCTGCTGATCGCCTTCCTCGTGATCGTGGTGCAGGGCAGCGACGTGCTGCAGTACGTCTGGGGCAAGCTCTTCGGCAAGCGCAAGGTGGCGCCGGAGCTGTCGCCGTCGAAGACCTGGGAAGGCCTGGTCGGCGGCGTGCTCAGCGCCACCGCGCTGGGCGCGGCGCTGTACTGGGCCACGCCCTTCAACCCCTGGCAGGCCGCGCTGATGGCGCTCACCGTGTGCGTCATGGGTTTCTTCGGCGGCCTCGTGATGTCCGCGATCAAGCGCGACCGCGGCGTGAAGGACTGGGGCACCATGATCGAAGGCCACGGCGGCATGCTGGACCGGCTCGACTCGGTGGTCTTCGCCGCGCCCGTGTACTTCCACGCGCTGCGCTACTGGTGGGTGCCCTGAAGGCGCGGTACGCGGCGCGCTATTTCGCCAGCGCCCGCAGCGCCAGCTTGATCCCCTCGCCCACCGCCACGTCCTTCGGCAGCGCCTTGAGCGAGGCCGCGGCCTCCTTGTCGCTGTAGCCGAGCGCGACCAGCGCCTGCAGGATGTCGGCCTGCGCGTCGGTGGCGGCATGCGCGGGCACCGCGATGTCCGCGCCCAGCTTGCCCTTGAGCTCGAGCAGCAGCCGCTCGGCGGTCTTCTTGCCGATGCCCGGAATCTTCACCAGCCGGCCGGCCTCCTGCAGCGTGATCGCCTGCGCCAGCTCGCCCACGCTCAGCCCGCTCAGCACGCCCAGCGCCATGCGCGGCCCCACGCCCGAGATCTTGATCAGGAGCCGGAACGCCGCGCGTTCCTGCGCCGTGCCGAAGCCGTAGAGGACCTGCGCATCCTCGCGCACCACGAAGTGCGTCAGCAGCGACACCCGCTCGCCGGCGCCCGGCAGGTTGTAGAAGGTGCTCATCGGCACATCGACCTCGTAGCCGACGCCGTTGCAGTCCACCACCACCTGCGGCGGATTGCGTTCGGCCAGGATGCCGGTGAGTTTGCCTATCATGGGTGCCCTTTTCGCTTTTGAAATGAAATCCGCGTGATTCTGCGACACACCTTCGCCCCGCCCAACAACACGCGCCTCGGCCACCTCTGCGGCCCGCTCGACGCGAACCTGCGGCGCATCGAGGAAGCCCTCAACGTCAAGATCGCGCACCGGCACGAGCAGTTCAAGATCGACGGCCCCAAGTTCAACGCCCAGCGCGCCCTCGAGGTGCTGCAGGCGCTCTACGAAATCGCGCAGCGAGTCATCGATCCCGCCGTGGTCCAGCTCACCCTGGCCAGCGACGGCGAGATGGCCGAGGCCGAGGACGGCGCCATCCTGCTGGCCACGCGGCGCACCGACCTGCGCGCGCGCACGCCGAATCAGAGCGTCTACCTGGACAACATCGCCAACCACGACATCACGCTGGGCATCGGCCCGGCCGGCACCGGCAAGACCTACCTCGCCGTGGCCTGCGCGGTCGACGCACTGGAGCGCAGCGCGGTGCAGCGCATCGTGCTGACCCGGCCCGCGGTCGAGGCCGGCGAACGGCTCGGCTTCCTGCCCGGCGACCTGACGCAGAAGGTCGATCCCTACCTGCGACCGCTGTACGACGCGCTCTACGACCTGATGGGCTTCGACCGCGTGCAGAAGGCCTTCGAGCGCAACGCGCTGGAGATCGCGCCGCTGGCCTTCATGCGCGGGCGCACGCTCAACAACGCCTTCGTGATCCTCGACGAGGCGCAGAACACCACGGTCGAGCAGATGAAGATGTTCCTGACCCGCATCGGCTTCGGCGCCAAGGCGGTGGTGACCGGCGACGTGAGCCAGATCGACCTGCCGAAGACGCAGCCGAGCGGACTGATCGACGCCGAGCGGGTGCTCAAGCGCGTCAACGGCATCGCCATCACGCGCTTCACGAGCGCCGACGTGGTGCGGCACCCGCTGGTCGCGCGCATCGTCGATGCCTACGACAACTCGCGCAAGCGCACAACCGCACGCTGACATGGCTCTCTCAGACCTCTCACTGTCGCTGCAGTTCGCCCGCTTCAAGGGCGTCGAGCGCCATCGCGCCGCACTGCCGCGCCACAGTGTCACCCGCTGGATCCGCCACGCGCTCGATGCCGACGGCGAGATCACGGTGCGCATCGTCGATACCGACGAAGGCCAGCAACTCAACCGCGAGTTCCGGGGCAAGGACTACGCGACCAACGTGCTGACCTTCGACTACGCGCAGTCCCCGGTCGTGATGGCCGACCTGGTGCTCTGCGCGCCGGTGGTGGCGCGCGAGGCGAAGGAGCAGCGCAAGACGCTGGCCGCGCACTACGCCCACCTGCTGGTGCACGGCACGCTGCATGCGCAAGGCTGGGACCACGAGACCAGCGAGGCGGACGCCGAAGCCATGGAAGCCCACGAGATCGAGATCCTCGCGCGCCTCGGGATCCGCAACCCGTATTGACTCGGCCCGGCGCCGGCTACTGCATCTGCAGCGGGATGGTCACCGGACCGTCGTTCACCAGGTGCACCTGCATGTCGGCGCCGAACTCTCCGGTCGCCACCACCGGATGCGCATCGCGCGCCCGGGCCACGAAGTACTCGTAGAGCCGCCGCCCTTCGTCGGGCGGTGCGGCCTGCGTGAAGCTCGGGCGATTGCCGCCGCTCGCGTCGGCGGCCAGCGTGAACTGGCTCACCACCAGCAGGCCGCCGCCGATGTCCTGCAGGCTGCGGTTCATCTTGCCGGCATCGTCGGCGAAGATCCGCAGCTTCAGGATCTTCGCCAGCAGGCGGTCGGCCAGCAGATCGCCATCGCCGCGTTCGGCGCACAAGAGCACCAGCAGTCCGGCGTCGATGGCGCCGACCGTGCGGCCCGCGATCTCGACCCGGGCGCCGGCCACGCGCTGCAGCAGCGCCTTCATGGTGTCGCTTCCTTCTGCGTGGCGCGCGCCATCGCCAGCGCGAAGGTCGCACTCGCCAGGTTGACGAACGACTCCATGGCGTCCGAGATCAGCCCCATGGAGTTGGTCACGTAGCCTGCAGCGCCCTTGAGAAGGATCGTGACCACGGCGACCGCGATCGACGCCCGGAGCAGTTGGGCAGGACTCAGCGAGGCGAATTTCAAGGGATGAAAAGTAACTGAAAAGCAAAGTGCGAACAATGGCGCAGACGCGGCGCCGCCGGATTATCGCGGTCCGCCCACCCTCGCGTACCATCGACCGCAACGTCCCCAATCGTTGCGGAAGTGTGTTCGTGAACAAAAAATCAACCCTGGTCCTGTGCGGCTTCGCCCTTGCCGTCTCCGGCGCGGCGGCCCAGACAAGTGCAGGCGGCACCCCTTCGGCCGAAGCGACCAAGCCCGCCGTGGCGGTCGAGGAACGCGCCGGCATCGTGAAATCCGTGCGCGGTGACGTCCAGCTGCTCAGTGCCGATGGCAAGCCGCGGGCCGCGAGTGCCGGCGACGCCGTGGCGCCCATCGACCGCCTCCAGACCGGTGCCGACTCGGGCGCCAGCGTGGTGCTGCGCGACGGCACGACACTGGTGGTCGGTCCGTCGTCGCGGGTCGACCTCAAGCAGTTCCATTTCGACTCGACCACGCAGGACGGCGGCATGCTGGTCTCGCTGCTGCGCGGGACCCTGCGGATGGTCACCGGACTCATTGGCAGGAGCCACCCCGATGCCGTGCGCGTCGAGACGCAAACCGCGGTGATCGGCATCCGCGGCACCGATTTCATCGTCGAGGCGGATCCGCAGCCGTGACCGTCCGCCGTCTCCTCCCTCTTCTCGTCGTTGTTTCTTCCCTCCTGCTCGCGGCCTGCTCCTCGCCGGGTACCCGCGTGGTGCTGCTGCCCCAGGCCGACGGCCAGCCGTCCGCCGTGGTGGTGCGCACCGAGGACGGCGAAGAGACGCTGTCCCAACCCTACGAACGCGCGACCGCCAAGCAGGGCGCCCACGGCGCGCCGACGATCGACAAGGTCGATCCTGAGCGCCTGAAGCAGGACAACAAGATGCTCTTCGACCTGATGCCACCGCCGGCGCAGAGCTACACCGTGTATTTCGAAGCCGGCGGCATCGTGCTGACCGCGGCGTCGCAGATCGCCATGAACGAGGCCCTGGCGACCGCCCTGGCGCGCAGCGGCGGCGAGATCGTGGTCACCGGCCACACCGACACCGTCGGCCCCCTGGCGCTCAACGACAACCTGTCGCTCACCCGCGCCCTGGAAGTTCGGCAGCTCTTCCTCGTTCGCGACTTCCCGTCGAACCGTATCGAAGCCGTGGGCCGCGGCGAACGCGAGCTCGCGGTGCGCACGGCCGATGACGTCGACGAGCCGCGCAACCGCCGGGTGACCATCGAAGTCAGGTAGTTGCTCGCCCCCAGGTCGGGCTCACTTCGTGTAGCCCTCCCACCCCCTACCGGGGGCAACACCAGCGGCCCGGCGAAGCCGGTTCCGCGGTGTTTCACCAATAGGGGCCGGGCTGCGCCGGCCCCTGTCCGGTGGGTCAGGTCAGGGTGACTTTGGCGAATTTGCGCTTGCCGACCTGGACGACGTAGGTGCCCTGCGGCAGCTTGAGCGCCTTGTCGCTGATCACCGTCGAGTCGACGCGGACGCCGCCGCCGTCGATCAGGCGGTTGCCCTCGGAGGTCGAAGGAGCGAGGCCGGCCTGCTTGAGCAGCTGGGCGATGCCCAGCGGGGCGCCGGCCAGCGCGACTTCCGGGATCTCGTCGGGAACGCCGCCCTTGCTGCGGTTGATGAAGTCCTGCTCGGCGGCCTCGGCCGCCGCGGCGCTGTGGAAGCGGGCGGTGATCTCCTTGGCCAGAGCCACCTTGGCATCCTTCGGATTGCGCCCGCCGTCGATTTCGGCCTTGAGGGCGGCGATCTCCGCCAGCGACTTGAAGCTCAGCAGCGTGTACCAGCGCCACATCAGGGTGTCGGAAATCGACAGCACCTTGGCGAACATGGTGTTCGGCTCCTCGCTGATGCCGATGTAGTTGTTCTTGCTCTTCGACATCTTCTCGACGCCGTCGAGCCCTTCCAGCAGTGGCATAGTGAGTATGCACTGCGGCTCTTGCCCGTATTCCTGCTGAAGGTGTCGTCCGACCAGCAGATTGAACTTCTGGTCGGTGCCGCCGAGCTCGAGGTCCGACTTGAGCGCCACCGAGTCATAGCCCTGCATCAGCGGATAGAGGAACTCGTGCACCGAGATCGACTGGCCGGCCTTGAAACGCTTGTTGAAGTCGTCGCGCTCCATCATCCGCGCCACGGTGTACTTGGCCGCGAGCTGGATCATCCCGCGGGCGCCCAGCGGGTCGCTCCACTCGGAGTTGTAACGGATCTCGGTCTTCGAGGGGTCGAGTACGAGACTCGCCTGTTTGTAGTAGGTCTGGGCGTTGGCCTCGATCTGCTCGCGGGTCAGCGGCGGCCGGGTGCTGTTGCGTCCCGAGGGATCGCCGATGGTGGTGGTGAAGTCGCCGATCAGGAAAATCACGGTGTGGCCGAGATCCTGCAGCTGGCGCATCTTGTTGAGCACCACCGTGTGGCCGATATGGATGTCCGGCGCCGTCGGATCCAGGCCCAGCTTGATGCGCAGCGGCGCGCCGGTCGCCTCGGACCGCTGGAGCTTGCGCACCCACTCGTCCTGGGGAAGCAGCTCGTCGGTTCCACGGAGCGAAATTTCGAGGGCCTGTCCTACGCCTTCAGACAGACTTGTGCTTGTAACAAAACCGGGGTTCATTGGGCTTTTTGCCTGTTTTAACTATGGCCGAAGCTATACTCAGCCCGACTTTTCCAAGCGCCGGATTCTAAGCGGCGCTGTGAACGCACCGTCCTGCCGCCCGTTCGACACGGTCCTTGCAGTACGGATTTGCAGAACCTGAGCTGGAATTCGAAGTTTGATCAACGGCATTCTTGCCGCCGAGGAGCTGATTGCTTCGCGCGTGGCTCACACATTTCGGACCTACCCCAAGCAGATCACGGCTGCGATCGCCGCGTTGCTGCTGTCCGCCGGCGGCGGTGCCTTCGCCGTCGCCTCCCTCGGCCCGGATGCGGCCGAGCTCCCCGTCAAGCAGGTCTTCGAGGCCGTCGCGCCGGCCACCTCCTTTGCCGACCAGCTCGAGGCGCTGGACGCCCACAGCTTCACCCTGTTCCGGACCGAAATCACCCGCTCGAGCGACACCGCCGAGGCGCTGCTGCAGCGCCTGGGTCTCGCCGATCCGGACGCGGCCGCCTTCGTCCGCGGCAATGCCGAAGCGCGCGCCGCGCTGCTGAGCCGGCCCGGCCGCACCGTGACCGCCGAGGCAACGCAGGAGAACGCGCTGAAGAAGCTCAGCGCCCGCTGGATTCCCGACGGCGATGGCGGCTTCAAGCGGATGGTGGTCGAAAAGACCCCCACGGGCTTCAGGGCCCGCACCGAAGCCGACGTCCTGGCGCCGGGCACCCGGCTCGCCAGCGGCGTCGTCCGCACCTCCCTGTTCGCAGCCACGGACGACGCCCGCATCCCCGATGCGGTCGCCAGCCAGCTGGCCGACATCTTTTCCGGCGACGTCGACTTCCGCTCGCTGCGCAAGGGCGACCGCTTCGCGGTGGTCTACGAGACCCTCGACGCCGACGGCCAGGCGCTGCGCACCGGGCGCGTGCTGTCGGCCGAGTTCGAGAGCAACGGCAAGCTCTATCAGGCGCTGTGGTTCCAGGAGCCCGGCCAGAAGGGCGGCTACTACCGCCCCAACGGCGACAGCCTGCGCCGCGCCTTCCTGAGCTCGCCGGTCGAGTTCTCGCGCGTGACCAGCGGCTTCGCGATGCGCTTGCACCCGATCCTGAACAGCTGGCGGCAGCACCACGGCATCGACTTCGCGGCCCCCACCGGCACCACGGTGCGCGCGGTCGGCGACGGCACGGTCGAGTTCGCCGGCACGCAGAGCGGCTACGGCAACATCGTCATTCTGAAGCACCGCAACAAGCAGGAAACCGCTTACGCACACCTGAGCCGCATCGACGTCAAGGTCGGCCAGAGCGTCAGCCAGAGCCAGGCCGTCGGTGCCGTGGGCTCGACCGGCTGGGCCACCGGCCCGCACCTGCATTTCGAGTTCCGGGTGAACGGCGAATACCACGACCCGGCCACGATCGCTCAGCAGGACGGCGGCGTTCCGATCACCGCAGCCTCTCGTCCCGCCTTCGAGCGGCTCGCCATCGCCACGCGCACCGAGCTGTCGGCCGCGTTCTCGGTCGTCCAGGCCAGCGCGGACTGACGCGCGGCGGCCAGTCCCCGTCCCCACGCTCCCGCAACCCATGGCTGAACTTTTCATCGGCCTGATGTCGGGGACTTCGCTGGACGGCGTCGACGGCGTCCTGGCGGACTTCTCGAACGACGGCATCGCCGTCCAGGGCTACGCAGCCGCACCCTTCCCCATGGGCTTGCGCGCCGAACTGATGGCGCTCAATACCCCCGGCAACAACGAGTTGCACCGCGCCGCCCTTGCCGGCAACGGGCTGGCACGGGTCTATGCCCGCGTGGCGAAGCAGTTGCTGGAGGATGCCGGCCTGCCGGCCGACGCCGTCACCGCGATCGGCGCCCACGGCCAGACGGTCCGGCACCGGCCCGGCGAGTTCGACGAGGTCGGCTACACCCTGCAGATCAACAACCCTTCGCTGATCGCCGAGCTCAGCGGCATCCGGGTGGTGGCCGATTTCCGCAGCCGCGACCTGGCGGCCGGCGGCCAGGGCGCGCCGCTGGTGCCGGGCTTCCACCGGGCCCTGTTCGCCCGCGACGACCAGGCGGTGGCGGTGCTGAACCTCGGCGGCATCTCGAACCTGAGCCTGTTGCCGGCCGGCAGCGGCACCGTGCTCGGCTTCGACTGCGGACCGGGCAACGCGCTGATCGACCACTGGTGCCAGACCCACATCGGCCAGCCCTACGACGCCGGCGGCCAGTGGGCCGCCAGCGGCCAGGTGCTGCCGGAGCTGCTCTCGCGCCTTCTGGCCGAGGCCTATTTCGCCAAGGCGCCGCCCAAGAGCACGGGCCGCGACCTGTTCAATCCCAATTGGCTGGCCGCGCACCTGGGCACCTCGAAAGCCGATCCCGCCGATGTGCAGGCCACGCTGGCCGAGCTGACGGCCAGTACCTGCGCGGCCCACCTGCAGCGCTACGGCGCCGACAGCCGGACGCTGATCGTGTGCGGCGGCGGTGCGCTCAACCTGCATCTGCTGGCACGGCTGCGGGCCCTGCTGCCGACCGTGGAGGTGGTGTCGTCCGCCGAGCGCGGATTGCCGCCGCAGGAAGTCGAAGCCGCCGCCTTCGCCTGGCTGGCGCGCGCCACGCTGCAGGGCCAACCCGGCAATCTCGCCAGCGTGACCGGCGCCCGCGGCGCCCGGGTGCTCGGCGCCATCTACCCCTGAGGTTGGCTCGCCCCCAGGTTGGGCTCACTGCGTGTAGCCCGCCCACCCCCTACCGGGGGCAACACCGGCGGCCCGGCAAAGCCGGTTCCGCGGTGTTTCACCGGCGGGCCTGGCTGCGCCGGCCAAGTCCCTGGGTTTGCCGGGTGCGCACGGTGCGATCGTTCGGGGGGCGGGCAGCAAAAAGCCGCCCGGAGGCGGCTTCGTGAGGCATGCGCCTGAAGGACGTCAGGCCGAGAAGCTCGATCCGCAGCCGCAGGTGCTGGTGGCGTTCGGGTTCTTGATGACGAACTGGGCGCCCTGCAGGTCTTCCTTGTAGTCGATCTCGGCGCCGAGCAGGTACTGATAGCTCATGGCGTCGATCAGGAGCGACACACCGTTCTTGGTCATGGTGGTGTCGTCTTCGTTGGTGATCTCGTCGAAGGTGAACCCGTACTGGAAGCCCGAGCAGCCGCCGCCCTGCACGAACACGCGCAGCTTGAGGTCGGGATTGCCTTCTTCGGCGATCAGGTCGGCGACCTTGGCGGCCGCGCTGTCGGTGAAGACGATCGGCTCGGGCATCATGGCCGGGGTCTGGATGGTTTCTGCAACGGCGCTCATTGTGAGAGGACTCCTGTGGGGCCGAATACTGCGGCCGATCGACGAATGCTACTTCAATCAACAAAAAACCGCCCGAAGGCGGTTTCTTGTCATTGCGAGCGGTAAGCCCAAAACGCCTTTTATTAGCGCTTCGAGAACTGCTTGCGACGGCGTGCGGAATGCAGGCCGACCTTCTTACGTTCGACTTCACGCGCATCGCGCGTCACGAAGCCGGCCTGGCTCAGCACCGGCTTGAGGGTCGCGTCATAGTCGATCAGCGCACGGGTGATGCCGTGGCGCGCCGCGCCGGCCTGACCCGATTCACCGCCGCCTGCGACGTTGATCATGATGTCGAAGGCTTCGACGTTGTTCGTCAAAAACAGCGGCTGCTTGGCGATCATGATGGAGGTTTCCCGGCCGAAATAAGCCTGGATGTCCTTGCCATTGACCGTGATCTTGCCGGTGCCCTTTTTCATGAACACGCGGGCGACGCTCGATTTGCGACGGCCGGTGCCATTGTTCCATTCACCAATCATTCTCAAGGCTCCTTACAGTTCCAGCACTTTGGGCTGTTGGGCGGTGTGCGGGTGCTCTGCACCGCCGTACACCTTGAGTTTCTTGATCATCGCGTAGCCGAGCGGGCCCTTGGGCAGCATGCCCTTGACGGCTTTTTCCAGGGCGCGGCCCGGGAACTTGGCTTGCATGTCGCGGAAGTTGGTGGCACTGATGCCGCCCGGGTAGCCCGAGTGGCGGTAGTACACCTTGTCGATCGGCTTGGCGCCGGTGACGCGCAGCTGGGCTGCGTTGATGATGACGATGAAGTCACCGGTATCGACGTGAGGCGTGTAAATGGCCTTGTGTTTGCCGCGCAAACGGAGAGCAACTTCGCTGGCTACTCGTCCGAGGACCTTGTCGGTCGCGTCAATCACAAACCACTCGTGCGTCACGTCAGCGGGCTTGGCGCTGAACGTTTTGGTCATGAGTTTTCTCTTTCGAGGGTTTGACGGGCCCCACGTGAGCCCGCGAACGTCTGGCCCTTTTCCACGGTCGGCGTTCCTCTGGCGGGAATCTCTTAGGTGGGTTGCCGGTTCCCGCGCAAGCGGGTTCCTGTCTTCGCCGCGGGGCCACAAAGGCGCTGCGAAGCCCTCCATTATACGAAGAATCATCTTTGAGGCGCAATCAGGACCCAGATCGGGCGGCCAGACCGTTACCATCCAGGGATGTTTAGCTACCGCCACGCCTTCCATGCCGGCAACCACGCCGACGTGCTCAAGCACACGGTGCTGATTGCCACCCTCGAGCATCTGCTCGAAAAAGAAGCGGCGCTGACCGTGGTCGACACCCACGCCGGTGCCGGCCTCTACCGCCTCGATGGAGACTACGCCGGCACCAGCGGCGAAGCGGCCGAGGGCATCCTGCGGCTGCTGGCGCCCGCCAAGGCCGCACCGGCACCCGTGCCCGGCGCAGCACCGGCCAGGAAAACGTCGAAGAAGCCCACCGCCGAGGCGGAGGCCCCGCTCGCGGACGCCCTGGCGCGCTACCTCGAGGTGATCAGCGACTTCAACCCCAAGGGCGGCGCCAAGATCTATCCGGGCTCGCCCTTCATCGTGCATCACCTGCTGCGCGAGCACGACAAGCTCAAGCTGTTCGAGCTGCACCCGACCGACGCCCGCACCCTCGACGCCAATATCGCCCAGCTCGAGGCCGGCCGCCAGATCGCGGTGCTGCGCGACGACGGTTTCGGCAGCGCCACCAAGTTCCTGCCGCCGCCTTCACGCCGCGCCCTGGTGCTGTGCGACCCGAGCTACGAGATCAAGAGCGACTACGCCCGGGTGCTCGACTTCGTGGCCGAGGCACTCAAGCGTTTTGCGACCGGCACCTACGCCGTCTGGTACCCGATCATCCCGCGGCCGGAAGCGCACGACCTGCCGCGCCGGCTCAAGACCATGGCGACCAAGGCCGGCAAGTCGTGGCTGCACGCCACGCTGACGGTCAAGTCGAGCAAGATCACGACCGATGCGACAGGCGTCACGCACCGGCCGGGCCTGCCCGCCAGCGGCATGTTCCTGATCAATCCGCCCTACACGCTGAAACCGCTGCTGGCGGCCGCCCTGCCCCAGATGGCCGAGCGGCTGGCGCAGGACCGGAACGCCACCTTCTCGCTCGACAGCGGCGGGTAGCTGTTGCTCGCCCCCAGGTTGGGCTCACTGCGTGCAGCCCGCCCACCCCCGGCCGGGGGCAACACCAGCGGACTGGCAAAGCCAGATCCGCGGTGTTTCTGTTGCTCGCCCCCAGGTTGGGCTCACTGCGTGTAGCCCGCCCACCCCCGGCCGGGGGCAACACCAGCGGACTGGCAAAGCCAGATCCGCGGTGTTTCACCAACGGGCCTGGCTGCGCCGGCCGAAGCAAATTAACGGCGCTTGCGGGGCGCGACTTGTCGTGTCGGCCTGCTGGGTGCGGGATCCTGGGCGGCCTGGAGGGGCACCTCCGCCGGTCCGACCTCGGTGCCGCCGCAGCGGTCGGTCTCCTGGTCCGCGATCGACAGCGCCACCGTCTTGATGCCCATCCCGAGCATGCCGATGGCCTCGGCCGCGGCACGGCTCAGGTCGATGATGCGGCCCGAGGCGTAGGGCCCGCGATCATTGACGCGCACCAGCACCTCGCGCCCGTTGACCAGGCTGCGCACGCACACGCGCGTGTTGAAGGGCAGCGTCTTGTGCGCCGCGGTGAACGCAGTCATGTCGAAGCGCTCGCCGCTGGCGGTCTTCCGCTGGTGGAACTGGATGCCGTACCAGGAAGCGCCGCCGCGCTCGAAGACCTCGCGCCCGCCCTCGTCGCCCGGAATGCCGTCGTCGGGCCCCAGTTCGCCGCGGCCCGATACAGCGAGGTCGTAGCGCACCGACGGCACCGCGGAGCGCGGCGGCGCGCCCGGCGGCAGGGCCGGCTGCTTCGCCAGCGGTCGCAGGCGACCCTGCGGCGCGTCGCCTGCCGCATCGCCCTGCGACGCCGGCTGCACCGCGCAGGCCGCGAGCAGCCCGGCCGCGAGCAGCGCCGCCAGGCCGCTGCGCAAACTCATGCAGCCCAGCCCAGCCGCTGCAGCACACCGAGCGTGGCCACCGACTGGTTCATCGTGTAGAAATGCAGCGCGGGCGCGCCGCCGGCGCGCAGGCGTTCGCACAAGGCCGCGACAACGTCGAGGCCGAAGGCCTTGATCGATGCCGTGTCGTCGCCGAAGCTCTGCAGCCGCAGGCGGATCCAGCGCGGGATCTCGGCGCCGCAGGCATCGGAGAAGCGCATCAGCTGCGTCGAGCTCGTGATCGGCATGATGCCCGGCACGATCGGCGTCGATAGCCCCAGCGCGCGTGCCTCGTCGACGAAGCGCCAGTAGGCCTCGGCACTGAAGAAATACTGCGTGATGGCCGAATCGGCGCCCGCGTGCACCTTGGCCGCGAAGGCCTGCAGGTCGGCCTCGGGCGAGCGCGCCTGCGGATGCACTTCGGGATAGCAGGCCACCTCGATGTGGAAATCGCGGCCGGTTTCTGCGCGGATGAAGGCGACGAGATCGCTCGCGTAGTGGAACTCGCCGCCCACGCCATAGCCGCTCGGCAGGTCGCCGCGCAAGGCGACCAGGCGCTTGACGCCCATCGCCTTCAGCTCGGCCAGCTGCTCGCGGACCGTCGCCTTGGTCGCGCCGATGCAGGAGAAATGGCAGGCCGCTTCCACGCCTTCGGCCAGGATCTCGCGCACCGCGCCGAAAGTGCCTTCGTGCGTGGAGCCGCCGGCACCGTAGGTGACGGAGCAGAACTCGGGCTCTTGCGCGTAGAGCTGCTGCCGCACGGCGCGCAGCTTGACTGCGCCCTCGGGCGTCTTGGTCGGGAAGAACTCAAAGCTCAGCGGAAGGCGCACGGCCGGCTCCTGGTTGGCCGTCCGCATGAACAGCATGGATGAAGAACTCGTGGTTGCCGTCGCCGCCCTCGATCGGGCTGTCGAGCCAACGCACGACGCGCAGGCCGAGTGCCGCGCAGGTATCGCGCAAGCGCTGCTCGACCACGGCGTACAGCGCGGGCTCGCGCACGATGCCGCCCTTGCCGACCTGGCCCGGCTGCAGTTCGAACTGCGGCTTGACGAGCATCAGCATGTCGCCATCGGGCGCCAGCAGCGGCACCAGCGCGGGCAACACCAGCGTGAGTGAAATGAAGGAGAGATCGCCGACGATCAGGCCGAAGCTCCGGTCGGCAGTCTCCTCATCAGGGGATTCGGATGCCCAGGCATCCGCCGTCAGCGTGCGGGCGTTGACGCCCTCGACCGCGGTCACGCGCGCATCGTCGCGCACGCGCGCATGCAGTTGGCCGTGGCCGACGTCGACGCCCACCACATGCTCGGCGCCTTGCTGCAGCAGGCAGTCGGTGAAGCCGCCGGTCGACTGGCCCACATCGAGGCAACGCCGGCCGCGCGGGTCGATGCCGGTGGCGGCCAGCGCGCCTTCCAGCTTGAGGCCGCCGCGCGAGACGTAGCGGGCCTCGGCGGCATCGAGCAGTTCGAGCTCGGCCGCTTCGGGGATTTCGTCGCGGTTCTTCCCCACGACGCGCCAGTCGGCACCGTCACGCCAGCGCAAGCCGCCGGCGATCAGGCGGACGGCCTGCGAGCGCGAAGCGGCGAGGCCGCGTTCGACGAGTAGCTGATCGGCACGCAAGACGTGGGACTCAGTAGCGGTAGGTGTCGGGCTTGTACGGGCCGTTCTTGTCGACGCCGATGTACGCTGCCTGCGCATCCGTCAGTTCGGTCAGCATCGCTCCGACCTTCTTGAGGTGCAGGCGAGCGACCTTCTCGTCCAGGTGCTTGGGCAGCACGTAGACCTTGCCGGCCTGGTAGGCGTCGGGCTTGGTGAACAGCTCGATCTGGGCGATGGTCTGGTTCGCGAACGACGACGACATCACGAAGCTCGGGTGGCCCGTGCCGCAGCCGAGGTTCACGAGGCGACCCTTGGCCAGCAGGATGATCTTCTTGCCGTCCGGGAAGGTGATGTGGTCGACCTGCGGCTTGATCTCTTCCCACTCGTACTTCTCGATCGAGGCGACGTCGATCTCGTTGTCGAAGTGGCCGATGTTGCAGACGATGGCCTGGTCCTTCATCTTCGCCATCGTGTCGTGCGTGATGACGTCCTTGTTGCCGGTGGTCGTCACGAAGATGTCGGCCTTGTCGGCGGCGTACTCCATGGTCACGACCTTGTAGCCTTCCATCGCCGCCTGCAGGGCGTTGATGGGGTCGATCTCGGTCACCCACACCTGCGCGCTCAGGGCGCGCAGGGCCTGGGCCGAGCCCTTGCCCACGTCGCCGTAGCCGGCCACGCAGGCCACCTTGCCGGCGATCATCACGTCGGTCGCGCGCTTGATGCCGTCGACCAGCGATTCGCGGCAGCCGTAGAGGTTGTCGAACTTGCTCTTGGTGACCGAGTCGTTGACGTTGATGGCGCGGAACAGCAGCGTGCCCTTGGCCGACATCTCGTTCAGGCGGTGCACGCCGGTGGTGGTTTCCTCGGTCACGCCGATGATCTCGGCCGACTTGCGGGTGTACCAGGTCGAATCGACCGCCAGCTTGGCCTTGATGGCCGCATACAGGATGCGCTCTTCCTCGCTGGTCGGGTTGGCCAGCACGCTCTGGTCCTTCTCGGCGCGCTGGCCCAGGTGCATCAGCAGCGTGGCATCGCCGCCGTCGTCGAGGATCATGTTCGGGCCTTCGCCGGCCGAGCCCTTGGGGCCGAATTCGAAGATGCGATGGGTGTAGTCCCAGTAGTCTTCCAGCGACTCGCCCTTGATCGCGAACACCGGCGTGCCGGCCGCGGCGATGGCGGCGGCGGCGTGGTCCTGGGTCGAGAAGATGTTGCACGAGGCCCAGCGCACGGTGGCGCCGAGCGCCTGCAGCGTCTCGATCAGCACGGCGGTCTGGATCGTCATGTGCAGCGAGCCGGTGATGCGCGCGCCCTTGAGCGCCTGGCCCTTGGCGAACTCTTCGCGAATCGCCATCAGGCCGGGCATCTCGGTTTCGGCGATCCGGATTTCCTTGCGGCCCCAGGCGGCAAGGGAGAGGTCGGCGATCGCCTGGTCGACGGTGGAAACGGGGGACGGTTTGAGAACTGCGCTCATGTTGGCTCCAAAGCAAGCTTGAAAGATGCCACTGCGATCGGGGAATGGACTCACCGCGAGAACAGCGGGTGAGCGTGGTTGCGATGATGGTCCGAGCCTCACGCCTGTCGGCGCTGCAACGCTCCTCGGAACGGCGTATTTTAACGCGCGGCGCCGGCCGGCCGCCAGCAGCGCTTTTCGGATCGGCCTAGACTGCGGATCCTCCCACCCCCAACAATCGCCCCACCCGGCCGATCCTCATGTCCAAAGCCAAGATCCTTGCCACTTCGTTCGTGATGGCCGCGACGGCCACGCTGTCCTTGCCGGCTCCGGCGCAGGCCCCGGCCGCGGCCGCGGAGCCCACCGTGCGCGTGCGCGGCGTCATCGCGCACGTCGACGCGAATTCGCTGACGGTCAAGGACCGCAGCGGCGAGATCGTCACCCTGGTGCGGCCCGCCAGCATGCGCGTGCTCGAAGTGCTCCCGCTCGACATGGCCGCCATCAAGCCCGACAGCTTCGTCGGCGCGGGTTCGCTGCCGCAGCCCGACGGCACCCAGCGCGCGGTCGAGGTACTCGTGTTTCCGGAAGCCATGCGCGGCACCGGCGAAGGCTTCCGCCCCTGGGACTACATGCCCGACGGGACGATGACCAATGCCACCGTCTCCGCGCTCTCGGCGGCGCCGGCGGCGGTTCCGGGCGGCAAGAAGCTGGTGCTCAAGTACAAGGACGGCGAGAAGACCGTCATCGTCCCGCGCGGCACGCCGATCGTCACCTTCAAGCCGGCCCAGGACGACCAGGCGGCGCTGGTGGTCCAGGGCGCGATGGTCACGGTGACCGCCCAGGTGAAGGACGGCAAGCCGACCGCCTCGAGCATGCTGGTGGGCCGCAAAGGCTTCTCACCCCCGATGTGAGCGCCCGAACGGTAAAATCGTGGGTTTTGCCTCCAGCAGCCCGCGCCCGTGAGCGCGCACCGCGTTCACCCCCATGACCTTCGCCTCCGAAACCAAACGCCGCCGCACCTTCGCGATCATCTCCCACCCGGACGCCGGCAAGACCACGCTGACCGAGAAGCTGCTGCTGTTCTCGGGCGCGATCCAGATCGCCGGCTCGGTGAAGGCGCGCAAGGCCTCGCGCCACGCGACCTCCGACTGGATGGAGATCGAGAAGCAGCGCGGCATCTCGGTCGCCTCGTCGGTGATGCAGATGAGCTACCGCGACCACGTCATCAACCTGCTCGACACGCCGGGCCACAAGGACTTCTCCGAAGACACCTACCGTGTGCTGACCGCGGTCGATTCGGCCCTGATGGTGATCGACGCGGCCAACGGCGTGGAAGCACAGACCCGGCGGCTGATCGAGGTCTGCCGCCAGCGCGACACGCCGATCATCACCTTCGTCAACAAGATGGACCGCGAGGTGCGCGAGCCGCTCGAACTGCTCGACGAGATCGAGCGCGAACTCGGCATGCCCTGCGTGCCGATGACCTGGCCGGTGGGCCAGGGCAAGAGCTTCGGCGGCATCATCAACCTGCGCACGAAGGCGATGACGGTGTTCGAGTCGGGCCAGGAAAAGCTGCCGCAGGACTTCGAAACGATTCCGCTGACCGACCGCGACGCGCTGCACAAGCGCTTCGGCCGCGAGTTCGACCACGCAGTGGAAAGCATGGAACTGGCCACCGGCGCCTCGCCCACCTGGGACCGCGAGGCCTTCCTGTCCGGCAAGCAGACGCCGGTGTTCTTCGGCTCCGGCGTCAACAACTTCGGCGTGATGGAAGTGCTCGACGCGCTGGTCGACCTGGCGCCGCCGCCGCAGCCGCGCATCAGCACCACGATGGTCAACCGGCAGCCGGTGGTCAAGGAGATCCGGCCCGAGCACAAGGACTTCGCGGGCGTGGTGTTCAAGGTGCAGGCCAACATGGACGCCAACCACCGCGACCGCATCGCCTTCGTCCGCATGGCCTCGGGGCGCTACACGCCGGGCATGAAGCTCAAGGTGCAGCGCACCGCGAAGGAACTGCGCCCGACCAGCGTCGTGACCTTCATGAGCCAGCGGCGCGAAGCGGTCGAGGAGGCCTACGCCGGCGACATCGTCGGCTTCACGACCCACGGCGGCGTGCAGCTCGGCGACACCATCACCGACGGCGCCTCGCTGCAGTTCACCGGCCTGCCCTTCTTCGCGCCCGAGCTGTTCATGACCGTGATCCTCAGGAACCCGCTGCGCACCAAGCAGCTGCAGCAGGGCCTGGCCCAGCTCGGCGAAGAGGGCGCGATCCAGGTGTTCCGCCCCGAGGTCGGCGGCCCGATGCTGCTGGGCGCGGTCGGGCAGCTGCAGTTCGAAGTGGTGCAGCACCGCCTGAAGACCGAGTACGACGCCGACGTCCGGCTCGAGGGCTGCCAGTACACCGGCGCGCGCTGGATCACGGCCGACACCCCGGCCGAGCTGCGCGCCTTCGTCGATGCCTATCCGGCGCGGATGGCGCTCGACGCGGCCAACACGCTGGCCTACCTGTGCACCTCGCCCTACGACGTGCGGCTGGCGCAGGAGCGCTTTCCGAAGATCCACTTCCATCCCCTGCGCGAGCACGCGGGACTGGCGCTGCAGACCGCCTCCTGAAATGAAACACCCCCGAAGCGCCTGCGGCGCTGCCCCCTCAAGGGGGCGATACCAGCGGCCTGGCAAAGCCAGATCCGCGGTATCTCTGGGCTTGGCCGCGCCGGTTTCATGCGTCGCGAGTCACGCGATCGCGTGGTGAAGAACTGAGATGACTCCTCTGACTGAGTGGCCGCTGGCGGCGCGGCGCGCGCTGGTCGGCGTCTTCACCGACATCGACGACACGCTGACGACCGAAGGCGCGATCAGCGCCGATGCGCTGGCAGCGCTGGCCGACCTGCGCGCAGCCGGCCTGCATCGGGTGGCGATCACCGGCCGCCCGGTGGGCTGGAGCGAACCCTTCGCGAGCGCCTGGCCGGTGGATGCGATCGTGGCCGAGAACGGCGCCGTCGCGCTGCTGCCCGCGCCCCAGGGCGGCCTCGAGAAGCGCTACCAGCAGGACGCGCCCACGCGTGAGCGCAATTTCGCGCGCATGCAGGCCGTGCTGGCCCGCATCGAGCGCGAGATCCCCGGCGCCCGGCGCGCCACCGACTCGCCGGGCCGCGAATGCGACATCGCGATCGACCACAGCGAATTCACGCAACTCGGCGATGCGCAGATCGCCGCTGTCGTCGCGCTGATGCGCAGCGAGGGCATGCACGCCACCGTCAGCAGCATCCACGTCAACGGCTGGTACGGCGAGCACAACAAGCTGGCCGGCGCCCGCTGGATCGTGCGCGAGCTCTGGGGCCGCCGGCTCGACGACGAGATGCAGCGCTGGGCCTACGTCGGCGATTCGACCAACGACGCGCTGATGTTCGAGCATTTCGAGCACAGCATCGGCGTGGCGAACGTCCGCCGGTTCGAGGCCGCCCTGTCGCACCTGCCGAGCTACGTCGCCGAGCGCGAGCGCGGCGCCGGCTTCGCCGAGGTGGCGGCCGCGATACTCAAGGCACGGTGAAGGCGACCGGCCTGGCGCGTGCGACGACGTTCCCGGCCGCGGTGTTGCTCAGGAGCTCGAGCCGGGCGCTGTAGCTGCCCTTGGGCGGGTTGAGCCACACCTCGGTCTGCCCGCCGTCGAGGTCGATGATTTCCGCCTTCTGGCCCGGACGCTCCAGCACCAGCCGGAAGTGGCCGGTGTCGGGCACCTTGGGCGCTGCGTTCGACACGTTCAGGCCGCTGGCATGGAACTGCACGCGCAGCGGCAACTGCACCGTGCTGCGATCGGCGGGACTCAGCAGTTCGATGCGCGGCTCGCCCAGCAGGCTGGCCGGCGTGACACCCTTGTTCTGCTTGCTGACCGTGAACCTGAGCGGCTTGCTATAGACGAAATACGGGATGTGTCCCTGGTCCGCCAGCACCAGCCGCATCGTGTAGGTGCCCGGCGGCAGGTCGACCACGGTCTCCATCTGGCCCTTCCCGAAGTGGATGTAGTGCTCGGTGAAGGGCAGCGGCTTGGTGAAGTCGAGCGGCAGCGGCTGGTTGATCAGCAGGTGGTGGTGGCCGGCCGTGCCCGCGGTCCTGCCGGCCGGGACAATGCCGCGCATCGAAAGGCCGAAGCGCGCGACGAAGGGCGCCTCGGTCGTGGCGCCGTCCTTCAGGTTCGTGAAATAGGCCTCGGGCGACCAGTTGGGCGGCGGCACCACCCAGGGATGGACGACCAGATCGGCACTGTCGGCCGCCGGTTGTGGCGCGGGTGCCTGAGGCGATTGCGCCCAAGCCCCGCCCGCCAGCAGCAGGAGCCAGGCCGCCGCTGCCACCATTCCCGCCCGCGTCCCGTGACGAATTCGACCGCGCATGCCTGCTCCTCCTGTGGTTGCCGGATTGTGTATCAGGAAGTTCTAGATTGTTAGAACTTAAGACGGACCAAACGTGACAAAAGGCCGCTAGCAGTGCGAGACGGCCGCGTGCAGCGCGACAAGCATCCGCGCGCGCCCTGGCAAGGTCTTGATTTTCGATCTCGGAGGGTTCAGATTCAGCGTCAGGAGCCCTGCTCGATGCCTGCCGTACGCCGCGCCGTTGTCGATGGCCTGTTCTACCCCGCCGCGCCCGGAGCGCTGCGCAGGCAGGTCGCTGACCACCTGGCCGGCGTCGGCGCCGACGACGACCCGGCGCGCGGGCCCGCGAAGCTGCTGATCACCCCCCATGCGGGCTACGAGTACTGCGGCGCGGTGGCGGCGCACGCCTATGCCCTGCTCGGTCGGCGGCGCGAGCCGGCCATCCGCCGCGTGGTGCTGCTCGGCCCCGCGCATCACGTCTGGGTGAGCGGCCTGGCGGTCCCCGAGGCGGAAGCCTTCGAGACACCGCTGGGCGAGGTCGCGCTCGATGTCGCCGCGCTCGCCAGCCTCGGCGACCTGCCCCAGATGGTCCGCAACGACCGGGCCCACGAGCGCGAGCATTCGCTCGAGGTTCAACTGCCGTTCCTGCAGATGCTGCTCGGCAGCTTCACCCTGGTGCCGCTGGTCGTCAGCGACGCCAGTGCCGAATCGGTGGCGCAGGTGCTCGAGCGGCTGTGGGGCGGCGCGGAGACGCTGATCGTGATCAGCTCCGACCTGTCGCACTACCTTCCGTACGCGCAGGCGCAGGCCGTCGACCGTGCCACCGTGCAACGCATCCTGGCGCTCGATGCCGGGCTGGCGCCGCACCAGGCCTGCGGATCGGCGGCGATCAACGGCGCGCTGCTGGCCGCGCGCCGCCACGGCCTCGTGCCGCGCCTGCTCGACCTGCGCAACTCCGGCGACACCGCGGGCGGTCGTGACCGCGTCGTCGGCTACGGCGCGATCGCGTTCGAGGAGCGGCAATGACGAGCCTCGATGGGCCGAACGCGACGCCTGGGCGCTGGTGGCACCGGCTCGACGATGGGCGCATCCAATGCGACCTGTGTCCGCGCGACTGCCGGCTGCACGACGGCCAGCGCGGCATGTGCTTCGTGCGCCAGCGCGCCGGCGATGCGATGGTGCTCACCACCTACGGGCGCAGTTCGGGCTTCTGCATCGACCCGATCGAGAAGAAACCGCTCAACCACTTCTTCCCCGGCAGCAGCGTGTTCAGCTTCGGCACCGCGGGCTGCAACCTCGCGTGCAAGTTCTGCCAGAACTGGGACATCTCGAAGAGCCGCGAGATGGACCGGCTGCAGGACACGGCGTCACCCGGGCGAATCGCCGAGGCGGCCCGCGCGAGCGGCGCTTCGAGCGTGGCCTTCACCTACAACGACCCCGTGATCTTCGCCGAGTACGCGATGGACACCGCCGACGCCTGCCATGCGCTCGGCCTGCACAGCGTCGCGGTGACGGCGGGCTACATGCACGCCGCGCCCAGACGCGAGTTCTACGCCAAGATGGACGCGGCCAACGTCGACCTGAAGGCCTTCACCGAGCAGTTCTACTTCCAGCAGACCGGCGCCCACCTGGCGCCGGTGCTCGAGACGCTGCAGTACCTGCGGCACGAGACCGACTGCTGGTTCGAGATCACGACGCTGCTGATCCCGCAGCACAACGACAGCGACGCCGAGATCGACGCGATGACACGCTGGATTGCCGACCGGCTCGGGCCCGATGTGCCGCTGCACTTCACGGCCTTCCATCCGGACTACAAGATGATGGACGTGGTGCCGACGCCGCCCGCCACGCTGACGCGGGCCCGCACGATCGCGCTCGGCAACGGCCTGCACCACGTCTACACCGGCAACGTGCATGACGTCGAAGGCGGCACGACATTCTGTCCGGGCTGCCATGCAGCGCTGGTGCGGCGCGACTGGTATGTCGTGCTGGCCTGCGAGCTCGATGCGCATGGCGCCTGCCCGCATTGCGGCACGCCGATCGCGGGTCGCTTCGGGGCTTTCGGCGGCGGCTTCGGCCGGCGGCGGATTCCGGTGCAGCTGGCGGCGTAGCCCTTCAGTAGTGAGGCGGCAGCTCGTCGCGCAGGTTGCGCGCGGCGCCGGGGCCGCCCTCGGGGCTTTGCTGACGAAGCTGCGTGACCTGGAGGACCAGGCTGTCGATCTGCTCCTGTTGCCTGTAGATGACCAGGTTGAGCTGGTCCAGCAGGTCTTCGGTGAAGCTCGCCTTGATCTCCAGATCGGTCAGTCGGCGTTCCACATCGTGCGAGGTTTCCATGCCGCTATTGGACAGGAATTTTCCCAGCCGCCGGCAGGGCGCGTCAGAATGCCGCGCATGGACCTGACGATCCGCACCCTCCGCGCCGACGAGATGGCGCTCGTGATCGAGCTGGCGGCGCGCGAAGGCTGGAACCCCGGATTGCATGACGCCGCCTGCTTCCATGCGGCAGATCCCGGCGGCTTCCTTGTCGCCGAACACCGCGGCGAGGCGGTGGGCTGCATCTCTGCCGTGTCGTACGCAGGTCGCTTCGGCTTCATCGGGCTCTACATCGTGACGCCGGCGTGGCGCGGCAAGGGCGTCGGCATCCGCCTCTGGCGCGAAGGCATGGCCCGTCTCGCCGGCCAGGTGGTCGGGCTCGACGGCGTGCCGGCCCAGCAGGACAACTACCGCCGCAGCGGTTTCGCACTGGCCTGGAACAACGCCCGCTTCGCCGGTGTCGCCCGCAGTGGCGGCGAGACGCCGCCGCAGCAGATCATTCCCCTGGCCACCGTCGACTTCGCCGCGCTGTGCGCCGACGACCGCCGCGTCTTCCCGGCGCCGCGCGACGCCTTCCTGCGCGCCTGGATCGACATGCCCGATGCGACCGGACTGGCCTGGGTCGAGCAGGGCCGGCTGGTGGGCTGGGGGCTGATCCGGCGCTGCCGCGAAGGCCACAAGATCGCGCCGCTGGTGGCGGACGATCCGCACGTGGCGCACTCACTGCTGGCTGCGCTGTGCGCCACCGTGCCGGCCGGCGACACGGTCTACCTCGACGTCCCGCTGCCGAATGCCGAGGCGGTCGCGATGGCGCGGGCCGAAGGCATGCGCAGCGTGTTCGAGACCGCGCGCATGTACGCCGGCAGCGCGCCTCCCTGCGAGCTGCAGCGCCTGTACGGGGTCACCAGCTTCGAGCTCGGCTAGGGCCTGTTACTGAGGCTTGGCCAGCCCCAGCTTCTCGATCAACGCCTTCTCCCGCGCGAAGGTCGTCTGCGCGAACTTCGCGTAGTCCGCGGAGCTCATGTAGATCGGCAGCATGTCGTAGCGCCCCAGAGCGGCCACGTAGCTCGGCTCCTCCATCGCCTGCTTGAACGCGTCGTGCAGCTTCTTCACGACCTCGGGCGGCGTGCCCCTGGGCGCGCCGATGCCGAAGGGCGAGTTCTGCACGATGTCCATGCCGAGCTCCTTGAGTGTCGGCGCATCCGGGAATTTGGCGAGCCGCTTGTCACCCCAGGTGTTGAGCACGCGCAGCTTGCCCGACTCCACCAGCGGCGCGAAGCCGGTCGAGTCGGCGATCGCCATCAGGTGGTTGCCGAGCACCGCCTGCGCCAGATCGGCGCTGCCCTTGTAGGGCACGTGCTGCAGCTGGATGCCGAGCTGCTGCGCCATCAGTTCGGTCGTCAGGTGCGGGCTGGTCAGGTTGCCGGTCGAGCCGTAGGTGAGCTTGCCCGGGTTGGCCTTGGCATAGGCGACGAAGTCGTTCCAGGTCTTGAACGGGCTGTCGGCCGGGACCGCGATGCCGAAGGCGTAGCCGGTGACGTTGATCACGTAGCTGATGTCCTTGACCGGGTCCCAGTTGATCTTGGTGGTGTAGGGCAGGCGAAACACGCCGAGCGGAATCTGGCCGATGGTGTAGCCATCGGGCTGCGCGGTCTGCAGCGCCTGCGCGGGCAGCGTGCCGCCGGCGCCCGGCTTGTTGTCCACCACGATCGGCTGGCCGAGGATCTTCGATGCATTGTCGGCCAGCTGCCGCATCGTGATGTCCGTCGGGCCGCCCGCGGGGAAGGCAATGATCAGCTTGATCGGCCGGGCGGGAAAGGTCTGCGCATGCGCAGACGTGACGGCCGCGCCGAGCAGGGCGGCGCACAAAAGGGAACGACGAATCATGTGGCGGCCTCCGGTACAGGTTGAATGCCGCATTGGGCCGCATGGGGCACGCGCGGGACAAGCGGGTATCTCCCCGGTCCGTGTCGCCGCCGTGTCAGCGCCCTGGCTCAGCCCGCTCGTTGCCTGAATCCGTCGAGCACGTTGACCGCGTTCACGCCCACCTCCGCCACCGCGTAGCCGCCCTCGAAGACGAACACGCTGGGCAGGCCTGCGCGCGCGATGTCTTCGCCGATCCGCAGGTAGTCGGGCGTGGCGAGCGTGAAGCCGGCGACCGGATCGCCCGCGAAGGTGTCGAGCCCGAGCGAGACTACCAGCGCGCCGGGCTTGAAGTCCGCGAGGCCGCGCAGCGCGGTCGCCAGCGCTTCGCGCCAGGCCGCGAAACCGGTGCCGCGCGGCAGCGGCAGGTTGTGGTTGAAGCCCAGACCCTCGCCCGCGCCGCGCTCGTCGGCGTAGCCCAGGTAGTAGGGGTACTCGGTGTGCGGATCGCCATGCAGGCTGGTGAACTGGACGTCGGCGCGCTCGTAGAAGATGGCCTGCGTGCCGTTGCCGTGGTGGTAGTCGATGTCGAGCACCGCGACGCGGTCGACGCCGGCATCGCGCAGCGCCTGGGCCGCGATCGCCGCGTTGTTGAGGAAGCAGTAGCCGCCGAAGAAATCCGCGCCTGCGTGATGGCCCGGTGGCCGCGTGAGCGCGAAAGCCGCGCGCTCGCCTTGCAGCACGCGCGCCGCGGCGGTCAACGCGCAGCAGGCGCCCGCGCGTGCCGCGGTCCACGTGCCTGCGGTCAGCGGCGTGCCGGCGTCGTACGAGAACAGGCCCATGCGCGCAGGGAAGCTGGCCGGCAGCACGTCGGAGCGAAAGGTGCGGATCGGCCAGTACGAAGGCAGCGCGTCGCGGTCCGCATTGGCCGGGTCGAGTGCCACCCACTCGTTCCACGCATTCGACAGGAAATCGAGGTAGCGCGGCGCGTGGACGCGCGCGATCGTCGCGTCGTCGAAGACATCCGGCGCTTCGATGGGACCGAGCCCGCGCTGCTCCAGTTCCTGCAGCACATAGTCGGCACGCGCCGGAACCTCGAAGCACGGCACGAGTTCGCCGCGGAACATCTCGACCTTGCCGTGGTGAAGGGGGTGGCGGTCGTTGTAGATCGTGAGCATGGCGCTAGGGTAACGCGGAAGCGCGTGGGGGCGGGGGGCGGCGGCGGGCGGTAGGCCCCGGGCCGGCCGACGTCACCGGCCGCTTCGCGGCTGCCCTGCGCTGCTCGCGGTACGCGGGGTCTCGCTCAAACTCGCTTCGCTCAAACAGTCGCGAGCCCTGATCCGCGCACCGCTGCGCTGCTCGGCGGTGCCTCAACGGCCGGCCCGGGGCCTACCGCCCACCGCCGTGGACACGTTGGGGTTGCATTGCTTCGCTGGAAGCGAAGGGGGGCTCGCACACCCCCGAAGCCCGGCATGCGGTGCGGGACGGGCGATCCCCTCTGCGCCGCTGAGGAGCGCAGCTTCAGGCGGATAAGGGCCGCGCGTGTTTGAGCGAAGCGAGTTTCGCGCGGACCCCGCCTGAAGCGAGCACCGCAAGGCAGCCCGAAGGGCCGGCGCAGTGGGGTCGACTGGCCCGTACCGCATGCCGGGCGCCCCCAACGAGCGAACAAGCCGACGCAATCACGCTTCGCGCCGCTTCGGCTCCGGCTTCGACTCCGCTTCTCGCACCGGCAGCGTCAGCACCTCATGCCGTTCGCGCGAACGCGCCAGCACAGGTGCCAACGCAACGCCCGTGTGCGTGCCCAGCTTCACCACGTCTTCCGGCGGCGCGGCCGCCACCACGCGTCCACCTCCATTGCCGCCTTCGGGCCCGAGATCGATCAGCCAGTCGGCTTCGGCGATGACGTCGAGGTCGTGCTCGATCACGACCACGCTGTGGCCGCCGTTGACCAGCCGGTGCAGCACGTGGATCAGCTTCTCGACGTCGGCCATGTGCAGGCCGACCGTCGGCTCGTCGAGCACGTAGAGCGTGTGGGGCGCCTTGTTGCCGCGTCGCGTGACGTCGTCGCGCACCTTGCTGAGTTCGGTCACCAGCTTGATGCGCTGCGCCTCGCCACCCGACAGCGTCGGCGACGGCTGGCCCAGCGTCAGGTAGCCGAGCCCGACGTCCTTCAGCAGCTGCAGCGGATGGCTGATGTTCGGCATCGAGGCGAAGAACTCGACCGCCTCGTCGACTTCCATCTGCAGCACGTCGCCGATGCTCTTGCCGCGCCAGCTGACCGCCAGCGTCTCGGGGTTGAAGCGCGCGCCGTGGCAGACCTCGCACGCCACCTTCACATCCGGCAGGAAGCTCATCTCGATGGTGCGCACGCCCGCGCCGTCGCAGCCCGGGCAGCGGCCCTCGCCGGTGTTGAAGCTGAAGCGTGCAGGCCCATAGCCGCGCGCCTTGGCTTCGAGCGTGTCGGCGAACAGCTTGCGGATCGTGTCCCAGAAGCCGATGTAGGTCGCCGGGCAGCTGCGCGGCGTCTTGCCGATCGGGGTCTGGTCGACCTCGAGCACGCGGTCGATGGTCTCGTAGCCTTCGACCGCGCTGCATCCCACCCATTTCGGATGCTTGCCCGCGGCATCGGCGTCGCGTCCGGCCTTGGTCATGCGCTGCACCACCACCGCATACACGTTGGCCAGCAGCACGTCGCGCGCCAGGGTCGACTTGCCCGAGCCGCTGACGCCCGTGACCGCCACCAGCCGGTGCAGCGGCAGCGAGACCGTGACGTCCTTCAGGTTGTGCAGGTCGGCGCCGCGCACGCTGAGCCAGTCCGGCGCGCCGGGCTCGGGCGCCGGCACGTTGCGCCGGGCCTGCAGCGGGTGTTTGATCGCATCGCGCAGGTAGCGGCCGGTCTGCGAGTCGCCCGCGCCCTGGATGTCCGCGACGCTGCCTTCGGCCACCAGCCGGCCGCCGCGCTTGCCCGCGCTGGGACCGATGTCGATGATGTGGTCGGCACGCCGGATCGTGTCCTCGTCATGCTCGACCACCACCAGCGTGTTGCCCTTGTCGCCGAGCTTGTGCAGCGCGTCGAGCAGGATCTGGTTGTCCCGCGCATGCAGGCCGATGGTCGGCTCGTCGAGCACGTAGCACACGCCCTGCAGGTTGCTGCCGAGCTGGGCCGCGAGCCGGATGCGCTGGGCCTCTCCGCCGGAGAGGGTGGGCGCGCCGCGGTCGAGCGTGAGGTAGCCCAGTCCGACCTCTTCGAGGAATTCGAGCCGGCTCTTGATCTCGGGCACCAGGTCGCGCGCGATCTCGGCCTGGCGGCCGCTGAGCGCGATGTTCTCGAACCAGATGCGGATATCGGTCACGCTCATGCGCGCCAGCTCGGTGATGCCGATGCCACCGCCTTCGCCGAACAGCACGGCGCGCGCGGTCGCGTTGAGCCGCGTGCCCTCGCAGGTCGGGCATGCCACGTCGCCCACGTCTTCGGCCTCGGGCTCGGCGAAGGTCTGCTCGCGCCCCTTCTGGTCGTCGGCCATCACCGAGTCGTCGTAGACCTTGCGCTGCTCCTTGGTCAGCTTGACGCCGGTGCCCACGCAGTCGGGACACCAGCCATGCTTGCTGTTGTAGGAGAACAGGCGCGGGTCGAGTTCCGCGTAGCTGGTGCTGCAGACCGGGCAGGCGCGCAGGGTCGAGAAGACCTGGGTACGGCCGATGCCGGCGGTCGGTGCGCCGGCCATCATCGCGCCGCGCAGGCCGGTGAGTTCGCTCAGCACGTGCAGCACGCCCTTGCCATGCTCCAGCGCCCGGGTCAGGGCCTGGCGCAGCTCGGTCTCCCGCGCCGGCAGCACATCGAGGCTGGCCACCGGCAGCTCGATGCTGTGCTCCTTGAAGCGGTCGATGCGCGGGAAGCCCGTGGTCGGCAGGAATTCGCCATCGACCCGCAGATGGGTGAAGCCGCGCGGCCGGGCCCAGTCGGCCAACTCGGTGTAGACGCCCTTGCGGTTGCTCACCAGCGGCGCCAGCAGGCCGATGTGCTGGCCCTTGAAGTTCTTCAGCAGTTGCGCCGCGATGCTGTCGGGCGTCTGCGGCTGCACCGCCGCGCCGTCGTGGATGCAGTGCTGGATGCCGAGCTTGACGTACAAGAGGCGCAGGAAGTGCCACACCTCGGTGGTGGTGCCGACGGTGCTCTTGCGGCCTCCGCGCGACAGCCGCTGCTCGATCGCGACCGTGGGCGGAATGCCGTAGACCGCATCCACTTCCGGCCGTCCCGCGGGCTGCACGATGCTGCGCGCATAGGCGTTGAGCGATTCGAGATAGCGCCGCTGCCCTTCGTTGAACAGGATGTCGAAGGCCAGCGTGGACTTGCCCGAGCCGCTGACGCCGGTGACCACGCTGAACTTGCCGCGCGGGATGTCGACCGAGAGGTTCTTGAGGTTGTGCTCGCGCGCATTGACGATCTGGATCGCATCGCGGCCCGGCGCCGGCTGCACCCTCGCCGCGTAGCTGCGCGCGGCACGCTCCGCTACCTTGTAGGCACCCGGCCCGACCGCGAGTTCGTAGTCGGCCAGCGCCGCACCGGTCAGCGAGGCGGGGTTCTCGCGCACCTGCTCCGGCGTGCCGACCGCGACCACCTGGCCGCCGCCCTCGCCGCCTTCGGGCCCGAGGTCGATCAGCCAGTCGCTGGCGCGGATCACGTCGAGGTTGTGCTCGATCACGACCAGCGAATGGCCGGCGTCGAGCAGCTTGCGCAGCGCCCGCATCAGGCGCGCGATGTCGTCGAAGTGCAGCCCGGTGGTGGGCTCGTCGAACAGGAACAGCGTGCCCTTGCGCGCCAGCGGCTGCTTGCTGGCGCTGCCGCTCTTGGCGGCTTCGGCCAGGAAGCCCGCGAGCTTCAGGCGCTGCGCCTCGCCGCCGCTAAGCGTTGGCACGGGCTGGCCCAGCTTCACGTAGTCGAGGCCGACATCGACGATCGGCTGCAGCACGCGCTGCACCTCGCGGTCGTTGTCGAAGGCCGCGGCCGCTTCCGCCACCGTGAGGTCGAGCACGTCGGCCACGTTGAGGTTGCGGTCCGCGCGCTCGATCGTCACCTCGAGGATCTCGGGCCGGTAGCGCTTGCCGTCGCAGTCGGGGCAGCGCAGGTAGACGTCCGACAGGAACTGCATCTCGACATGCTCGAAGCCCGAGCCGCCGCAGGTCGGGCAGCGGCCGTCGCCGCTGTTGAAGCTGAACTTCGAGGCCGTGTAGCCGCGCTGCCGCGACAGCGCCGCCGTGGCGAAGATCTCGCGGATCGCATCCCAGGCGCCGACGTAGCTCGCAGGATTGGAGCGCGCCGTCTTGCCGATCGGCGACTGGTCGACGAAGACGACGTCGCTCAGGTGATCGGCGCCAAGCATGCGGTCGTGCGCGCCCGGGCTTTCGGTCGCCTTGCCGAAGTGGCGCATCAGCGCCGGCGCCAGCACGTCCTGCACCAGCGTCGACTTGCCCGAGCCGCTGACGCCGGTGATGCAGACCAGCCGCGAGAGCGGCAGCTCCACCGTGATGCCCTGCAGGTTGTGCTCGCGCACGCCCTCAAGAATGAGGCGCGGCGTGTTGTCGCTCACCATGCGCCGGAAGCCCATGCCGATCTGCTTGCGCCCGCCCAGGTACTGGCCGGTGAGCGTCTCGGCATCGCGCAGCGCATCGGTGCTGCCGTCGAACACGATCTGCCCGCCGCGCACGCCGGGGCCGGGCCCCATGTCGATCACGCGGTCGGCGGCCAGCATCACGGCCGGGTCGTGCTCGACCACCACCAGCGTGTTGCCGGCGTCGCGCAGCCGAAGCATCGCCTCGGTGATGCGGTTCATGTCGCGCGGATGCAGGCCGATGCTGGGCTCGTCGAGCACGAACAGCGTGTTGACCAGCGAGGTGCCGAGCGCCGTCGTGAGGTTGATGCGCTGCACCTCGCCGCCGCTCAGCGTGCGGCTCTGGCGGTCGAGCGTCAGGTAGCCGATGCCGACGTCGTGCAGGTAGCGCAGCCGCGTCGTGATCTCCTCGAACAGCAGCTTGAGCGCCTGCACGTCGCCTTCGCTCGCCGTGCTGCTGTTGCCGTGGCTTTCGATGCCGTCGAACAGGCGGCGCAGCCGCTCGATCGGCAGCAGCATCAGGTCATGCAGGCACAGGCCCGGCAAGGCCTCGAGCTGCTCGCGCGACCACTTGGCGCCGACCGGCATGAAGCGCTTCGCGGGGGCGAGCACCGCGTCGGCGTCCTCCTTGCTGCCGATGCGCCACAGCAGGCTCTCGAGCTTGAGCCGCGCACCGGCGCAGGTCGGGCACGGCGTATAGCTGCGGTACTTCGACAGCAGCACGCGGATGTGCATCTTGTAGGCCTTGCTCTCGAGGTAGGCGAAGAAGCGACGCACGCCATACCACTGCTGGTTCCACTTGCCCTTCCAGTTGGGCGAGCCCTCGATCACCCAGGCCTGCTGGTCGGGCGTGAGCTTGTTCCACGGCGTGTCGCGCGGGATGCCGGCCGCCTCGGCGTGGCGCATGAGGTCGTCCTGGGCCTCCTTCCAGGCGGGCGTCTGGATGGTCTTGATCGCGCCGGCGCGCAAGGTGAGCTTTTCGTTCGGGATCACGAGCCCGAGGTCGACGCCGATCACGCGGCCGAAGCCGCGGCAGGTCTCGCAGGCGCCGACGGCCGAATTGAACGAGAACATGGAGGGGATCGGGTCGGCGTAGCGGATGTCGCTCTCGGGGCAGTGCAGGCCGGTCGAAAACTTCCACATGTCCGGCGCTCCGCCCTCATCCGGAGCCAGCGCATACACCGTGAGCCGCCCGCTGCCGCGCTTCAGCGCCACCTCGATCGCCTCGACCACGCGCACACGCTCGGCCCCGGCGATGCGAAAGCGGTCGGCCACCACGTCGAGCACCTTGCGCGGACCGGTCGGCGTGGCGACCTCGCGCTCGGCCTGCACGCGCGTGAATCCGCTGGCGGAGAGCCACTGCGTCACCTCGTCGGCCGAAGTGCCGGCCGGCAGCTCGACCGGAAAGGTCAGCGCCACCCGCGGATCGCCGGCCGCCGCGGCCCGCGCCACCAGTTCGGCGTAGATCGAATCCGGCGAATCGTGCCGCACCGGCAAGGCCGTCTCGCGATCGAACAACTGGGCCGCGCGCGCGAACAGCAGCTTCAGGTGGTCGTTGAGCTCGGTCATCGTGCCGACCGTCGAGCGCGAGGATCGCACCGGATTGGTCTGGTCGATCGCGATGGCGGGCGGCACGCCCTCCACCTTGTCGACCGCCGGCTTGTCCATGCGGTCAAGGAACTGGCGCGCATAGGCCGAGAAGGTCTCGACATAGCGCCGCTGGCCTTCGGCATAGAGGGTGTCGAACACCAGGCTCGACTTGCCCGAGCCGCTCGGCCCGGTGACCACCGTCATCTCGCCGGTGCGGATGTCGAGGTCGAGGTTCTGGAGGTTGTGCTGCCGTGCACCGCGAATCCGGATGGAGCCCTGTGTCATGAATGCCTTGGGGGTGGGGCAGACATTCTAGGAACTCGGCCCGACCTTGGCTTGCTAAAGGACAACCGGATACAGGCGCCCCGAGTTGCCCCGGATTTCTGTGGAGGCTGTGCGTGGCGCCGGGACGGCCCCCGCGAAACGCAAAAACGGCGCGGCTTTCTGCTGGTTTGCCTGCAAATGAGGCATCCGCGATCACCACCCCTCGAAACAGATGGAGATCGGGAGATCGCCGACATTCTCGAAAATCGCAACAACCGGGCCATCCTGGAGCGATGGCGCGATCTGTCCCTACCGGATGGTTGGCTGGTCGCCGGCTGCCTGTTTCAAACGGTGTGGAACCAGCGCCATGCGCCGAACGGCCTTTCGCTGCTGTACGACGGCCTTTTGACGATGAACCCGCTGGTGCCGCATCGCGATCTGTTCCACGAGAAAGTCGCGTCGTATCGCGCGCGCTGGGCGTGGCTACAGATTCAGCCGGACCATCTTCAGCGCGACGCGCCCCTCACTGCATCAGCCGGATATTCGCGTCCTTGATGATCTTCGCGTAGATCTCCGAGTCCGTCCGCAGCACCTTCTGGAACTCCTCCGGCTTGCCGCCCGCCACCTGCAGGCCCAGCGACTCGATCTTGGCCGAGACATCGGGCAGGCGGAGGATGCGATTGATCTCTTCCGAGAGTTTGTGCACCAACGGTGCCGGGGTGCCAGCCGGCACGAACACGCCGAACCAGCCGTAGGGATCGAAAGAGTGATAACCCAGCTCGGCGAAGGTGGGCACATCCGGCAATCCGGGCATGCGCTGCGTGCCAGTCACCGCCAGGGGGCGCATGGACTTCAGGTGCGGCCGGGCGCTCGCGCTGTCGATGAAGGCCGAGGCGAGCTGACCGCCGACGAGGTTCGTGACCAGCGGCGCAGCGCCCTGGAATGGCACGTGGACCAGGTCGATGCCGGCCTGCATGTTGAGCAGCGCGCCCTGAATGTGCGCCGAGGTGCCGGCGCCGTAGCTGCCGAAGTTGTACTTGCCGGGGCTGGCCTTCACCATGGTGATGAAGTCCTGCAGGTGCTTCGCGGGCGAATCCAGCGGCACAGCGAACAGGCTCGGGCTGCGCGCGATCATCGCGACGGGTGCGAAGGCCTTCAGCGGATCGTAGGGAAGCTTCTCCATCAGCGGCGGCTGCTGGATCAGCGCGGTGATGCCGATGAGCAGCGTGTAGCCATCCGCCGGCGCCTTGGCGACAAACTGGTTGCCGATGGTGCCCCCGGCGCCGGGCCGGTTGTCCACCATCGCGGGCTGCCCCCAGGCTTCCTGCAGCTTTTGACCGATGGTGCGCGCCAGCGTGTCGGTGGCGCCGCCCGCGGGATAGGGCACGATCAACTTCAGCGGCTGGCTGGGGTAGGCTGTCTGTGCCAGCACTGGCGCGACCAGCAGGCACGCGAGGCCGGCGGCAACGCAGAGCCTTCGCATCATCGATGTCTTCATGGGCTTGTCTCCTTGATGAAAGATGGGAAAGTGAGCGCGCCGCCTCGGCACCGGATCGGGGGTGGTGCCGGGCAACGTCGTTTTTTTCAAAGCGCCTCGGCAGTGCCAAGGATCGCGGTCGCCTGGCTGGACAGCATCCCGCCGTTGCCGTGCGCGAGTGCGGTGCGCGCGCCGGCCACCTGGCGGTCGCCACCTTCGCCGCGCAACTGCCGCACGGCCTCGATGAGCGCGAAGATGCCGTACATGCCGGGATGCACGCAGGACAGGCCGCCGCCGTTCGTGTTGACCGGCAGCCTGCCGCCAGGCGCGATGGCGCCGTCGGCGACAAAGCGGCCTCCTTCGCCCTTGGGGCAGAAACCCAGGTCTTCGAGGAACAGCAGCGTGTTGATGGTGAAGGCGTCGTAGAGCTGCACCACGCCCATGTCCCCCGGCGCAAGCCCCGCCATGGCGAAGGCCTCGCGGCCCGACTGGCTGGCCGCCGTGACCGTGAGATCCGCCATCGAGGAGATCTGCCGGTTCCACACCGCCGTCGCATTGCCCAGCACGTAGACCGGCTTCTTCGGCAAGTCCCGGGCGCGCTCGGCGCTCACCAGCACATAGGCGCCGCCGCCATCGGTGACGAGGCAGCAGTCGCGCACCGTCAGCGGGTCCGAGATCATGCGTGATGCCATCACGTCCTCGCGCGTGAGCGGATCGCGCATGAAGGCTTCCGGGTTGAGCCGGGCCCAGGCACGGGCCGCCACCGCGATGTCGGCAAGCTGCTCGCGCGTGGTGCCGAACTCATGCATGTGGCGCGATGCCGCCAGCGCATAGGCGGACACCGGCAGCATCGGCTCGTAGGGATGCTCGTAGGGCTGCGGATCGAGAAAGCGGCGCGCCGCGACGATCTCGCGCCGTCCGAAGGCGGCGCTGCGTTGCGCGCTGCCGTAGCAGACCAGCACGGCGCTGCACTGGCCGGAACGGATCGCGTGCATCGCGGGCAGCAGGTGCGCGATGAAGCTGCTGCCGCCCAGCATGGTGCCGTCGATGTAGCGCGGGTTGAGGCCGAGGTACTCGACGACCGGCAAGGCCCACATCGCGGCGGAAGCGCTCGCGGTGCACAGTCCGTCGATGTCGGCCATGGTCAGGCCGGCATCGGCGACGGCCGCGCGCGCAGAGCGGGCCAGCAGTTCCATGTCCGTGAAGCCCGGCTGCTCGCCGCAACCGAAGGTTGCGACCCCGGCGATGGCGGCGCTGCCGCGCAGTGCCCGCAGTCCGGCGCTCATGACGCAGCTCCCTCGATGGCATCGAACAGCACGAGACCACGGCCGTCCTTCGATTGCACCCGTGCCTTGACGCGCTGGCCGATGCGCACTGCGCCGGGCGCGAGATTGTCGACACGGCTCATGAGCCGCACGCCCTCATCGAGCTCGATCAGGCTGACGTTGAGGTCGCCGCCGTCGGCCGGTTTGCGCCGCACGGCCGTCACGGCATGCACGGTGCCGAGGCCGGCGGGCGTCGTCCATTCGAGCGTCGTCCCGCCGCAGTGCGGGCAGTGCTCGCGCGGGTAGTACACATGGCGGCTGCAATCGGCGCAGCGCTGGATGAGGAAGCGGCCGGCATCCAGCTCGCCCTGGTGGAAAGCCTGCACGCCGGTGGTGGCGTCGATCGGGGTCTGGCTCACTGCGCTCGCTCCTTGTTCATGGGCCACTGGAAGGGCAGCGGCTGCTTGTCGAGAAAGCGGTTCACCGCATCGCGGTGCTCCGTGGTGCCGAAGGCCAACGCCTGCGCATTGGCCTCGGCGTCGAGCATGGCGGCCAGCGCGCCCGCGTCGCCCGTGGCGCGCTTCACGAGGCTCACGGCCAGCGGCGAGGCACCGGCGAAGCTGTCGGCCAGGGCCAACGCGCGCGGCACGAGCTGCGCGGGATCGTGCAGTTCCATCACGATGCCGAGTTCGCAGGCTTCGATGGCGCCGACCTCGCGCGCCGACAGCATCAGCTCCCGAGCCCGCTGGGCGCCCACCACGCGCGGCAGCGTGTAGAAGGCACCGCAATCGGGCACCAGGCCGAGCTTCAGGAAGGACATGCAGAAGCGCGCTCGCGGCGTCGCGAGCACGAAGTCGGCGGCCAGCGCCAGGCTGAAGCCGGCGCCATAGGCGGTGCCATCGACGGCCGCGATCACCGGCTTGTCCATCAGGATCAGGTCGCTGAACCAGCGCTGCGTGTCCTGCATGCGGGCGCGCCAGCCGGCGTTGCCGAGCTCGGCCTGCGCAATGCCGCGCAAGTCACCGCCCGAACAGAACTGCCCGCCGGCGCCGGTCAGCACCAGAGCGCGCACGTCGGAATCGCCGCGCGCCTGCGCGATGGCCCGGGCCAGGTCGTCTCGCAGTGCGGGGGTGAAAGCGTTGCGGTTGGACGGCGTGTCCAGCGTCAGCACGGCAGTGCTGCCCTGGCGCTCGTAGCGAATGGCCGTGAAATCGCTCATGATCGTTGCTCCTGGCCTGCGGCGCGGTGCGCTTCCTGCAACTCGCGCCAGAGGATCTTTCCGGTGCCGGACTTCGGCAGGCTGTCGATGAACTCCACCAGCCGGGGCGCCTTGTAGACCGCCATGTGGTCGCGGCACCATGCCACCACATCCTGCTCACTGACGTTCCCGCGCTGCTGCGGCTTCAGCACCACCAGCGCCTTGACGGTCTCGCCGCGCCTGTCGTCCGGCACCGCGATGACGCAGGCCTCGTGGATGGCCGGATGCTCGTACATCGCGTTCTCCACTTCGGTGGGCCACACCTTGTAGCCGGAGGCGTTGATCATCCGTTTGAGGCGGTCGCGCAGGAAGAAGTAGCCCTCCCCGTCCATCGAGGCCAGGTCCCCGGTGCGGAAGAAGCGCTGGCCGCCGATGTCGATGAAGGCGTCGCGATCCGCCGCCGGATTGCGCCAGTAGCCCTTCATCACCTGCGCGCCGCGCGTGACCAGCTCGCCGACTTCGCCGGGCGGCAGCTCCTCCAAGGTGACCGGATCGACGATGCGCGACTCCACGCCCTGCGTCGGCATGCCAAGGCACTGGCGCTTGCCGCGCGCGGGTGGATTGGCATGCAGGAAGGACGCTGTCTCCGTCAGGCCGTAGGCCTCGTTGTAGGTGAGCCCGTAGCGCTGCGAGAGCATGGCCGCGACCGCCTCGGGCATCGCGGCGCCGCCGCCGGACAGCAGGGCCAGGCTGGACAGATCGCGCCGCTGCGCCTCGGCATGCGAGAAGAGATCGATCACCATCGCCGGCGGCGCCGACCACGCGGTCACCGCGTGGCGCTCGATCAGGCGCGCCGCCATCGCGGGATCCCAGCGCGGCATCATCACCGCCGTCGCGCCCAGGAAGATCGTCAGGTTCATGCCGTTCTGCAGGCCCAGCATGTGGAAGAGCGGCGCGACGGCCAGCGTCACCGTCTCCACGTGCACCTGCTTCCACACGGCCGAAGCGGCCAGCGATGCCAGCAGCGTCGCATGCGTGTGCATGCAACCCTTGGCGAGGCCGGTCGTGCCGGATGTGTAGGGCAGCACGGCCAGATCGTCCGGCGCGGCGGGGAGTGCGTCGGGGACCAGGCCGAGCGCGACCGCCTGCTCGAAGCCATGCAGCGCCGCGTCGTCCAGGCGCATGCGCGGCGCCGTGACCCAGTCGGGCAGTTCGTCGCCATCCGCCTGCGCGCCAACGGCATCCGCGTAGGCGTGGACCAGCACCGCGCGCAGCGCGCCCTCGCCCTCGCCCAGCGTCAAGGTCGGGAGCAGGTCCTGCGCCGCGATCGCGACGCGGGCCCCACTGTCGGCGGCGTAGTGGCGCACCTCGGATGCCTTGCTCATGGGGTTCACCGGCACCACCACGGCACCCGCGCGCAGCACGGCGTAGAAGGCCGTGACGAACTGCGGGCAGTTCTGGCTCGCGAGCAGAACGCGATCGCCCGGCGCAACGCCCATGCGCTGCCGCAGGTAGGCGGCCAGCGCGTCGACACGCTCCCGCAACTGCGCATACGTGGTCGTCGCGCCGCAGTAGACGATGGCCGGCTTGTCCGGGTAGCGGCGCGCCGCCGTGTCCAGGTACTCCGGCAGCGTCGCGCGCGGCACGCGCAACTCCCGCGCGACGCCCTTGGGCCAGAAGCGCAAGTGAGGCGCGGCGCTCATTGGGCAACCTCCGTGCTTCGCACTTCGGTGCGAGCTTGCTTGGAGCGGTCCGGCGCGGGGCTCATTGGGCAACCTCCGTGCTTCGCACTTCGGTGCGAGCTTGCTTGGAGCGGTCCGGCGCGGCGCTCATGGCTTCTCCAGGGCCCGGGCGATGATCTCCTTCATCACCTCGTTGGCACCGCCATAGATGCGGCCGACGCGCACGTCGGCATAGAGGCGCGCGATGGGGTATTCGTTCATGAAGCCGTAGCCGCCGTGCAACTGCAGGCACTCGTCGACGATGCGGCAGCAGGCGTCGGTGGTCCACCACTTGGCCATCGCCGCGGTCGGCACGTCCAGCTCGCCCACCATCAGGCGGGCGATGCAGTCGTCGACGAAAGCGCGAGCCACCTGCGCCTGCGTCTCGCATTCGGCCAGCTTGAAGCGGGTGTTCTGCATCTTCAGCAGCGGCTGGCCGAAGACCTGGCGGTCGCGCACATAGGCCACGGTCTCGGCGATCGCGCGCTGCATGGTCGCCACCGCGCCGACCGCGATCAGCATGCGCTCGCGCGGCAATTGCTGCATGAGCTGCGCGAAGCCGCGGCCCTCCTCGCCACCCAGCAGGTTGTCGGCGCCGACGCGCACGTCGTCGAAGAACAGCTCGGTGGTGTCGAGCGTCTTCTGGCCCATCTTGTCCAGCAGCGGCCCGCGGCGGAAGCCCGGGGCGCCCTCGGTCTCCACCATCAGCAGCGAGATGCCTTTCGCGCCGCCGGCCGCATCGGTCTTGGCGGCCACGCAGACGAGGCCGGCATGCATGCCGTTGGTGATGAAGGTCTTGTTGCCGGTGATGCGCCAGGTGTCGCCATCGCGCCGCGCCTGCGTGCGGATGCGCTGCAGGTCGGTGCCCGCGCCGGGCTCGGTCATCGCGATGGCCGCCACGAGTTCGCCGGTCGCCATGCGGGGCAGCCAGCGGCGCTTCTGCTCCTCGGTGCCGTAGGCCAGCAGGTAGTGGGCGACGATGCCGCTGTGCACGTTGTTGCTGAAGCCCTGCGCCATCGCACGCATCTGCTCCTCGCAGATCACCGCCTCGTGCAGGAAGTTGCCGCCGCCGCCGCCGTATTCCTCCGGGATGCTGGCGCACAGCAGCCCGGCCGCGCCGGCCTTGGTCCAGATGTCGCGGTCCGCGTGGTGCTGCGCGCGCCAGCGAGTCTCGTTGGGAACGCACTCGCGCTCGAAGAAGCGACTTGCGCCGTCGCGCAACATCTCCAGCTCCGGCGTCATCCAGGCGCGGGTCGCGTTCACGGCCTTCCGCCTCCGCAGACCAGCACCTGTCCACTGACGTAGTTCGATTCCGGGATGCAGAACATGTAGACCGCACCGGCCGCTTCCTGCGGCGTGCCGCCGCGACCCAGCGGGATCAGGGCTTCGGCGTTCTTCAGGATCTGCGGATTGACGCCCACCTTGATCTTCCGGCCCTCGACGTCGATGCTGGCGCCGGCAGTGGCATCCGCTTCGGTCAGGCGTGTCTTGATCAGGCCGAAGGCGACGCTGTTGACGTTGACCTTGTAACGGCCCCATTCCTTGGCCATCGCCTTGGTCAGGCCGTTGATGCCGGCCTTGGCGGCCGCGTAATTGGCCTGGCCCGCGTTGCCGTACACGCCGGAGGTCGACGAGATGTTGACGACCTTGCGGAACACTTCGAGGCCTTCGTCGGCCTCGCGCCGTGCAGCCTCGCGGATGAAGCCCGACGCCGCGCGCAGGATGCGGAAGGGCGCGGTCAGGTGCACGGCCAGCATAGCCTCCCACTGCTCGTCAGTCATCTTCTGCACCACGTTGTCCCAGGTGTAGCCGGCGTTGTTGACGATGATGTCCAGGCCGCCGTAGGTGTCAATGGCCGTGCGCACGAAACGGTCTGCAAAGCCGCTTTCGGTGACGCTCCCGACGCAGGCCGTGGCGCTGCCGCCCGCGGCCACGACGTCGCTGACGGTCTGCCGGGCCGGTTCGGCGTCGAGGTCGTTGATCACGACGCGCACGCCTTCGCTGGCCAGCTTGAGCGCGATCTCGCGCCCGATGCCGCGGCCGGAGCCGGAGACCAGGGCGACCTTGCCTTCGAGTTTGCGGTTCATATGTGTCTCTCTCCTGTGGTCCGTGATGTCAGTCAGTTCCAGGCGACCAGCGCCTCGCCGCTCAGGCGGGTGGTGCCTTCCTGGTTGGCCGTCGCGATGTTCAGCCGCACGCAGCGCTGGCCTTCGCGTTCGAATTTCTCGGTGATCCTGCCGGTGCAGGTGATGTGCTCGCCCACGTGGCTGATGGAGGCGAAGCGCACGTCCAGCGACCGGATGGCCGATTGCGGAACCCAGTGCGTCAGCAGCCGCCCCAGCCAGGCGGCCGACAGCATGCCGTGCGCGAAGACGTCCGGCATGCCCGCGGAACGTGCGAAGTCGGTGTCGACGTGAATCGGGTTGTGGTCGCCGGAGGCGCCGCAGTACAGCGCGAGCGCGAGCCGGCTGATCGCCGGCAGCTCCAGCGCAGGCAGCGTGTCGCCCGGCTCCAGCGCGTTCCAATCCGGCAGGGTCGTGGTGGTCATGGGCAGGGTCTCGTTCATGTGTTGCGCACCACGGTCACGCAGCGCAGATCGGCCACCGGCTCGTCGCGCTGGTTGGTCACACGGGTCGTCCGCACGACGAATTCGAGCGCGCCGTTCTTCTTGTCGTAGATGTCGGCAATGCGCTGCTGGAAGGTCAGCGTGTCGCCGGCATAGGCCATCGCGTGGTAGGTGAAGCCCTGCTCGCCGTGCAGCAGGCTGCGGTAGTCCATGCCCAGCAGCTCGCGGATGGCGGCGGGATCGGGCGCCTCCATCTCCAGGCAGAACAGGAAGGTCGGCGGCACCGGCAGGCCGGGATGTCCCGCCGCGCGCGCGGCGGCTTCGTCGATGTAGACGGGATCGGTCTGGCCCGTGGCCTTGGCGAAGAAGCGCAGGCGGCCCTTTTCGACCTCCACCTGGAAAGGCGGGAGCGTGTGGCCGATGTGGCGGCGATCGATCATTGGTCTCAAGCTGCCTGATAGAGCGTGATGACGCAAGCGCCGCCGAGGCCCAGGTTGTGCTGCAGCGCAAGGCGCGCGCCTTCCACCTGCCGTTGCTCGGCCTGGCCGCGCAGTTGCCACACCAGTTCGGCGCATTGCGCGAGCCCGGTGGCGCCCAGCGGATGGCCCTTGGACAGCAAGCCGCCGGAAGGATTGGTCACCACGCGGCCGCCGTAGGTGTTGTCGCCCTCGACGATGAAGCGCTCCGCCGTGCCCTCGGGCGTGAGGCCCAGCGCCTCATAGGTGATCAGCTCGTTGGCGGTGAAGCAGTCGTGCAGTTCCACGACGTCCAGTTCCTCCGGGCCGATGCCCGCGTCGTCGTACACCTGCCGGGCCGCGGCGGCGGTCATGTCGTAGCCGACCAGCTTGCGCATGTCCTTGCTGTCGAAGGTGGTCGAGGTGTCGGTGGTCATCGCCTGCGCCGCGATCACGACGCGCATGTCCAGTCCGTGCTTCTTTGCGAAGTCGGCCGAGCAGACGATCGCCGCGGCCGCGCCGCAGGTGGGCGGGCAGCACTGGAAGCGCGTGAGCGGGTCGAACACGGGCGCCGAGCCCATCACCTCGTCCAGCGTCAGCGTCTGGCGGAACACCGCCAGCGGATTGCGCGCCGCATGCTGCCGCGCCTTCACCGCGATGCGGCCGAAGGTGTCGCGACGGATGCCGTGCTGCGCCATGTAGTCGCGGCCGGCGCCACCGAAGAACTGCGCCGCGCGGGGCGCCTCGGGGACGAAGCCCTGCTTCTGCGTCATCACGTCGGCGAATCGCGCCATGGGCGACGGCCGGTCGTCGTAGGCGCCCTTGAGCGCGCCGGGCTGCATCTGCTCGAAGCCGAGCGCGATGGCGCATTCGACCATCCCGCTTTCGACCGCCTGGCGCGCGAGGAACAATGCGCTGGACCCGGTGGAGCAGTTGTTGTTGAGATTGAAGACCGGAATGCCGGTCAGGCCGACGCCGTAGATGGCCGCCTGGCCGGCGGTCGAATCGCCGTAGACGTAGCCGACGTAGGCCTGTTGCACCAGGCTGTAGTCGACACCTGCGTCGTCGAGCGCGAGTTGCGCGGCGCGCGCACCCATCACGGTGTACGGGTCGCTGGCGCCTGGCTTGGTGAAGGGGATCATGCCCACGCCGATCACGTGGACGGGGCGATGCATACGCGTCATGGAAACTCCTGTGGGTGCTCGTTGCGATGGAATCAAGTCTCGGCCGGGGCCGGCGCTTCAACAATCGCGGATTGGGCCAAACCGATTGGCCTAAACGCTCACGCGGGATCGCGGAAGCGGAAGGTGCCCATCGCGCGCGCCGCCACCTCGCCGCTGGCGTCGGTGACGGTCGCCTCGCAGAAGCACACCGAGCGCCCGCCGCCCGTGGCACGCCCGTCCGCCAGCAGGCGCCCGCTGGTGGGCCGCATGAAGGCGATGTGCATGTCGACCGTGACGACCTCCCGGGCATAGGCCACGCGCGAGAGCGCGGCATGCGCCATCGCGCTGTCGAGCAGCGTCATCAGCACGCCGCCGTGGCCGCTGTCGTGGTTGTTCAGCAGTTCGGGGCGCAGTTCCAACGACACCACGGATTCGCCTGCGTCGGCGCGCTCGACACGCAGGCCGATGTGCTCGGAGAAAGGGACGTAGCGCTGCGGGCCGCTGCGCGGCTTGTCGCTTTCCTGCGTCGTCGTTCTGGCGAGATGCAGGCTCATGCCGTCTCCCGCTTCGATGCGGCAGCCGCCGCGGTGAAGTCGCGCGGGCCGGTCAACGCGAGTCCGCCGTCGACCGGAATGATCGCGCCGGTGATGTACGAGCCCCAGTCGCTCGCCAGCAGCATCGCCATGCGGCTGATGTCTTCGATGCGGCCCAGCCGCTTCAGCGGCACGCGCTGCGCCATCGCCTGCATCGTGTCGTCGGTGGGCGCGAGGCGCTTCAATCCCTCGGTGTCGGCGATCGGCCCGGGGACGATGGAGTTGATGCGGATGCCCTGCGAACCCCACTCCAGTGCGAGCACCTTCGTCAGCATGTCGACACCCGCCTTGGCCGCGCAGACGTGGGCCTGGAAGGGCGTGGGGATGAAAGCCTGCCCGGCGGAAATCTGCACCACGCACGCGCCCGGCTTGCGCAGGTGCGTGTGCGCCAGACGCGCCACGTTGAAGCTGCCCAGCAGGTCGATGTCGACCACCGTCTTGAAGGCGTTGGGCGACATGTCGAGCGCACCGGCGAGGAAGTTGCCCGCTGCGCCCGAGACCAGCACGTCGATGGGGCCGAAGCGTTCGGTGGCCTGCACGAAGGCGCGTTGCAGCGCCTCTGGCTGGCGCACATCCGCCGGAATGCCCATGGCCTCGGTCCCGAGGGATTCGAGCTGCTGCGCAGCCGTCGCCACCTTGTCGGGCGACCGGCTCAGCACCGTGATGCGCGCGCCGGCGCGGGCGAAGGCCTGCGCGATGCCGAAGTTGATGCCGCTGGAGCCGCCGGCCACGAACAGGTGGCGACCCTTGAAGTCGAAAGCTGAGAAGTCCATGGTGTTCATCACTCCGGTTTGAAGCCGAGTTCGCCCAGCATCCGGGCGTCGCGCTCGAACTGCGCCTTCGCGTAGGCGGCGTAGGCGTCGCCGTCGATCCACTTCGGCTGCATGTCGAACTGCTCGAGCTGGTTGAGGTAGGCCGGGTCGGCCGATGCCTTGCGAAAGGCCGCGGCCAGGCGCGCGGCGATCTTCGGGTCGAGGTTCTTCGGCGCCACGAGGCCGACGGGCGACGCGATGACGAGGTCGTGGCCGAGCTCCTTCACAGTCGGCACGCCGGGGTAGCGCTTCAGGCGCTCGGCAGTGAAGGTGGCCAGGAGCTTCACCTTGCCGCCTTGCACCTGCGGGCCGAAGCCGGGGTCGCCGTACACGTCGAGGTGGTGGCCGATCAGCGCCGTGAAGGCTTCGCCGCCGCCCTTGAAGGGCACCATGTTGAAGGTCGTGCCGTTCATGCGCGCGAGCCGCTCGCCATAGATTCGGTTGATGCTGGTGGCGCCCACGGTGCCCCAGCTGATCGCGCCGGGGCGCTTGCGCGCATCGGCGAGCAGTTCGTCGAGCGTCCTCCACGGTGCGTCGCTCGCCACCGCGACGCCGGTGGCCATGCCGAAGAGGCCGGCCAGGTAGGTGAAGTCGCGCAGCGGGTCCCAGTTGACCTTGTGCAGCAGCGGCGCGCGAATCACCGAGTTGTGCATCACGGCCAGCGTGTAGCCGTCGGATTCGTTCATCAGCGCCACCGAGCCCGGGCCGGTGATGCCGCCGGCGCCCGGCCTGTGCATCAGCACGATCGGTTGCCCGAGATCGCGCGAAGCCACGTCGGCCAGCGCGCGGAACATCGGATCGAAGGAGCCGCCCGCGGGGAAAGGCATCACCAGCGTGATCGGCTTGCTGGGGAACGGCTCGGCCGCGAAAGCGGCGCCTGCTGCCGCGGCGGCGCCGAGCGCGAGCAGCGCGCCGACGGCGGTGCGCCGCTGCAATGAACGGATGGGTGGTTTCATGTCGTCTCCTGGAGTTCGGGTTGGCGGTTCAAGAGACCTGCGGCAGCGGCAGGTAGCGGAAGGAACCCTGGGCCTGCGCGACGACGCGCCCGCCCGCATCCGTGACCGAGGCGCGGCACCACGCGACGCTCGCGTCGTGCTGCACGACTTCACCGTCCGCGGTGAGCCGGCCGCGGCCCGGTTCGATGAAGCTCGTGTTGAGATTGAGCGTGACAGCCGTGCGCGCGAAGTCGAACAGCGACACGGCGGCACTGGCCATGACCACATCGAGCAGCGTGACCACCACGCCGCCGTGCACCGCGCCGATGACGTTGCCGAGTTCCGGCCGCTCGTCGATGACGAGCCTGGCGCGGCCGGCCTCGGAGAACTCGCGGCGAGCCTCCAGAAGCCGCATGAAGGGCACTCGGCCGAACAGTTGGCGGCGGTCTTCGCCCGTGACCGGCGTCACGCGCGCACCCGTTCGCGCAGCACGTTCTTCAGCACCTTGCCGGCCGCCGACATCGGCAGCTCGCGCAGGAAGGTGATGGCGCGCGGACACTTGTAGCCCGCCAGGCGCTCGCGGCACCAGGCGCGGAGCTCGTCGGCGGCGGCCGTGGCGTCGTCGCGCATCACCACCGCCGCATGCACCGCCTCGCCCCAACGCGCATCGGGCACGCCGACCACCGCTGCCTGCACGACCTGGGGATGGCTGCGCAGGGCGGCCTCCACCTCCGCGCAGTACACGTTCTCGCCGCCGGTGATGATCATGTCCTTGAGGCGGTCGACGATGAAGAGATGGCCGTCGGGCAGCATGCGGCCCGCATCGCCGGTGTGCAGCCAGCCATCGCGCAAGGCCGAGGCGGTCGCTTCGGGCTGGCGCCAGTAGCCTTGCATGACCATCGGTCCTCGCACGAGGACCTCGCCCACTTCGCCGCGCGGCAGTTCGTGCCCGCCCTCGTCGGCGACGATGATCTCGGCGCCGAGGCCTGCGCGGCCGACGGCATTCAGCAGGCCGAGCGCACGCGCCTCCGGGCGGTGGTTCGCCGGCAGGTTGATGCACACGGCGCCCGCGGTTTCGGTGAGCCCGTAGGCCTGGAAGAACTCGGCATGCGTCCAAGCGGCCAGCGCGCGATCCAGAAGATCCGGCGGCATCGGGGCCGCACCGAAGGCAACGCGGTCCAGGCTGCGCACGCGCTCGGGTGTGAACGAGGGATCGTCGAGCAGCGACTGCAGCATGCTCGGCACGACGATGATGTCGCTGATGCGGTGCTCCTCGATCGCGTCGATCACCGCTGCGGGACGGAACTGCGCCATCGTCACGCAACTGCCGCCGACGATCATCTGGCCCACCAGGCGGCCCAGCCCGGCCACATGGAACAGCGGCGCCACCAGCAGCGACACCGAGTCCGGCGCGTTGTTGAGCTCTGCGCCCCGTGTCATCGACGCGGTCCAGAAGTTCGCGTGGCTGAGCATCACCCCCTTGGAACGGCCGGTGGTTCCGCCGGTGTAGAGGATGGCGGCCAACGCGTCGCCACCGGTGCGCGTGTCGGGCATCGGATCGAGGCCGGCGCCCTCTTCTTCCAACGCGTGCAGGCGCACCGGCGCGAGCCCGTCGGTGGGCGCGAGCGACGCCAGCGATTCATCGACGAGCAGCAGCGACGCTCCGCTGTCCTGCAGTGCGTACGCCAGTTCGGGCGTGCTCCAGCGGATGTTCAGCGGGCAGGCGACGGCGCCCAACCACCAGCACGTGAGCATGGCCCGCACCAGCAGGTCGCTGTTCGGCGCGAGCAGCGCGACGCGGTCGCCGGGATGGATGCCGCGCTTCGCCAACGCCGCGGCCAGACGGGCCACGCCGTCCACGACCTGCGCATGCGAATGGCGGCGCACCGTGGTGTCGCCGACGTGGGTGAGCGCCGTCCTGGCGGGGTTGCGCTGCAGCGCGCGATGCAAGCCTTGGGTGAGGTACATGCGGCACAGCTTAGGCCGCGACACCCCGCGGATGAATGGCGGGAAGCGCCAAAGGGCTTGGCGAAACCGCTCAGCGTTCCGGGCCGTGCGACAGGCGGTACTCGCCCGGGGCCACGCCGGTCCACTGCTTGAAGGCGCGATGGAAGGTGCTGGCTTCCGAGAAGCCGACGCGATTGGCGATATCGAGCAGCGGCAGCGGCGTGTGCAGCAGGTATTCGATGGCGGCATCGCGCCGCAGCTCGTCCTTGATCTGCTGGAAGCCGCGCCCTTCGTCCCGCAGCCGGCGGCGCAGCGTCTGCGGCGTCACCGCGAGTGCCTCGCCCACTTCTTCCAGCGAAGGCAGGTCATCGCCCAGCCGCTTGCGCAGCAGCCGGCGAATGCGCTCGGTGAGGCTGCTCGTGTCGCGGTACTTCACGATCAGGTTCGCGGGCGAACCGGCGAGGAATTCGCGCAGGCTCTGCGGCGATTGCACCACCGGCAGCGCCAGCCAGCCCGCATCGAAGGACAGGCCGACGTGAGGCTGGCCGTGGCGGACCGGCACCTGGTACACGCGCGATATGTCGGTGGCCGCCTGCTGCGCCGTGTAGTCGACCGCCAGCACCGGGATGCGGCGCGCCACCAGCCAGGAAAAGGCATTGAAGGCCATCAGCATGAAGGCCTTCTGCGCATAGTCCAGCCGCGCATCCGAGGCCCGCTGCAGCACGAACTGGACGTGCGCGCTGCCCTCGCGCAGCGACAGGCGCGGCACGAAGTCATGCAGGAACAGGTGGTACCAGGCGAAGCCTTCGCGCAGCGCCTCGCCGAGCGTGGCGCAGCGCACCAGCTGGCGCATGCACTGGCCGAAACTGCCGGGCGGCAGCGGATGGCTCAGCAGGCCCCACATCTCGTCGCGCAGCTCGCGCCGGAGGGCGCGGATCAGCATGGCGTACTGGCGCTGCGAGATGCGCGCCAGCGGCGACTCCAGCAGCGAGGCAGCGATGCCTGCCCGTGCCAGCACCGGGGCCACCTCGCGCTCGCGATGCCGCATCCCCATCAGGATGCTGTGGACTTGCTGGATCGCAATGGTGTGGTGGGTGAGCGTCATCGGTATCGGCAGCCGCAGGCCGGCCGATGATCAGCCGACGACTCCTGCGTCCCGGAGTATCGCCACGGCCGACGCGTCGAGTCCAGCCTGTCGCAGGATTTCGTCGGTGTGCTCGCCGGCGTGCGGTGCGGGCCGCGGCGCGGATGGCTCGAAGCCGGTCATCTTGAAGGGGCAGCCGAGTTGCACCGGCGCCGCACCGTCGGCAGCGACGCGCATGCCGCGCGCGCGGAAGTGGGCGTGCTCCAGCGCCTCGTCGACGCGCAGCACCGGCGTCACGCATCCGACGCCATCGCGAAACAGGCTGCGCCAGTGCGCGAGCGGCCGTGCGCCGAAGATGGCGGCCAGCTCCGCCCGCAGTGCCGCCTCGGTGGCCGGGTCGCCACTGCGATGCAGGGGCGCGAGGTCCGGGCGCTCCAGCGTGCGGCACAGGTCGTGCCAGAACTTCGGCTCCAGCGCGCCGACCGAGACCTCGCGGCCGTCCGCGGTGCGATAGAAGCCGTAGCAAGCGAGCGCACCGGTCAGCGCGCTGCCGCCGGTCCTCGGGACCTGGCCGTGCTCGTGCAGCGCGGCCAGCGGCAGCACCGCATGCGCGAGCACGCCGTCGGCCATGGCGATGTCCACGTGCCGCCCGCGGCCGGTGCGCGAGGCGTCGAACAGCGCTGCGAGGATGCCCGCCACCGCCGTCATGGTGCCGCCCAGCAGATCGGCCACGGGCAGGTTCGACAGGGCCGGGCCGGCGGCGTTGCCGATCTGGTCGGCGACGCCCGCGAGCGACGCATAGTTCAGGTCGTGCCCCGGCGTGTCGCGCAGCGGTCCGGTCTGGCCGAAGCCAGTGATGCTGCAATAGACGATGCGGGGATTGACGGCCGCCACTGCTTCGTAGCCGGCCCCCAACCGCTGCATCACGCCGGGCCTGAAGCCCTCGACCAGCACATCGGCCTCGCGGCACAGGCGCAGCAGCGTGGCAACGCCTTCAGCCTGCTTGAGGTCGATGCGGATCGCGCGCTTGCTGCGATTGACGAGCGCACGCACGGCCGGGCTCGCGTAGTCGCCGGCGCCGGTGTCCTCGATCTTGATGACGCTGGCGCCGAGGTCGGCGAGATGCATCGTGCCGAGGGGCCCCGGCAGCAGCCGGGTCAGGTCCAGCACGCGCACGCCTTCAAGCGGTGCGCCGGCGGGCGTGGTGGGTGGGGAGTCGATACGGGGTGTCGTCATGAGGCCCCAAATCTAGTCAGCGCGGCATGGCGCGGCAATGGCGGCAGCGGTCGCATCGATTGGCGAAAAGCGTCAGCGCCCGCGCCCGCGCGAAGAGTCCACGGCGCGGGCAGCACGCATCAGGCTTTTTTAGCGCCGCGGCCCGTCAGGCCCCGTTCCCACGCGCGCAGGCCCCGGCCCTACTTCGACGCTTCCCCCGCAGCCGGCGCAGTCGCAGGCGCGTGCATCGAGTCCCCGCCATGCTGCTCCCCCGACATATCCACCTTGTCCCCCGCCTTCATCAGCACGAACAACGCGACAGCCGCAAAGATGGCAAACCCAATCCCGATCTTCCACATGACCAATCTCCTGAACTGAAAAGAAAAAGGCCCCGCACCGCAAAGGCGCGAGGCCCACGAACGCCACCCACCCCATCCGGGGAATACCGCGGAACCGGCTTCGCCGGGCCGCAGGTATTGCCCCCTGCAAGGGGGTGGGCGTCTACACGAAGTGAAAAAGCCTGGGGGTGTGCCTAGTCATTTGCGTAGATGTCCACGTCCTTCGTCTCGCGGATGAAGATCGTGCCGACCACCAGCGTCATGGCGGCGATGATGATCGGGTACCAGAGGCCGTTGTACATGTTGCCGGTGCTGGCCACGATCGCGAAGGCGGTGGTCGGCAGCAGGCCGCCGAACCAGCCGTTGCCGATGTGGTAGGGCAGGCTCATCGAGGTGTAGCGGATGCGGGTCGGGAACAGTTCGACCAGCATGGCGGCGATCGGGCCGTAGACCATCGTCACCAGCAGCACCAGCCAGAACAGCAGCACCACGGTCATGACCTTGTTGATCTTGGCCGGGTCGGCCTTGGTCGGATAGCCCGCGGTCTTCAACTGTTCGGCCACGCTCTTCTTGAAAGCCGCGATCTCCTTGGCCGAACCCTCGTCGAACTTGTGGTTGACCACCTTGCCCTGGGGTGCCGTGATCGCCACCTCGCCGATCTTGACGACGGCGGGCGAGCCGGCCGGGCCGTCGGCGCGCTCGTAGCTCACCGAGTTCTGCACCAGGTAGCGCTTGGCGATGTCGCAGGAGCTGCTGAAGTCGATCTCGCGTGCCACCGGGTTGCCCTGGAACGAGCAGGAACTCGGATCGGCGGTCACGACGACGCCGGCCGTGGCCTGGGCCCGGGCGAGGTCCGGATTGGCGCTCTCGGTCAGCATCTTGAAGACCGGGAAGTAGGTCACCACGGCCAGCAGGCAGCCGGCCATGATGATCGGCTTGCGGCCGATCTTGTCGGACAGCGTGCCGAAGACGACGAAGAAAGGCGTGCCGATCAGCAGCGCGGCGGCGATCATCAGGTTGGCGGTGGTCGCATCGACCTTGAGCTGCTGCGTCAGGAAGAACAGCGCGTAGAACTGGCCCGAATACCAGACCACGGCCTGGCCGGCGGTGAGGCCGACCAGCGCCAGGATCACGATCTTCAGGTTCTTCCACTGGCCGAAGGATTCGGACAGCGGCGCCTTCGAGGTCTTGCCCTCGGCCTTCATCTTCTGGAACGCGGGAGACTCCGACAGCGACAGCCGGATCCAGACCGAGATGGCGAGCAGCAGGATCGACACGAGGAACGGAAGCCGCCAGGCCCAATCGGCGAAGGCGGCCTCGCCCACGCCTTCGCGCACACCCAGGATCACCAGCAGGCTCAGGAACAGGCCCAGCGTGGCGGTGGTCTGGATCCACGAGGTGTAGGCGCCGCGCTTGCCATGGGGCGAATGCTCGGCCACGTAGGTGGCTGCACCGCCGTACTCGCCGCCGAGCGCGAGGCCCTGCAGCATGCGCAACGCGATCAGGATCACCGGCGCCGCGACGCCGATGGTCGCGTAGCTGGGCAACAGGCCGACGATGAAGGTCGACAGGCCCATGATCAGGATGGTGACCAGGAAGGTGTACTTGCGGCCGATCATGTCGCCGAGCCGGCCGAACACGATGGCGCCGAAGGGGCGCACCAGGAAGCCGGCGGCAAAGGCCAGCAGCGCGAAGATGAAGGCCGCGCCGGCATCGAGGCCGCTGAAGAACTGGCGCGCGATCACGGGCGCCAGCGAGCCGTACAGATAGAAGTCGTACCACTCGAACACGGTCCCCAGCGACGAGGCGAAGATGACCTTCTTCTCCTCCTTGCTCATGGGCCGGGGAGCGTTTGACGCTCCTCGCGAATCTAGTGTGGCTGCCATGTCGTCTCCTGTAGAAATATCCGCCCACGGCGTGGGACGTGACGCATTCTTGGAGTGGCGACTGACCCGAGGCTGTCGCGAAACTGAACCGTCGCTGACGGTTTAAGGTCAAACCCGCGGCCGACGTTTCAGATCGCAGGAAATCTACCGATTGCTGCGCAGCAGCATGGGCCGCTGGTCGGCGGCGTCCCAGTCCGGGCCGTCGAACCAGGCCTCGCCGTGCAGGCAGGCGCGCAGCATCGCCAGACCGTCGAAGCCCCAGAACAGGCGGCCGTCGACCTCGAAGGCCGGCACCCCGAACACGCCGCGCGCGATCGCTTCGTCGGTGTTGGTCTTGAGCTGTGCCTTGACTTCGTCGCTGCCCGTTTCGCGCAGCAGCCGCAGCGACGCTGCGAGCGCAGCCAGGCGCGCGGGGTCGCCGGGCTCCTCGCCCGTGCGCCAGACGTCCCGGAACACGGTCTCGGCCGCATGGCGATTGATGTCTGCATCGGTGCTGGTCGCCAGCGCCAGCCGCAGGTGCGGCAACGGGTTGTAGGGATGCGTGGCGGGCATCCGGATCGGAATGCCGTGCGCCTGGCCCAGCCACAGCACATGGCGGTAGGTCCAGCTGCGCTTCGCCGGGATCTCGGCCGGCCCGAGCTGGCCGTGGTGCTTGAGCAGCGCGCCGAGCAGCACCGGCCGGTAGGCGACGCTGTAGCTCAGGCCCTCGAGCGCCTGCGGCAGATGCTCGAACGCGAGATAGGCATAGGGCGAGATGAAATCGAGATGGAAGGTGATGTGCTTCATGGCGTGTCTCCGTCGGCCGGCCCGAAGCCGGCTCCGGCGCGCAATTCGATGGCGCGCCAGACGCCGCGCTTGCCCGCATCGTCCATGCGGCTCCAGGCGGCGATCTCCGGCAGCGTGCGCAGGCAGCCTTCGCAGAAGCCGCTGGCCGGGTCCATGCGGCAGATCGAGATGCACGGCGACGGCAGGTCACGGGCCATGGCACATGCGGCCGCTGCGCGCTCGGGCAACGACGCCAGCGTGTCGGTGCTCACCAGGAAGCCTCCGTGCTGCGCACTGCGGCGTGCGCCTGCTTGGAGCGGCCCGGCGCTGCGCTCACACCACGTCCGCGACCGGCGCGCCGGTCAGGCCTTCGAGGTCCTTCGGACGCAGGCGCACCACCGCATGCGGATGGCCCGCCGCGGCCCAGACGTCCTCGAAGCGGAACAGCTCGCGGTCGATCAGCATGACCGGTGCCGTGGCATGCGCGAAGGGCGAGACGCCGCCGATCGAGAAACCGGTGCGCGACTTGACGAAGTCGGCATCGGCGCGGCCCAGCTTGCCGACCAGGGCCTCGACCTTCTTCTCGTCCACGCGCTTGTCGCCCGAGGTCACGACCAGCACCGCGCTGTCGTCGGACTTGCGGCGGAACACGATGCTCTTGGCGATCTGGCCGACGGCGATGCCCAGCGCATCGGCCGCCTGCTGCGCGGTGCGCGCGGCGTCGTCGAGCATCTGCGGCGCGTGGGGATGGCCCTTGTCCTGCAGCAGGCGGGCGACGCGCTGCACGCCCTCCGGCAAGGAAGTCAGTTCGGCACCGCACATCACCGGCCCCCACGCTTGCCACTGCGTGTGCTGCGCTGCCCCCCGAGGGGGCCTTCGCGTCTTGGGAGCGGCCCGGCGACGCTCATGCGGACCTCTTCGTGCGGATCGCCTTCGAGGCGCGCGAATTCGGCTCGCGCCCGAGCGCTTCGCTGATGTAGACGCCGGCGTCGATCAGCAGGTCGAGGTCGATGCCGGTCTCGATGCCCATGCCGTGCAGCATGTAGACCACGTCCTCGGTCGCGACGTTGCCGGTCGCGCCCTTGGCATACGGGCAGCCGCCGAGCCCGGCGGAAGAGGTGTCGTACTGCCAGACGCCCATCTCCAGGCTGGCCAGCGTGTTGCCCAGCGCCTGGCCGTAGGTGTCGTGGTAGTGGCCCGAGATGTCGTCGATGCCGTAGTGCTTGAGGGTCGCCTCGATGGCGCGCTGCACCTTCAGCGGCGTGCCGACGCCGATGGTGTCGGCCACGCCCACGTGCTGCACGCCGATCTCCTTCATGAGGCCGGCCAGCAGCTCGACGCGCGAGGGCGCGATCTCGCCCTCGTAGGGGCAGCCCACGGCGCAAGACATCGCGCCGCGCACGTAGATGCCGTGCTCGCGCGCCGCCGCGACCACCGGCCGGAAGCGCTCGATGCTCTCGGCGATCGAGCAGTTGATGTTGCGCTGGCTGAAGGCCTCGCTGGCGGCGCCGAAGACCACGATCTCGTCGGGCCATTCGGCGCGCGGCGCGGCGATGGCGGCCTCGAAGCCCTTCATGTTCGGCGTCAGCACCGAGTAGCGCACGCCGGGCTTGCGCCGGATGCCGTGCATGACTTCGGCGTTGTCGGCCATCTGCGGCACCCACTTGGGCGAGACGAAGCTGGTGACCTCGATCTCCCTGACGCCGGCCTCCTGCAGGCGGTGCACGAGGCCGATCTTGATCTCGGCCGACACCGGTTGCTTCTCGTTCTGGAGGCCGTCGCGCGGGCCGACGTCGACGATCTTGACTCTGGAGGGAAGTTTCATGGGGCGCTCGTGGTCGATGAAGAAGATGCAGCCGCTATTTTCTACCGCATCCGACCCGTTGAGGACCGAGCAGGAATTGCTGCGCGATTTCTGGGTCTATCCCGCCATGTCTCAGTAGGACTTGGGCAGGCCCAGGGCCTTTTCGGCAATGAAGTTGAGGATCATCTGCGGGCTGACCGGCGCGATGCGCGGAATGTAGCTCTCGCGCAGCAGGCGCTCGACATGGTATTCCTTCGCGTAGCCCATCCCGCCGAGCGTGAGGATGGCGTTCTGGCAGGCATCGTGCGCGGCTTCGGCCGCCAGGTATTTGGCCGTGTTGGCCTCGATGCCGCAAGGCTCGCCGGCGTCGTACAGCGCGGCCGCCTTGAAGACCATCAGGTCGGCCGCCTCCACGTTGGCCCAGGCGCGCGCGAGCGGATGGGCCACGCCCTGGTTCTGGCCAATCGGCCGGCCGAACACCACCCGCTCCCTGGCGTACTGCGCCGCGATGCGCAGCGCCGCGCGGCCCAGGCCCACGGCTTCGGCCGCGATCAGGATGCGCTCGGGATTCAGGCCGTGCAGGATGTACTCGAAGCCCCTGCCCTCTTCGCCGATGCGGTCGGCCTCGGGCACTTCGAGCCCGTCGATGAACAGCATGTTGGAGTCGACCGCGGCGCGGCCGAGCTTGTGGATCTCGCGCACCTCGACCCGGCTGCGGTCCAGTGCGGTGTAGAACAGCGTCAGGCCCTGGGTCGGCTTCTTCACTTCTTCGAGCGGCGTGGTGCGCGCCAGGATCAACATCCGGTCGGCGACCTGCGCGGTCGAGATCCAGATCTTGCGGCCATGCATCAGATAGCCGCCATCGGCTTGCCGCAGGGCCTGGGTCTTGAGTCGCGTGGTGTCGAGGCCGGCGTCGGGCTCGGTGACCGCGAAGCAGGCCTTCTGCTCACCCGAAATCAGCGGCGGCAGGAAGCGCTGGCGCTGCGCTTCGCTGCCGAACACCACCACCGGGTTGAGTCCGAAGATGTTCATGTGGATCGCCGAGGCGCCCGACATGCCGGCGCCCGAGGCGCTGATGGCGCGCATCATCAGCGCCGCCTCGGTGATGCCCAGTCCGGCCCCGCCCTGCGCCTCGGGCATCGCGATGCCGAGCCAGCCGCTGGCGGCCACGGCGCGGTGGAATTCATGCGGGAAGGTGGCGCTGTCGTCATGCTCGCGCCAGTAGTCGGCGGGGAAGTCCTGGCACAGCCGTTCGATGGCCGCCACCAGCGCGCGCTGGTCGTCGTTCAGAGAGAAGTTCATGTCGGGTTTTCGGTGGGATGAGGACTGCTCGCGCCTGCGGCCGTTGTGTTTTCTGCGCTCATTCGGGCTGGATGCCCGCGGCCTGGATCAGCTTCTTCCACTTGCCCAGCTCGGCCACCGTGAAGCTGCCCAGCTCCTCGGGCGTGCTGCCGAAGGCGTCGAAGCCGAGCTTGCCGACGCGCTCGCGAAAGGCCGCACTGTTGGCCATGCCGGCCAGCGCCTGGTTGAGCTTCGCGACGATCTCCTTCGGCATGCCGGCCGGCCCATAGACGCCGTTCCAGGAGGTGATGTCGAAGCCCTTGAGCTCGGGCGTGTCGGCCAGCGGCGGCAGCTCGGGGAACAGCTTCGTGCGCTCCTGCGTCGTGACCGCGATGGCGCGCATGCGGCCGGCGTTGACCGTCGCGAGGCCGGCCGCGAGGTCGACCACCATCATCGACACCTGCCCGCCGATCAGGTCGGCGATGGCCGGCGGCGTGCTCTTGTAAGGCACGTGCAGCATCGGGATGCCACTCATGCGCGACAGCGTGGCGCCGCTCACGATGCCGGTGCTGTTGCCGCTGGCGTAGCTGAGTTTGCCCGGATTCGCGCGGCCCCAGGCCAGCAGTTCTTCCACGCTCTTGACGGGCAGATCGTTGTTGACCACCAGCATGAACGGCAGGTTGCCCATGCGGCTGACCGGCGTGAAGTCCTTGACCGGGTCGTAGGGCAGGCGCTTGAACAGGCTCGGGTTGGCCGAGTGCGTGGTGTTGGTCGTCATGAACAGCGTGTAGCCATCGGGCGCTGCCTTGGCCACCGCCTCGGCCGCGATCACGCCGTTCGCGCCGGCCCGGTTGTCGACGATCACGGAGCCCTTGAGCGCCTCGCCGAGCAGCTGCGCCGTGATGCGCGCCACCGCGTCGGTGCCGCTGCCGGCCGCGAACGGCACCACCAGCCAGATCGGCTGCTTCGGGTAGCTGGCCTCCTGCGCGAAGGCCCATGGCACCGCGACGCCCAGGCCGGCCCCGGCGCCGAGGGCGACGAAGCGGCGGCGAGCGTGCCTTGCCGAGTCCTGGTCGATCGTCTGCATGCCGGTCTCCGGTCGGCCTCAGGGCGTCGCCTTGAAGTTGCTGTCCTTCACGAGCCGCGCCCAGCGCGCCGAGTCTTCGGTGATGGTGGCGGCGAACTGCTCGGGGCTGCCGCCGACCGGCTCGTAGTCGATCCGCGCCAACTGCTCGCGGACCTCGGGCAGCGCCAGGATCCGGACCACTTCGGCGTGCAGGCGCTGGACGATCGCCGGCGGCGTGCCGGCCGGGGCCAGCAAGCCGGCCCACGAGCTGAAGTTCATGCCCTCGACGCCGGCCTCCTGCATCGTCGGCACCTGCGGCAGCGTCGGCGAGCGCTGCGGCGACAGCACGGCCAGCGGGCGCAGCTTGCCGGCACGGATCATCTGCACCGCATTGAAAGGGTCGATCGTCATGTCGACCTCGCCGGCCACCACGGCCTGCATCTGCGGCCCGGTGCCCTTGTACGGCACGTTGACCATGCCGGGCACGCCGATGCTGGCCTTGAACTGCTCGCCGATCAATCCGATCATGCTGCTGCCGGCCGAGAAGCTCATCGGCCGCGTGCCTGTGCGGGCCAGCGCGATGAACTCCTGCAGCGTCGAGGCCGGCACCGAGGGATGCACCACCATCACGAGGCCGATGTTGCTGATCAGGCTGATCGGCGCAAAGCTGGCGAGGGGTTCATAGGGCGCCTTGTAGAGCACCGGGCTCAGCACCTGGGCGCCGGCCGTGTTCAGCAGCAGGGTGTAGCCGTCGGGCGCGGCGCGCGCGACCAGGTCGGTGCCGATGATGCCGTTGGCGCCCGGCTTGTTGTCGATCACCACCGGCTGCTTGAGCCCTTCGGACAATTTCTGCGACAGCATGCGCGCCACGATGTCGGTGGCACCGCCCGGCGAGAACGGCACCACCAGGCGGATCGATCGGCTCGGATAGGCCTCGCTGCCCCAGGCGGCCGGGCCGGCCAGGCAACCCAGCACGGCCAGGCCCAGCATCAGCCGGCGCCGTGAAATGCTCTTTTTCATGTGGACTCCCCCCTGAAAAGACCGCAGCGGGCGGTCACCGTGTCCTTGACGGCTGCGTGGCGGCGTCGCGGTGCGGGTCCTCGATCGAGCGGCAGGCGGCACGCAGCATCGCGGCGATCTCTTCGATGCGCGGCTCCACGCGGTAGCGCGGGCCGGCGACGGACACCGCATAGGCCTGGCCGCCGATGTGCACCGGCCAGGCAATGCCCGCGAGGTCGGGAATGCTCTCGCCCAGGTTGCCGTACCAGCCACGGGCGGCCGAGCCTTCTATTTCCTTGGCGAGGGCCGCGGCGGAACTCAGCGTCGAGTCGGTGAGGCGCGCGAGCTTCATGCCTTTCAGGGTCTTGCTGCGCGCTTCGGCGGACAGGGTGGACAGCAGCGCGCGGCCCAGCGAGTTCGCATAGGCCGCCCGGGTCTCGCCGGCCGCGGCCGTGTAGCGGATGCTCTGCGGCGCCTCGACCACTTCGAGATAGACCACCTGCCCGCCCTCGCGCAGCTTGCCGAACACCACCGTCTCGCGCGCCGCGTCGCGCAGTTCCTGCAGGGCCGGCTTGACGCGGTCGAGCACCGGGTCGTGCGCCGAGATCACCTGTGCCATCGCCAGCAACCGGCTGGTCGGGTAGTAGCCCTGGCGCCGCCCCGTCTCGTAGACGTAGCCGCGCTCCTCGAGGGTGCGGATCAATCCCAGGCAGGATGACACGGGCATGTCCAGAAGGCGCGCCATCTCGGACAGCGCGAGCGGCTGCTTCTCCTGCGCGAAGGCCTCGATGATCTCGATCACACGCCATGCCGTCTTCACACTCATGAATTTATTTTCATGTATGAGAAAGATCAACGCAGCAGGGTTTGTCCGGAGCGGACCCGGTCACACCGGCAATGCGACCGCATGACGAGCGGCGAACGACTCACATTGAAAGCGAGCGCCTTCGGCTAACATCCAAACCGACCGGCCGTCATCTTTCCTGGCCTGCACGAGGACGTCGAATTGGCTACCGAGAACGCTTTCGCCGAGCTGGGCTTGGCATCCGACGCGACCGGGAGCGAGGTCAAGGCGGCATGGCGCCGGTTGGTTTCGCAATGGCATCCGGACCGCAACGACGACGCCGACGCCGTCGCGAAGATGCAGCGCATCAACCAGGCCTTCGAGGAAATCCGCCGCGCCGGGCTGCTTCGCACAGCAAGCAGCGGAGTCGACGAAGATGAGCCCCCGAAGCACGAACCCGCATCGGGCCGGCCGCGCCGCCCGATCAGCCGCAAGGTCAAGCTCACGCTCGAGGAAGCGGCGATCGGCTGCATCAAGGTGCTGCGCGGCAAGGTGACCGAGATTTGTTCCACCTGCGCGGGTGCCGGACACCGGGTGCTCGGCGGCCATTGCGCGCATTGCGGCGGCTCGGGCGCGATTCCCAAGCGCTCTTTCTTCGGTTGGCCCGGCGGCGTGACCGAATGCGAGGCCTGCCTGGGCGGCGGGATCGCGAGGCAGCTGTGCCCGGCATGCGAAGGCGCCGGCAAAACGGCGGCGCGCAGCTACCAGGTCAACGTGCGCATTCCGAGCGGCGTGCGCCACGGCGATCTGCTGCATGTCGGCGGCGGACACGCGCGCAAGAACCTGCCGCCCGCCGATCTGGAAATCCGCGTCGAAGTGGCGCCGCACGCGTTCTTCCAGCTCGATGACGACGGCACCATCCGCTGCGAGGTCCCAGTCGACGGCTTCGCCTGGATTGCCAACCGGCCGATCCAGGTGCCGACCGTCACCGGCTTGCAAGCGCTGCAGCTCCAGCGCGACCGGCTGTCGTACCGCCTCGACGGCCAGGGCTTTCCGATCGAGCGCCGAGGAGCGCGCGGCGACCAGTGGATCACGGTGCTGCCGATCTTTCCGGACACGCTCAGCACCGACCAGGAGATCCTGCTCGACCAGTTGCTGGCCACCAGCGCCCACGCCCTGGACGACCGACTGCGCAACTGGAGCCGGGGCATGAAGGCCTGGGAACGCGGCCTGTCGGGACGCCGCCGCTGACCTGCGGCGCCATGCGCGGCAGCTTCAAGGAGCCGCAGCGAAGCTCCCGAAGCCGGCTCAGTAGCCGCGCTCGACGTCCACCACACCCGCGATCGGCGCACCCTGCTCCATCGCCCGGATCTTGCCGGCGATCTGCGCGATCGAAGCGTCGCGCTCGGTGCGTGCCGACCCATGCGGCGTCACCGTGATCTTCGGATGGCTCCAGAACGGATGCCCGGCCGGCAACGGCTCGACCTCGAAGACATCGAGCGTGGCGCCGGCGAGCTGGCCGCTGTCGAGCAGCGGGATCAGGTCGTCGTCGACCAGGTGGGCGCCACGCGCCACGTTGATCAGGTAGCCGCCGGGCCGCCCGCCATTGAGCTTCGAGAGCGTCTCGCGATTCAGGATGCCGCGCGTCCCGGGGGTCAGCGGCAGCAGGTTCACGAGCACGCGGCTGGCGCCGAGGAAGGCATCCAATTCAGCATCGCCGGCGAAGCAGCGCACGCCGTCGGTGTGCTTGGGTGAACGGCTCCAGCCGTTGACCGGAAACTCGAACTGCGCCACCGCCTTGGCCACGCGTTCGCCGAGCACACCGAGCCCCATCACGCCGACCGCGAAGTCGCTGCGCTCGCGCGGCTTGCGGTAGCTCCAGCGGCCCGCGCGGGCCTCGGCCTCGTAGGCGTCGAACTCGCGGAAATGCCGGATCAGCGCATGGCAGACGTACTCGGCCATCTGCACCGACATGCCGGCGTCGTCGAGCCGGACCACTTTCGTCTGCGGCGCCACCTTGAGCTTGAGCAGCGCGTCGACACCGGCGCCGATGTTGAACAGCCCGCGCAGGCCCGGCTGCTCGTCGAGGAACTGCTGCGGCGGCGTCCAGACCACGGCATGGTCGGCGGGCGCGGCGCCCGGCGCCCAGTTCTCCACCTCGGCTTCGGGCAGAGCGGCGCGGAGGCCCTCGATCCAGGGATCAGGGCGGTTGTCGGTCAGGCAGACGGTGATTCGAATGGGGGAGGTCATTCCCGAAGCTTAAGCCGCGATGCGCAACAACTCTGCCCCCTCCGTGACCTGGTCGCCCGGCACATACAGCAGCTCCTCGACCGTCCCATCGGCCGGCGCCGCGATCGTGTGCTCCATCTTCATCGCCTCCATCACGGCCAGCGGCTGGCCGCGGCTGACCTTGTCGCCGGCCTTGACCGCGAAGGACACCACCTTGCCGGGCATCGGCGCCGTGAGGCGCCCGCCCTCGGCATGCGTCTCGCCGGCATGGGCCAGCCGGTCGATGGCGACGATCCTGGTCGCGCCCTGCGCGCCGAACACATAGGCCGTGGCCTCGTCCGGGTAGACGTTGAGCGTGTGGCGCCGGCCATCGAACTGCAGTTCGAGCTCGCCCGACGGAAAGCTGCCGATCACCAGCGGGCCCGAGACCTCGCCGACCTGCAGCGAGAGCGCGCCATCGTGCAGGTAGCGCAGCGTGGCGCTCTTGGGCTCGCCGCGGAACTCGAACTCGAAGGGCCGCACCGCGACGCCGTGCGATTGCCAGCCGTCGCGGCGGCTGAACGGATCGGCGCTGGCCGTCGCCGCCTCGGCCAGCAGCGTGCGCGCGATCGATGCCGCGGCCGCCAGCGGCAGGCCCAGCGGTTCCTGGTCGAACAGCACCGCGCGCTCGCGCTCGATCAGCGCGGTGTCGAGCTTCGCATGCGCGAACGAGTCGGTGCGCAGGATGCCGCGCAGGAACTGCACGTTGGTCGCAACGCCCACGATGTGGGTCTGCGCCAGCGCCAGGTCGAGCCGCGCCAGGGCTTCCTCGCGCGTGGCACCGTGCACGATCAGCTTGGCGATCATCGAGTCGTAGAAGGGCGAGATCACGTCGCCCTCGCGCACGCCGTCGTCGATGCGCACGCGGCTGCGCTGGAAGGCGGTGGCCTGCGGCTTGCGATAGACCCGCAGGGTGCCGGTGGCGGGCAGGAAGTTGTTGTCCGGGTTCTCGGCGCAGATCCGCGCCTCGATCGCATGGCCATGGATCTGCAATTGGTCCTGCTTCAGCGGCAGTGCTTCGCCCGAGGCCACGCGCAGCTGCCATTCGACCAGGTCCAGGCCGGTGATGGCCTCGGTCACGGGATGCTCCACCTGCAGCCGGGTGTTCATCTCCATGAAGAAGAAATTCATCTCGCCGTTCGAACGCTGCTCGACGATGAATTCCACCGTGCCGGCGCCGACGTAGTTCACCGCCCGCGCCGCGGCCACCGCGGCCTCGCCCATCTGCTTGCGCATGGCTTCCGTCATGCCGGGTGCGGGCGCCTCCTCCAGCACCTTCTGGTGCCGCCGCTGCACCGAGCAGTCGCGCTCGAACAGGTAGACGTAGTTGCCGTGCGTGTCGCCGAACACCTGGATCTCGATGTGGCGCGGCCGCTGCACGTACTTCTCGATCAGCACCGCGTCGTCGCCGAAGCTGTTGATCGCCTCGCGCCGGCAGGAGGCCAGCGCGGCGGCGAAATCGCCCGTCTTCTCGACCACGCGCATCCCCTTGCCGCCGCCGCCCGCGCTGGCCTTGATCAGCACCGGATAGCCGATGCTGTCGGCCTCGCGCTGCAGCAGCGCCGGGTCCTGGTCGCTGCCGTGGTAGCCGGGCACCAGCGGCACGCCGGCCTTCTCCATCAGCTGCTTCGACTCCGCCTTCAGCCCCATCGCCTTGATCGCCGACGGCGGCGGGCCGACGAAGACCAGGCCGGCATCGGCGCAGGCCTGCGCAAATTCCTCGTTCTCGCTCAGGAAGCCGTAGCCCGGATGCACCGCCTCGGCGCCCGTGGCCTTGGCGGCCTCGAGGATCTTCTCCCAGCGCAGGTAGCTCTCCTTGGGCGCGCTGCCGCCGAGGTACACCGATTCGTCGCAGGCCCGCACGTGGTTGGCGTGGGCGTCGGCGTCGGAATACACGGCGACCGTGCGGATGGCCATGCGGCGCGCAGTCGCGGCCACCCGGCAGGCAATTTCACCGCGGTTGGCGATGAGGATCTTCTTAAACATGGTGCGTCTCCGCGGTGAAATCGCCTTCGCACGCTTCGCGTGCCATGCAATGTGGCTGCGCCGCTGCGCCGCTTCGCGGCTGGTCGCCCCGGTTGGCGATCAGGATCTTGTTAAACATTCGATGAGTCTCCAGGAGGGTTCTTCTTGAGCTGGAAGGCGGGCACCACGCCGGGGTCGGCCCGACCGCTGAAGATGCGCGCCACGCGGCCGAACAAGGATTTGAGGAAGCGCCAGCTCTTTCGGATCAGCCAGACGCTGAGCACCAGCACGACGATGAAGAGAAGGCCGAACACCAGCGGATGCGCGACCGCCAGCCAGAGGCCGGCCGGCACCATCGTGTCCTCGACCAGCGAGGCGCCGACATTGCTGAAGGGTTCGGGCGAGGTGTTGATCGCGGCCCGGGTGGTCGCCTTGGCCGCATGCGCCGTGGCCGCGAAGCCGCCGCCGAGCAGGGCCGCCACCAGCGCCATCGCCGCGTGATCGGCGCCGAACACGCCGGCCGCGAGCGCGGCCCCCGCGGGAATGCGGATCGCGGTGTGGACCATGTCCCAGATCGAATCGAGGCCCGGAATCTTGTCGGCGAAGAACTCGACGAAGACCATGAAGCCGCTGGCCGCGATCACGACCGGATGCGCCAGCAGCTGAAGGCCGCTCGGCAGCGGCAGCCACCCGAGGTAGCCGGCCAATCCGGTCAGCAGCACGACCAGATAGAGCCGCACGCCGCTGGCCCAGCCCAGCGCGGCGGCCAGTGCGAGCAGTTGCGGCATGTCGAGCGAGGTCATGAGACGATCCGTATCAACCGTTCAACCACGAAGGCTTGCGCTTTTGCAGGAACGACTGGACACCCTCGCGGCCTTCCTCACTCGCGCGGATGTCGGCGATGCCCTGCACGGTCTTCGCCACCAGCGCATCGTCGATCTCGCGTCCCGCCACGTCGGCGATCAGGGTCTTGCAGGCGCGCACCGCGGCCGGGCTGGCGCTGGTGAGCGCCTTGACGACCTCGGCGACCTTGGCATCGAGCGCATCGGCCGCCACCACCTCGTGCACGAGACCGATGCGATGCGCCTCGGCCGCCGCGAAGCGCTCGGCCGTGAGGAACCAGCGCTGCGCCGCGCGGGTGCCCATCGCGCGCAGCACGTAGGGGCTGATGGTCGCCGGCACCAGGCCGATCCTGACCTCGCTCAGGCAGAACCAGGCGGTGTCGACGCTGACCGCGATGTCGCAGGCCGCGACCAGCCCCATGCCACCGGCATAGACATCGCCCTGCACGCGCGCGAGGGTGGGCTTGGGGCATTCAGCGATGGTGCGCAGCATCGCCGCCAGCTTGCCCGCGTCGGCGATGTTCTCGTCGCGCGTGTAGTCGGCCATGCGCCGCATCCAGTTCAGGTTGGCGCCCGCACAGAAGGCCGGGCCGTTCGCGCCGAGCACGACGGCCCTGACCTGCGGCGAAGCGCCGGCTTCGGTGAAGGCCTGCGTCAGCTCGGCGATCACGACGTCGTCGAAGGCATTGCGCGCATCGGGCTGGTCGAGCCAGATGCGCGCGATCGCGCCCTCGATCGACAGGCCGAGCTTGGTGAAGGACGTGCTCATGTCGTTCTCGCTTCCTGTTGCAGCAGATAGACCCAGTCCAGCTCGGCCCCGGGTTGGACCATCGCGGTCAGCGCGGCGGTGAGCTGGCCGCGGTGATGGGTCGCATGGTTGAAGACATGGCCGAGCGCCGGCGCGAACGGAATGCGCACCTCCTCGCCATTGTTGCGCGTATAGGCCAGATCGCCATCGAAGCGCTCCGGCGCCAGGCTCGAGAGCCAGGGGCTCCAGCGCGTGACGGCCTCGCCAAGCGCCTCGCAGACCTCGCCGCGGCCCGTGTGCAGTTCGGTGTCGAGCGGCAGGCGCAGCGACTTGCCTTCGGCGAAGCGCGCGAACCAGATCGTGTCGGTCAGCAGCAGGTGGTTGACCGTGCGGTGCACCGAGCGAAAGTAGAGGCCGCAGTCGCGGTGCCAGTCCGCATCGGACAGGCCCGCGAGGTTCGAAGCGATCAGCTTCTGCGTGGCCCAGACGTGGTAGCGCGCGAGGCTGGAGAAGTAGTTCGGCAACGTCATGGCGCTCACATGCGGAAGATGCCGAACTTCGGCTCGGGGATCGGCGCATTGCGCGACGCAGCCAGGCCCAGCGCCAGCACGCGGCGGGTGTCGGCCGGGTCGATGATGCCGTCGTCCCACAGCCGCGCGGTGGCGTAGTAGGGATGGCCCTGGACCTCGTACTGCTGGCGGATCGGCGACTTGAAGGCTTCTTCCTCCTCCGCGCTCCACTGCCCGCCCTTGGCCTCGATGCCGTCGCGCTTGACGGTGGCGAGCACGCTCGCGGCCTGCTCGCCGCCCATCACGCTGATGCGCGCGTTGGGCCACATCCAGAGAAAGCGCGGCGAGTACGCGCGCCCGCACATGCCGTAGTTGCCGGCGCCGAAGCTGCCGCCGATGATGATGGTGAACTTGGGCACGTTGGCCGTGGCCACCGCGGTCACCATCTTGGCGCCGTGGCGCGCGATGCCCTCGTTCTCGTACTTGCGACCGACCATGAAGCCCGTGATGTTCTGCAGGAACACCAGCGGCGTCTTGCGCTGGCAGCACAGCTCGATGAAGTGGGCGCCCTTCTGCGCCGACTCGCTGAAGAGAATGCCGTTGTTGGCGACGATGCCCACCGGCATGCCCTCGATCTCGGCGAAGCCGCAGACCAGCGTGCTGCCGAAGCGCGACTTGAACTCGTGGAACTCGCTGCCGTCGACGACGCGGGCGATGATCTCGCGGACGTCGAAGGGCTTGCGGGTGTCGACCGGGATCACGCCATACAGTTCCTCCGCAGGGTAGACGGGGGCGCTGACCACGGAAGGACCGGGCGCCTGCGCCCGGTTGTCGCCTAGATTCTTCACCGCCGCGCGCGCCAGCGCCAGCGCATGGAGGTCGTTCTGCGCCAGGTGATCGGCCACGCCCGACAGCCGCGTATGGACGTCGCCGCCGCCCAGGTCCTCGGCGGTGACGACCTCGCCGGTGGCCGCCTTCACCAGCGGCGGGCCGCCCAGGAAGATGGTGCCCTGGTTCTTGACGATGATGCTTTCGTCGCTCATCGCCGGCACGTAGGCGCCGCCGGCGGTGCAGGAACCCATCACGACCGCGATCTGGGCGATGCCCTGCGCGCTCATCTGGGCCTGGTTGTAGAAGATGCGGCCGAAGTGGTCGCGGTCCGGAAACACCTCGTCCTGGTTCGGCAGGTTGGCGCCGCCGGAGTCGACCAGGTAGATGCAGGGCAGGCGATTCTGCTCGGCGATCTCCTGCGCGCGCAGGTGCTTCTTGACCGTGACCGGGTAGTAGGTGCCGCCCTTCACCGTGGCGTCGTTGCAGACGATCATGCAGTCGACGCCGCTGACCCGGCCGATGCCCGCGATCAGGCCCGCGCCCGGCGCCGCGCCGTGGTACATCGCATGCGCGGCGAGCGGGGCCACTTCGAGAAAGGGCGTGCCCGGGTCGAGCAGTTGCGCCACGCGGTCGCGCGGCAGCAGCTTGCCGCGCGCCGTGTGCTTGCTGCGCGCGGCCTCGCCGCCGCCGGCCTCGACCTTGGCGAACTGCGCGTGCAGGTCGTCGACCAGTGCGCGCATGGCGCTGGCATTGGCCTGGAATTCCGCCGAGCGGGCATTGAGTTTCGTGTCCAGCTTCATGCGGTCTTGTCCTCGTCCAGTCCCAGTTGGTGCTTCATTGCTTCGCGAATCTTGAACTTCTGGATCTTGCCCGTGACCGTCATCGGAAACTCGGTCACGAACTCGATGTACCTCGGCACCTTGTAGTGCGCGATCTGCCCCTTGCAGAACTCGCGCACCTCGTCGGCGCTCAGGCTCTGGCCCGGCTTGGCGATGATCCAGGCGCAGAGCTCCTCGCCGTATTTCCTGTCGGGCAGGCCGACCACCTGCACGTCCTGCACCTTGGGGTGGCGGTACAGGAACTCCTCGATCTCGCGCGGGTAGATGTTCTCGCCGCCGCGGATCACCAGGTCCTTGATGCGGCCGACGATGTTGACGTAGCCCTCGGCGTCCATGGTGGCGAGGTCGCCGGTGTGCATCCAGCCGTCTGCATCGATGGCTTCGCGAGTCTTCTCCTCGTCTTCCCAGTAGCCGTGCATGACCGAGTAGCCGCGCGTGCAGAACTCGCCCGTCTCGCCCGGCGCGACGATCTCGCCCGTCACCGGATCGATGACCTTGATTTCCAGGTGCGGCTGCACCATGCCGACGGTGGACACGCGCTTGGCGAGCGGCGTGTCGGTCGAGCTCTGGCAGCTCACCGGACTGGTCTCGGTCATGCCGTAGGCGATGGTGATGTCGCGCAGGTGCATCTGGTCGACCACCCGCTTCATGACCTCGGTCGGACACGGCGATCCGGCCATGATGCCGGTGCGCAAGGTCGAGAAGTCGAACTCCTTGAAGCGCGGGTGGTCGAGTTCGGCGATGAACATGGTCGGCACGCCGTGCAGCCCGGTGCATTTCTCGGCCTGCACCGTCCGCATCACCGCCAGCGGGTCGAAGCCGTCGTTCGGGTAGACGATGGTCGCGCCGTGCGTGAGGCAGGCCAGGTTGCCCAGCACCATGCCGAAGCAGTGGTAGAGCGGCACCGGGATGCAGAGGCGATCGACCGGCGTGAGCTTCATGCACTCGCCGATGAAGAAGCCGTTGTTCAGGATGTTGCGGTGCGTCAGCGTGGCGCCCTTCGGGAAGCCGGTGGTGCCGCTGGTGAACTGGATGTTGATCGGGTCGGTGGCCTTGAGCGTCTTCGCGATCGCGTCGACCTGCGGGTCGTCGGCGCGGCCGCTGTCGTGCAGCGCCGAGAAGCGCAGCAGCCCCGGCAGCTCGCCTTCTTCGCCGGCCGCATCGATCCAGGCCACCGTGCGCAGGTGCGGCAGCCGGGCGGCCTTCAGTGCGCCGGGCGCCGCCGCAGCCAGCTCGGGCGCCAGCTCGCGCAGCATGCCGACGTAGTCGCTGGTCTTGAAGCTCTTCATCGTCACCAGCGCCTTGCACGCGACCTTGTTGAGCGCGTACTCGAGCTCCGAGGTGCGATAGGCCGGGTTGATGTTGACCAGGATGATGCCGACCTTGGCGGTGGCCAGCTGCATCAGCACCCAGGGCGCATTGTTGTGCGACCAGATGCCGACGCGGTCGCCGGGCGCCAGCCCCAGCCCGAGCAGGGCGCTGGCCAGCCGGTTGACCTCGCGCTGCAGTTCGCGGTAGCTGTAGCGCTTGCCCTCGTGCACGCTGACCAACGCCTCGTGGTCGCCCTGCCGCGCGGCCATGTCGTCGAAGAAGTCGCCGAGGGTCTGTTCGATCAACGTCACGTCGGTGGCGCCCTGCGCCAGGCTGCGCGTCAAGGTCATGGCAACTCCTTCAGGCGGTTTCGGCGAACAGCTCGCGGCCGATCAGCATGCGCCGGATCTCGCTGGTGCCGGCGCCGATCTCGTACAGCTTGGCGTCGCGCCACAGCCGGCCGACCGGAAACTCATTGGTGTAGCCCACGCCGCCCAGCGCCTGGATCGCCTCGCCGGCCATCCAGGTCGCCTTCTCGGCCGAATAGAGGATCGCGCCGGCCGCATCCTTGCGGAAGGTGCGCGCATGGTCGCTGCGGTCGCAGGCCTTGCCGACGGCATAGACGTAGGCGCGCGTGGCCTGCCAGGTCGAATACATGTCGGCCAGCTTGCCCTGCATCAACTGGAACTCGCCGATGCTCTGGCCGAACTGCTGGCGCTCGTGGACGAAGGGCAGCACCGCGTCCATGCAGGCCGCCATGATGCCCAGCGGACCGCCCGACAGCACGGCGCGCTCGAAGTCGAGGCCGCTCATCAGCACCTTGGCGCCCAGGCCCTCGCCGCCCAGCACGTTCTCCTCCGGCACCTCGCAGTTGTCGAAGTAGAGCGGGAAGGTGTTGGAGCCACGCATGCCGAGCTTGTCGAGCTTGGTGCCGGCCGAGAAGCCCTTGAAGCCCTTCTCGACGATGAAGGCGGTCATGCCGCGGGCGCCCATCTCGGGCTCGGTCTTGGCGTAGATCACCAGCGTGTCGGCGTCGCCGCCGTTGGTGATCCACATCTTGCCGCCGTTGAGCACGTAGCGGTCGCCCTTCTTCTCGGCGCGCAGCTTCATGCTCACCACGTCGGAGCCGGCATTGGGTTCGCTCATCGCCAGTGCGCCCACGTGCTCGCCGCTCACCAGCTTGGGCAGGTACTTCTTCTTCTGCGCCGCGCTGCCGTTGCGGTGGATCTGGTTGACGCAGAGATTGGAGTGTGCGCCGTAGGAAAGCCCGACCGAGGCCGAAGCGCGCGAGACTTCTTCCATCGCGACGATGTGCGCGAGGTAGCCGAGCTCGGTGCCGCCGTACTCTTCCTTGACGGTCATGCCGTGCAGGCCGAGGTCGCCGAGCTTCTTCCAGAGGTCGGCCGGGAACTGGTTGTCGCGGTCGATGTCCGCCGCACGCGGTGCAATCTCGTCGGCGGCGAAGTTCTGGATCGCGTCGCGCAGGGAATCGATGGTGTCGCCCAGGTCGAAGTTCAGGCCGGGATCGTGCATGGTTTGTCTCCTTGGTCGGTCGGGCCCGCGCGCAACTGTCGCGCGGAAAGGCGCAGCTTACGCCGTGTGCCGGTGCATTTGGCGCCACAATGGTTGCAAATCGCGCCACCTCGACCGCACGCCAGCATGCCTTCGTCACCGCTCCAGAGTACCCGCCGCGCGGCCACGCCGATGGCCTTCGTGCGAGCGATCGTGCGGGGCTACGAGCGCTATGGCGTCGACCCTTCGGCGGCCTTGGCCGAGGCACAGATCGCGCCGCATGAAGTCGCCGATCCGGCCGCCCGCGTGACCGCGGCGCAATTCGAGGCGCTGTCCGGCTTCGCGATGCAGCAGCTCGACGACGAGGCGCTCGGCTGGTTCCAGCGCAAGCTGCCCTGGGGCAGCTACGGCATGCTGTGCCGGGCGTCGCTGGGCGCGCCCGACCTGGGCGTGGCGATCAAGCGCTGGTGCCGGCACCTGCGGCTGCTGACCGACGACATCACGCTCGACCTCTCGCTGGCCGGCGGCGTGGCGACGGTGTCGATCACCGAGCACCGGTCGCTGGGCGACTTGCGCGAGTTCTGCCTGGTGTCGAACCTGCGCTTCCTCCATGGCTACGCCTGCTGGGCCATCGATTCGCGGGTGTCGCTCGGCGCCACCACCTTTCCGTTCGAGGCGCCGCCGCACCGCGAGGCCTATCCCCTGATGTTCGGCGGCAGCCTGCGCTTCGGGGCCGCCAAGGCCGGCTACAGCTTCGACCCCCGCTACCTGGCGCTGCCGCTGCGGCGCGACGAGGCGGCGCTGCGCACCATGCTGCGGCGAGCCCTGCCGCTCACGGTGCTGCAATACCGCCGCGACCGACTGCTCGGGCAGCGGGTGCGCGAACTGTTGCGCAGCCGCGCCGCCGAAGCCGCCACCGCCGACGCCCTGGCGGCCCTGCTGAACCTGTCGAGCCGCACCCTGCACCGCCAGCTGATGGAAGAGGGCCTGTCGCTGCAGGCGCTCAAGGACGAGATCCGGCACGAAACGGCGGCCGACCAGTTGCGGCGGACCGACCGCCCGATCAAGCAGATCGCGCTGGCGGTCGGATTTCGCAATGAGAAAAGCTTCTCTCGCGCATTCCGGGGCTGGGCCGGCGTCGCCCCCGGCACGTTCCGGCGGCACGGCCTGCCGCCGCGCAGCGGGGCCGGGAATCCGTGAAATAGTGCGCCCGGGAAGGCCAGAAAGGGCAGCGTCCGACGCGCAGGCGGCCCGCCGCAGCCTACGATCGCCGCATGCAGCAGATTCCAGACACCGACAGCTCGGCTTTCGCCGACCTGATGGACTTCATCGCCACCTCGGGGCGGACCCGCAACCAGGGCTTCGTGACCGAAAACGCGGACCCGCTGGTGTCGCACATGTGGGCCGACCGGGCCCAGGCGATGACGCTCTCGCTCACCACGATGGCCAAGGCCTCGCTGCCGCGCGGCAACGCCTGAGCCTTCAGTCCTGGGCCGCGCCCAGCGATCTCTTCAATGCCCGGAATTCGGGCGAGCGCTGCAGCACGCTGCGCCCCGCCGCGATCAGCCGCGTCACCTCTTCATCGGTGATCGAGAACGCGGTCGGCACCTGCAGCAGCCGCTGACGCAGCTCGCCATCCGCGGCATCGCGCAGGTTGACCTGCACCACGTGGATCTCGGCGTCGGGCGCGAAGGCATCCGAAGCTTCGGGGCTGCGTGACTTGAGGTCTTCACGCCATTGGCGCGCGGTGTCGAGCAGGAACTCCTGTGTTTCCAGGGTCGCGCGCGCGCCGGCACCGAACAGCAGGGTGTCGGCCACCGCCCGGAAACCCGGCACGGTATCGCTCTGGTCGATGTTGTTGGCCGGGTCGCGCGCCGAATTGACGCTGATGACCACCAGCTTGCGCACGCTGCCGCGCGGAATTCCGACTTCCTCGAAGCTCTCGCGCAAGCCGCCGCCGACCAGCGCGCGGTCGAGCAGCCGCCGCACCGCGAGGTTGTCGGCCACGCCCCCATCGACCAGGTGGATGAAGGGCCGGCTCTGGGCGTCGAGGTAGCTGTTGGCCTGCATGCGGAACATGCGGGCCCGGTAGTTGCCGCCGCCCCGGACGGCCAGCCGCGGCACGATGCCGCGCTCGCGGCAGACCTGCGAATGGTTCTTCAGCGTCAGCGGACTCAGCAGGATCGGCACCGCCGACGAGGCCGCGACCGCGAAGGACAACGGCACGCTCTGCAGGTCCGAGCAGATCAGCGCGAACTGGTCGGCGGTGAACTCGAAGGGCGTGCCCAGCGACATGTCGGTGGCGGCGATCACCAGTTGCGGGTGGCGCGGGCTGCTCTCGACGTCGGCGTAGGTCTTGCCCTCGTAGATCTCGTCGAGCCGGCGCATCAGCAGATGGCTGCGCCCGTACCACGGCGAGGTCAGGTCGTACAGGCTGCGCGGCCTCAGCGCCTGCAGGATCAGGCTGTTCTGGAAATTCTGGCGCAGGAAATCGCGTTCGAAATCGGGCAGTTTCTCGGCGCCGAAGGCCGCATAGTAGGCCGCGAGGATGCTGCCGCCCGAGACGCCGCTGATCACGTCGGTGGCGTCGAGCAGGTCGCTGTGCCGGCCGTTCAGATCGAACGTGGTGCGTCGCAGCTCGGCCAGTACGCCATAGCCGAACGCAGCGGCGCGCGCACCGCCGCCGGACAGCGTGACGGCCACCAGGATCGTCGGATCCCGGCCCGACTCCGGCGCCATGATGACGGACAGCGACGGCGGCCGGTCGGCCAGGGGGTCGTTGAGCCACGGCCTCAGCGATGAACAGCCCGCCACGCAGGCAGCGATCAGCAGACCACAGAGCGCGCGCAGGCCGTGCATCGGGGGGTCAGGCGAACGCGGGGCGCCAGTCGGCCAGCAGCGACGGCAGTTGTTCCATGTCCGTGAAGACATGCGCCACGCCGACGGCACGCAGCGCTTCGGGCCCGCTGTGGCCCAGGTCGGTCGGGCTGTAGCCGAACACGGTGGCGCCGGCAGCGATGCCGGCCATCGCCCCGGTCACCGTGTCCTCGACCACGGCGCAGCGCGCCGGGTCGATGCCGAGCGCGGCCGCGGCGGCCAGGTAGACGTCGGGGGCGGGCTTGGAACGCGGGGTTTCGTGGCCGCTGAAGATGCGGCCCTCGAAGCAATCGAGCAGCCCGATCTTCTCGAGCTGCAATTCCACCTTGTGGCGATCGGCCCCTGAAGCGCAGGCGATGCGGCCGTCCAGCGCCGCATGCAGGGCGCGCACGGCCAGCGCGGCGTTGGGAATGGCCAGCAGGTCGCGCTCGAGCGCCTCGTTGCGGCGGCCGCGAAAGCCGTGCAGCCACTCGGGCGTGATCGCGAAGCCGGTGTTCGCCTCGATCAGCGCGGCCTCGTCCTTGACCGCCTTGCCGGTGAAGATGCGCATCGACTCCTCGGTACTGAGCTTCCAGCCGAGTTCGCCCAGCATCTCGGCGAGCACGCGGTTGGTGATGGGTTCGGAGTCGACCAGGACGCCGTCGCAGTCGAACAGGACGGCGTCGAAGGGTGGAGCTTTCATGGGAGCGATCGTAACAACGTCGCCCCCACAGAGGCATGACGACTCAGTGCTTCACCAGGCGTTCGCGTGACCTGCGTCGCATGAAACCGGCGCAGACCAATGCCAGGGATACCGCGGAACCGGCTTTGCCGGGCCACTGGTATCGCCCCCCTTGAGGGGGGGAGGCGCCGCAGGCGCTTCGGGGGATGTTTCATTTCAGGCCGGCTGGATCGGAATGTAGATCTCGCCGCCGGCCGCCTTGAACTCGGCCGACTTGCCGGCCATGCCATCCTCGACCGCATCGCCGGCCTCGATGCCGCGCTGGGCGGCGTACTCGCGCACCTCCTGCGTGATCTTCATCGAGCAGAACTTCGGGCCGCACATCGAGCAGAAGTGCGCCACCTTGCTGCTGTCCTTGGGCAAGGTCTCGTCGTGGAACTCGCGCGCGGTGTCGGGGTCCAGGCCGAGGTTGAACTGGTCCTGCCAGCGGAACTCGAAGCGCGCCTTGGACAGCGCGTCGTCGCGCGAGCGCGCTCCCGGGTGCCCCTTGGCCACGTCGGCCGCATGGGCCGCGATCTTGTACGCGATGATGCCCTGCTTGACGTCGTCGCGGTCCGGCAGGCCCAGGTGCTCCTTGGGCGTCACGTAGCACAGCATCGCGGTGCCGGCCCAGCCGATCATCGCGGCGCCGATCGCGCTGGCGATGTGGTCGTAGCCCGGCGCGATGTCGATCGTCAGCGGGCCCAGCGTGTAGAACGGCGCCTCGTGGCAGTGCTTGAGCTGCTCGTCCATGTTGGCCTGGATCAGGTGCATCGGCACATGGCCCGGGCCTTCGATCATGGTCTGGACGTCGTGCTTCCAGGCGATCTGCGTCAGCTCGCCCAGCGTGCGCAGTTCGGCGAACTGGGCCTCGTCGTTGGCGTCCGAGGCGCAGCCGGGGCGCAGGCCGTCGCCGAGCGAGAAGCTCACGTCGTAGGCCTTCATGATCTCGCAGATGTCCTCGAAGTGCGTGTACAGGAAGCTCTCCCTGTGGTGCGAGATGCACCACTTGGCCATGATCGAGCCGCCGCGCGAGACGATGCCGGTGCGCCGGTCGGCCGTGAGGTGGATGAAGGGCAGCCGCAGCCCCGCATGGATCGTGAAGTAGTCGACGCCCTGCTCGGCCTGCTCGATCAGCGTGTCGCGGTAGATCTCCCAGGTCAGGTCTTCCGCCACGCCGCCGACCTTCTCCAGCGCCTGGTAGATCGGCACCGTGCCGATCGGCACCGGGCTGTTGCGCACGATCCAGTCGCGCGTGGTGTGAATGTTGCGGCCGGTGGAGAGGTCCATCACGTTGTCGGCGCCCCAGCGGATCGCCCAGACCAGCTTCTCGACCTCTTCCTCGATGCTCGAGGTGACGGCCGAGTTGCCGATGTTGGCGTTGATCTTGACCTTGAAGTTGCGCCCGATCGCCATCGGCTCGACTTCCGGGTGGTTGATGTTGGCCGGGATGATGGCGCGGCCGCGCGCCACCTCCTCGCGCACGAATTCGGGCGTGATGATCTTCGGGATGCGGGCGCCCATCGGGTTGCCGGCCAGCCGCTTCTCGCGCGCCTCGTCGGCCATGTACTCGGCCATCCATTCGCGGCGGCCGTTCTCGCGCAGCGCCACGTACTCCATCTCGGGCGTGACGATGCCGCGCCGCGCGTAGTGCATCTGCGTCACGTTGGCGCCGGACTTCGCACGCCGCGGCGTGCGCTGCAGTGCGGCGGCGCCGGCGCGCAGTTCGGCGATGCGCCGGGCGTCGCGGTCCGCGTGCGTCGCGCCGTCGTCAAGCGCCAGGTGCAGCCGGCCTTCGTAGCTCTCGGTGTCGCCGCGCTCGGCGATCCAGGCGTCGCGCACGCCAGGCAACCCGCGACGCACATCGATGTCGGCGGCCGGATCGGTGTACGGGCCGGAAGTGTCGTAGAGCGAAACCTGTTCGCCGTTGGACAGAGCAACCTCGCGCACCGGCACCCGCAGGTCGGGCCGGCCGCCGGCGATGACGCCCTTGGTCGAGGCGGGAAAGGGCTCGCGCGTGAGCGTGAGGAGGGAGGCGAACTTGTCGTGGGCATTCATGCGGGGCACTCCGGGTTGTGGATCAACGGGTGCTCCGCGATGCCTCCTTGCGGCACCGCTCGTTCAGGGACGAGAGGGCGCCGGGGAGTCGCAGCTCTTCTTACGCTGGTATGAACCAGATCAAGTTCGCGGGTTTGGCCGCTTGGCCATCTCAGCACGCGTCTGCGTGCACCCCGGAGCGGGGCCGATTCTAGGCCGCCTGCGGCCGCAGGATCAAGCGGTTCGTGCAACCGCCAGCGGAACGACCACCCGCTTCGGCTCGGCGGCGCCGGACGCGTCGGCCGCAGTCATCGCCACCCAGGCGTCCAGCCCGCCCGCCAGCACGCGCACCCGCGGCTGGCCGGCGGCCATCAGCACGCGCGCCGCCGCGATCGCCGAGGCGTCGTCGGGGCAGTCGCAGAAAACCACCAGCTCGCGCCCATCGGCAAAGGTGTCCAGCCGCTTCGGCAACTGCTTGAGCCCGATGCCGATGGCGCCGGGGATCGCCCGCGCATCGAGGGCGCGCGCCTCGTCGGAGCGCACATCGATCACCGTCAGCCCGGCGCCCGCCGCCAGGGCTTCGCGCAAGGCCTCGACCTGGATGTGCTCGATGTCGTCGGCCTGCTGCTGCGCCAGCCGGCGTTGGCGATAGCGCCAGCCGATGAATGCCGCCAGCGCCAGCACGCCGAGCACCAGTGCGGTCAGGCCGATGTTGGAGATCACGGTCAGCACGTCCTGGATCGCGGCGTGGAAGATCCGGCCGACGAACAGGAAGGCCAGCGTCCAGATCAGCGCCGCCACGGTTTCATAGGACAGGAAGCGCAGGTTCGACATGCCGAGCGCACCCGCCATCGGCGGCGCCACCACCGACACCCCCGGCACGAACTTGGCTGCGATCAGCGACAGTCCGCCCCAGCGGCCGAGGATCGATTCGCTGCGCCTGACGCAGGAGTCGGGCGACAGCGAGATGCGGCAGAGCAGTCGCATCACGCGGTAGCCCCAGCGGCGTCCGGCCAGGAACCAGACGCCATCGCCGAGGATGTTGCCGAGCACTGCCGCCACCACCACCGCGACGAAGGACACCTGCCCGCCGACCGTCAGCCCGCCGGCGACGATCAGGAAGGGCACCGCCGGCACCGGCGCGCCGAGGCGCGTCGCCAGCGTGGCGGCGAAGACCAGGGCGGCGCCCTGGCTGGCAAGGAGTGCGACAAAGTCGTTCATGGCTTTCGGGACGTTGACAGTCGATGAGATGCTGCGCTGTTACTGGCCCTGCGTCGGAGGACGCTCGGCGGGAGCCGGCCCGGCAACCTGGGTCGCCAGGGCGCCGCGCAGGTCCAGGTCCGAGAAATAGGCGAGGCCGTGGCCGTGCGTGTTGTCGGCGTCGGCCGAGACGGCGACCGCCGTCACGTCGGGCAGGAGGTCGCCGGCCTCGTCGCCGAAGGCGCGCTTGTAGTCGGTCAGCAGGTTGCGCCGTTCGGCGATCCAGCTGCCCGGCTTGGGCGCCGCGCCCGATTCGAGCACGACCATGCGGATGCGCTTCGTGAACGCGTTGTCGAACGCGTTGCCCTTGGCTTCCTTGTTGTCCCAGACGTAACACAGGGTCTCGGTCGGCACCGCCTCGCCGGTCGCGCGGCGCGCCAGCGACAGACGGGTGCGCTCGCCGACGGACAGCCGGTCGGCCGGAAAATCGAAGAAGACGCAGACCTTGGCGGCGCCATCGTCACCCGAGCGCGTGCGCAGGTCGGCGCCCTCGACGAACGCCTCGACCCGCCAGCGCCAGGCCAGCGTGGCCTGACTGTTGAGCTCCACCCTGACGGGGTGGACCAGATTGCCGTAGGAGCCATTGGCGTCGACCTTGAGCACGCGCTGGCCCTCGAGTTGCTCGACCTCGAACCGGGTCGGAACCTTGTTGGGCAAGGTGGTGAAGTGCCACGGCGCCGGCGCCTGGGCGCCGGTCGCGCTCGAGAAGGGCGTGAGCACGGACTTGTCTTGCGCGCGCGCGTGCGGCGCGGCCATCCAGAGCAGCGCGGCCAGGGCCGGCAGGGCCATCGCGGTGCACGGCCGCCGCCAGTCTCCCGTGCGAAGAAGCGTCCTGCTGCCCATGATTCACCTCTTGGCCCCGTGGCCCGTTGAACGCGCTCGCGCTGCGCTTTCGGCGCAGCGCTCACAAGCTGCGAAGTGTGGAGCAGGAGCGGCGCGAGATAAATAGCCCAAAAGGAATTGGTCTGTCTCCCTGCGGGACACAATCCGCCTCGGACGCTATGAAATCCATAGCAAACATCCAAGGCTGCGCAACAGTCAGCGGCTGTTTCTGACTGAATCAGTCAGTGACGGTCGCCGTCGAGGTAGTACCAACGATTTTGCAGCGCGTCGTCCTCCTGGCGGACGAAACGGCTGCGCTCGTGCAGCCGGGTCGCCACGCCGGCGCTGCTGCGCTGGCGGGCGACGAACTCGACTTCTGCATGGTCGGCGTCCAGCACGGAGCGCGAGCGCACGTCGAGGCCGAGCCATTTCACGCCGGCTTCGAAGTCCAGGCTGGCCGGGCGCGTCGAGGGATGCCAGGTCGCGAGCAGGTAGTCGGCCCTTTCGAGCACGAAGGCCGTGTAGCGCGAGCGCATGAGCGACTCGGCGTCGGGTGCCGGCGTGTGGCCGAAATCGTCGATGTAGCGCCCGCAGCACTGGGCGAAAACCAGTGGCAGCTCTCGCCGGTCACGACGCCCGCAAGGACAGGGAACACGGGCGGGGCTGGGGGAGGATGCGGACATTGAGGGAGGCGTGAAAGGGGGAAGTTCCAGGGCGTATTGTGCAGACCCCCGGAAATCGCCCCCGGACGCCGCGGCGGGCTCAGGCCAGGGCGCGCTGGATCAACAGCTTCTGGATGTCCGAAGTGCCCTCGTAGATCTGGCACACGCGGACGTCGCGGTAGATGCGCTCGAGCGGAAAATCGTTGACGTAGCCATAGCCGCCCAGCGTCTGGATCGCCGCGCTGCAGACGCGCTCGGCCATCTCGCTGGCGAACAGCTTGGCCATGGCGGCTTCCTTGAGGCAGGGCCGCCCGGCATCGCGCAGGCTGGCCGCATGCCAGATCAGCTGGCGCGCGGCTTCGAGCTGGGTCGCGCAATCGGCCAGCCTGAAGCCCACCGCCTGCTGGTCGAAGATGCTGGCGCCGAAGGCCTGGCGCTCCTTGGCGTAGGCCAGCGCCACCTCGAAGGCGCTGCGCGCCATGCCCACGCTCTGCGCCGCGATGCCGATGCGTCCGCCTTCCAGCGCGCCGAGCGCGATCTTGTAGCCCTCGCCCTCCTGGCCGATCAGGTTTTCAAGCGGAACGCGACAGCCGTCGAAGTTGATCTGCGCGGTATCGCTCGAATGCTGGCCCAGCTTGTCCTCGAGCCGCGCCACGGTGTAGCCGGGGGCATCGGTCGGCACGATGAAGGCGCTCATGCCGCGCTTGCCCGCACCCTTGTCGGTGACCGCGATCACGATCGCCACCTGGCCGTTCCTGCCGCTGGTGATGAACTGCTTGACGCCGTCGATCACCCAGCCGCCGCCGTCCTTGCGCGCCGTGGTGCGCAGCGACGAGGCATCGCTGCCGGCCTGCGGCTCGGTCAGGCAGAAGGCTCCCAGCATGCGGCCCTGCGCCAACGGCTGCAGCCACTGCTTCTTCTGCTGCGCATTGCCGTAGCGCATCAGGATGGCGTTGACCGGACAGTTGGTCACGCTGATCGCGGTGCTGGTGCCGCCATCGCCGGCCGCGATCTCCTCGAGCACCAGCGCCAGCGTCAGGTAGTCCAGCCCGGCGCCGCCGTCTTCCTCGGGCACGCAGATGCCGTAGGCGCCGAGCGCCGCCAGGCCGGCATGGGCCTCCTTCGGAAAGCTGTGCTCGCGGTCCCACAGCGGTGCGTGGGGCCAGAGCTCGGCCTGGGCAAAGGCGCGCACCGCATCGCGGATCGCTTCCTGGTCGGCGCTGAGCAGCATGGCGTGTTCCTTACTTCGATTGACCGAGGTCCATGATCAGCTTGCTGGCCATGTAGAGGCGGCGCGGGATCGCGCTGGTGTCGACGTACTCGGCCTTGTCGCTGTGATAGCCGAAGCCGGGCAGGCCCAGGCTCTCGATGACCGGCTTGCCCGCCAGCGCGGCGTAGGCCGCATCGGTGCCGCCGCCGGTGCGTTCGACGATGCCGAGTTCGCCGCCGGCTTCCTTGTAGTAGGCCACGGCCTTGTCGACCAGCTTGCGGCCACCCTCGCCCGCGTTGAAGGCCGGACGCCCGCGCGTGATGAGCACCTTGACCTCGGCGTCGGGCAGCTTCTTCTGCTGGGCCTTGGCCTCGAGCGTCTTCATCGCGGCCTCGAAGTCCTCGTTCTTCGCATAGCGCACATCGGCGTTCAGCGTGGCGCTGGCCGGAATGATGTTGGAGACCGCGCCGGCCTTGGCGATGGTCCAGTTGAAGCGCAGCCCCTTGGCCTTGTCGTCGATGTCCATGGTGCGCAGCACCAGGTCGGACGCCTCGACCAGGGCATTCACGCCGAGCTCGGGTGCGGCGCCCGCATGCGAGGCCTTGCCCGTGATGTTGACCTGCACGTAGGCGATGCCCGAAGTGCCCAGCGACAGGTCTTCCTTGCCGGCGCCGGTCGGCTCGAACGAGAGCACGTAGTCGGCCTTGGCCGCCTCTTCCTGGATCAGGTCGCGCGAGCCGAAGGAGCCCTTTTCCTCGTCGGTGTTGAACAGCACCGTGATGCTGCCGAAGTCCTCGAAGCCGCGCGCCTTGAGCAGCTTGAGCGCATGCAGGATGACCGCGTTGCCGCCCTTGTCGTCGGCGATGCCGGGGCCGTAAGCCTTGTCGCCCTCGACCTTGAACGGCGCCTTGGCGAGGATGCCCTTGAGGTAGACGGTGTCCATGTGCGAGAGCAGGAGCAGGTTCTTGCCGCCCTTGCCCTTGAGCGTGCCGACGATGTTGTCGCCGACCACGAGGCCGGCCGACTTGCTGCGCGTGACCGTGAAGCCCAGCGACTTGAGCTGCGCCTCGAGGTAGTTGCCGGCCGACGCGAGGCCCTCGGCGTCGCCGGTGCCAGTCTCGATGTTGACCAGCGCCTCGAGCGTCTTGATGACGGCGGGCTTCTCGGCGGTAGCGGCGGCGAACAGGGCCTGGTCGCGCGTCTGGCTCCAGGCGGCGGGTGCCATGAAAGCGGTGGCGAGCAGCGCGGCCAGCGCGCTGCGGGGGAAAGCCGAATGAATCAAAGACAACTCCAATGGGGACAATATTTCGATTCTAGGCAGCGCCTCACAGCAGCTCGATCGCCACCGCCGTGCCTTCGCCGCCGCCGATGCACAGCGTCGCAACGCCGCGCTTCTTGCCGCGCTGCTGCAGCGCATGGATCAGCGTGACCATGATGCGCGCGCCGCTGGCGCCGATCGGATGGCCCAGCGCGCAGGCGCCGCCATGCACGTTGACGATGTCGTGCGACACCGAGAGCTCGTGCATCAGCGCCATCGGCACCACGGCGAAGGCTTCGTTGACTTCCCAGAGGTCGACGTCCTTCACGGTCCAGCCGGTCTTCTTGAACAGCTTGGCGACCGCGCCCACCGGCGCGGTGGAGAACCACTCGGGCTGCTGCGCGTGGGTGGCATGGGCGACGATGCGGGCGATCGGCTTCGCACCGTACTTCTTCGCGCTGCCCTCGGTCATCATGACCAGCGCCGCGGCGCCGTCGTTGATCGACGAGCTCGATGCCGCGGTGATGGTGCCGCCGTCCTTCTTGAACGCCGGCTTGAGCGTCGGGATCTTGTCGAGCTTGACCTTGCCCGGGCCTTCGTCGATCTCGATCACGGTGTCGCCGCCGCGGCCCTTGACCGTGACCGCCGCGATCTCGGCCTTGAAGGCACCCGACGAGGTCGCGGCCTTGGCGCGCTCGACGCTGGCGATCGCGAAGGCGTCCTGCTGTTCGCGCGTGAACTTGTACTTGGCGGCGCAGTCCTCGCCGAAGGTGCCCATCGAGCGGCCCGGCTGGTAGGCGTCCTCGAGGCCGTCGAGCATCATGTGGTCGAAGATGCGGTCGTGGCCCATGCGGTAGCCGCCGCGGCCCTTGAGCATCAGGTAGGGGGCGTTGGTCATGCTCTCCATGCCGCCGGCCACCATCACCTCGTGCGTGCCCGCCAGCAGCATGTCGTGCGCCAGCATCGCGGCCTTCATGGCCGAGCCGCACATCTTGCTGAGCGTGACTGCGCCCGCGCTGTCGGGCAGGCCGCCCTTGTAGGCCGCCTGGCGCGCCGGCGCCTGACCCTGGCCGGCCATCAGGCAGTTGCCGAACAGCACCTCGCCGACGCTGTCGGCGGGGATCCCTGCGCGCTCGACGGCCGCCTTGATGGCGACGCCGCCCAGGTCGTGCGCCGAGAGGGAAGAAAAGTCGCCCTGGAAGCCGCCCATCGGGGTGCGGGCGGCGCCGACGATCACGATCGATTCGCTCATTTGAATTGCTCCTTAAACAGACAGTTCATACAAAAATCCTCGCAGGTCTCACGCCCCTTGCGACTGGCGCCCCAGGCCAGAAACACCGCGGATCCGGCTTCGCCGGGCCGCCGGTGTTGCCCCCGGCCGGGGGTGGGCGGGCTACACGAAGTGAGCCCAACCTGGGGGCGAGCTAAAAATACGGCGCGTGGCCGTCGTGCTTGAAGCGCTGCGCTTCATCGTAAGGAAACACATCGAGCATTTGCCCGGCCTGGATCCGCTGCTTGTGGCTCTGCCAGAAGGCGGCGTCGAGCAGGTCGGCGTGGTGGGCCATGAAGGCCTCGCGCACCGCGGGGTTGCCCAGCAGGAAGGGCTCGAAGGTCTCGGGGAAGACGTCCTTCGGGCCGACCGAATACCAGACCTCGCCGCTCATCTCGTCCTCCTCGTTGCGCGGCGTCGGCACCTTGCGGAAATTGCAGTCGGTGAGGTATTCGATCTCGTCATAGTCGTAGAACACCACCTTGCCGCCGCGCGTGACGCCGAAGTTCTTCCACAGCATGTCGCCCGGGAAGATGTTCGCCGCCACCATGTCCTTGATCGCATTGCCGTACTCGATCACCGCGTGCTCCAGCTGCTTGCCCGCCCGCTTGGCATGCTCGGGCTGCTCGAGCAGGTCGAAGGACTCCTGCAGGAAGATGTTCAGCGGGATCATGCGGCGCTCGATATAGACGTGCTTGACCACCACCTCCATCTCCCCGTTGCCGTCGCGGTCGCCGATCTCGAGCTGGCTCGGGGCGAACTTGCGGATCTCCTCGATCAGCTCGGGTTCGAAGCGGTCGAGCGGAAAACCGACATCGCTGTACTCGAGCGTGTCGGCCATCCGGCCCACGCGGTCGTGCTGCTTCACCAGCATGTACTTGCTCTTGATCTGCTCGCGCGTCGTCTCCTTCTGCGGTGGATAGAAGTCCTTGATGACCTTGAACACGTAGGGGAACGACGGCAGGTCGAACACCAGCATCACCATGCCCTTGATGCCCGGCGCGATGCGGAACTTGTCGGTCGAGTAGATCAGGTGGTACAGGAAGTCGCGGTAGAACAGCGTCTTGCCCTGCTTGGCGAGCCCGAGCGCGTTGTAAATCTCGGCCCGCGGCTTGCGCGGCATCAGCGAGCGCAGGAACTGAACATAGGCCGACGGCACCTCCATGTCGACCATGAAGTAGGCGCGCGCGAAGCTGAACAGCATCTGCAGATCGTCCTCGCCGAACAGCGCCGCGTCGACATAGAACTTGCCCGCGGCGTCGTGCAGGATCGGCAGCGCGAACGGCAGCTCGACGAAGCCGTTGTTGACCTTGCCGACCACATAGGCGCCCTTGTTGCGGTAGAACAGGCCCGACAGCACCTGCAGCTGGAAGTTGGCGCGCAGCTTGATCTGGTGGAAGCGCCCGAGGATCGCGGCCGCCACCCGCTCGGCATCGCGGCGGCGGTCGGCATAGCCGCCCTGCAGCGCGTAGTCCTCGAGCATCCGCTCGACCGTGTCGGCCAGCGTTTCGCGCTCCGGGTAGTAGGCGCGGTAGGTGGGCGCGTCGCGCGGCTCGATGTATTCGGTGCTGATCGCCGGCCGCACGAAGATGAAGTCGTTCTGGAAGTAGGCGCGGTGCAGGATCTTGGTGGTGACCGAGTTGAAGAAGCTCTCGGCCAGTTCCGGCTGGTGGTGGTCGACCAGGAGGCCGATGAAGTGCAGCTTGATCTGGTGCCAGACGTCCATCGGCTGCTCGCCGGCCTTGAACTCCTTCTCGAGCCGGGCCACCGCCTCGCTGACCCGCAGGTCGTAGAACTCGATGCGCTCGCGCTGCGCGCGCTGCTGGCCATGCCAGTCGGCGGTCTCGAAGCGATGCTTGGCGCGCGCCGACTCGGCCCGGAAGAGCCGGTAGTGCCGATCGAAGCCGTCGCGCATCGCACGCGCGATGTCATAGGCGAGCGGCGAATCGAGGCGCTGCGGAAACATGGTTCAGTCGGCCAGGCCGATCGCATCCGGCAGGCTGGGGGTGCTCTCCGACGGCTTGCTCCACTTGTAGCGGATTCGCTGCACCGCGGCGCGGTACTGCGTCTCGAGCGGCTTGGAGCCGTCGATGGTCATGCCCAGGTCCTGCAGCAGGCCGTCGTTGACGCCGAAGGCCCAGCCATGGATGGTCACCTCCTGGCCGCGGCTCCAGGCGTCGACCATCACCGTGCTGACGCTGACGTTGACGACCTGCTCGGCCACGTTGAGCTCGCACAGCGCATCGGCGCGCACGGCTTCGGGCAGGCTTTCGAGCATCACGCGGTGCCGGTCGCGCACGTCCTGGATGTGGCGGATCCAGTTGTCGGCGATACCGATGCGCGCGCCCTCGAGCGCCGCCTGCACGCCCGAGCAGCCGTAGTGGCCGACCACCATGATGTGCCGCACCTTGAGCCGCTCGACGGCGAACTGGATGGCCGACAGCGCGTTGAGGTCGGAGTGCACCACGATGTTGGCCACGTTGCGATGCACGAAGACCTCGCCCGGCTCGAGGCCGGTGATCTGGTTCGCGGGCACCCGGCTGTCGGAGCAGCCGATCCACATGTACTTGGGCGTCTGCTGCTTCACCAGGCTGGTGAAGAAGCCGGGGCGATCGCGCTCCATGCGTGCCGACCAGGCGCGGTTGTGGGCGAAAAGGTCCTCGAGGGGGTCGGGTGTGTTGTCCATGTGTCGTCGGTGGTGTGTGGTGGGGTGCTGGAGCGGTCGCTCAGCGCGTCTTCGGCTTCGCGGTGCGCGCCAGCGCGGCGCGCGCCTTCTTTTCCTGGGCGCGGACTTCCGCCAGGTTGGCCTGCAGCTCGACCAGCTGGCTTTCGAGCTGCTCGCGGTGCCCGCCGAGCACGCCCAGAAAGCGCTCGAGCTGCACCGCGGTGTCGCGCGGACTGTCGTACATGTCGAGTATCTCGCGGGCCTCGGTCAGCTTCAGGCCGAGCCGCTTGGCGCGCAGCGTGAGCGTGAGGCGGGCGCGGTCGCGCGAGGTGTAGATGCGCTGCAGCCCGTCGCGACGCGGCGCCAGCAATCCCATGTCCTCATAGAAGCGGATCGCCCGCGTGGTGAGGTCGAACTCCTTGGCGAGCTCGCCGATGGTGAAGGTCTGCGAAGGCATGTGGGGGCCGGAAAGCGTGTGCGACAGCAGGTTCGAGCGGCTCTGCATACAATGATGGGTCAAAGCCATGACGTTTACGTTAACGTCAATCGTACATGAACATCCTCGAACGCGAACTCCACTACCCCCTCGGCGACACCCTGCCGGCCCCCGGCGAGACCCTCGAAGTGGCGCCCGGCGTCCGCTGGATCCGCATGGCGCTGCCCTTCGCGCTCGACCACATCAACCTCTGGCTGCTGCGCGACACCCTCGACGGCGTCGAGGGCTGGACCGTGGTCGACTGCTGCATCGCGCACGATGCCGCGCGCGCGCAGTGGGAGCAGATCTTCGAGACGCAGCTGCAGGGGCTGCCGATCCTGCGCGTCATCGTGACCCACATGCACCCCGACCACATCGGCCTCGCGCACTGGCTGTGCGATCGCTGGAAGGCGCCGCTGTGGATCAGCTCGACCGACTACCACGTGGCGCGCGTGCTCACCTCCGCCGGCGACACGCTGGCCGGCGGCGACGCGGCGGCCGACTTCTTCGCCTCGCACGGGCTCACCGACGCCGAGTCGGTCGCCAAGATCCGGTCGCGCACCAGCTACTACGCCAACATGGTGCCCTCGGTGCCCGCGAACTTCGTGCGCATGATGGACGGCGACACGGTCGACATCGGCGGCCGCGGCTGGCGCTGCATCAGCGGCTACGGCCACGCGCCGGAACACATCGCGCTGTACTGCGAGGAAGTCAACGCGCTGCTGGGCGGCGACATGATGCTGCCGCGCATCTCGACCAACGTGAGCGTGCATGCCGGCGAGCCCGAGGCCAATTCGCTGCGTCTCTTCCTCGACAGCATCGAGCGCTTCAAGGCGCTGCCGGTCGACGCGCTGGGCCTGCCCTCGCACGGCAAGCCGTTCACCGGCATCCACCGCCGTGTCGAGCAGCTCAAGGAGCACCATCGCGACCGCCTGGCCGAACTGCTGGAGGCCTGCACCGCGCGGCCGCACAGCGCGGTCGAGGGCCTGCCGATCCTGTTCAAGCGCGAGCTCGACCTGCACCAGATGACCTTCGCGATGGGCGAGACCGTGGCCCACCTGCACCTGCTGTGGTTCTCGGGGCAGATACAGCGCCGGCTGGGCGAGGACGGCATCTACCGGTTCGGCGCCTTCTCGTGACGACATTGAGCCGCCTGCGCGCGGGCGAACTGGCCGGAGCGCAGCGGCTCGACCTGTCTGCCGGTCTGAGCGAGTTTCCGCGCGAGATCTTCGATCTGGCGGACTCGCTCGAGGTGCTCAATCTTTCGGGCAATGCGCTGAGCGCCCTGCCGGACGACCTGCACCGGCTGCACCGCCTGCGCGTGCTCTTTTGCTCCGACAACCAGTTCACCGAGTTGCCCGAGGCGGTCGGGCGATGCGGCCGGCTCGAGATGGTCGCCTTCAAGGCCAACCGCATCGAGCGGGTGCCCGCGTCCGCGTTGCCGCCTGCGCTGCGCTGGCTGATCCTCACGGACAACCGGATCGACGCGCTGCCGGACGCGCTCGGCCAGCGTACGCGGCTGCAGAAGCTGATGCTCGCGGGCAACCGGCTGCGGGCACTGCCGGAGTCGATGGCCGCCTGCCGCGCGCTCGAACTGCTGCGCATCTCGGCGAATCGCTTCGAGGCGCTGCCGGGCTGGCTCCTGTCGCTGCCGCGCCTGTCGTGGCTCGCCTTCGCGGGCAATCCCCTCGACGAAGCAGCCGAAGCGCAGGCGATGGATGCCCAGCCGACGCCGACCATCGACTGGCATCGGCTCTCGCTGAAGCAGCAACTCGGAGAAGGCGCCTCCGGCGTGATCCACCAGGCCGACTGGCTGCAGCCGGACGGCCGCCCTCGGCCGGTCGCGGTGAAGCTGTTCAAGGGCGCCGTGACCAGCGACGGCTGGCCGCACAGCGAGATGGCGGCCTGCATCGCGGCCGGAACGCATCCCGGCCTGATCCCGGTGCTGGGGCGGATCGAGAACCATCCGGCAGCGAGCGCCGGCCTGGTGCTCGAATTGGTCGACACGACCTTCCGCAACCTGGCCGGGCCGCCGAGCCTGCAATCCTGCACGCGCGACGTCTATGCCGACGACGCCCGCTGGCCGCCGGATACCGCGCTGCGCATGGCCCGGGGTATCGCCTCGGCCGTCGCCCGTCTGCACGCGCGCGGCATCCTCCACGGCGATCTCTACGGCCACAACATCCTCTGGAACGGCCAGGGCGACGGCCTGCTCGGCGACTTCGGAGCGGCTTCGTTCCTGCCGCGCGACGATGCCGCGCAGTCGCGGGCACTGCAGCGCATCGAGTCCCGCGCCTTTGGTTGCCTGATCGAAGAACTGCTCGATCGCTGTGCCCCGGCCGATGCGGCCACGCAGGCATTGCTGGCCGGCATCCGGTCGCGCTGTCTCGACGACGACCCCGCCGCGCGCCCGCTGTTCGCCGAGATCGCCGCCGCGCTGGCTGCGCAATGAACGCCCTGCCGCTGCCCGTGCGAGACGGCGTCGGCCCGAGCTGCGCCGCACTGCCCGTCGGCGACTGGCCCACGATCGCGGAGTTCCTGGTGCAGCGCTTCGCGGCGATTCCGCGCGCGACCTGGGAGGCCCGCATCGAGGCCGGCGACGTGGTCGACGAGCATGGCGTGCGCGTCACCCGCACGCGGCCTTACCAGCCGCGGCTGCGGGTCTACTACTACCGTGCGCTCGACTCGGAGCCCGTCGTCCCGTTCGACGAACAGGTCCTGTACCGCGACGCGCACCTGCTGGTGGTCGACAAGCCGCACTTCCTGCCGGTCACGCCGGTCGGCAAGTACGTGCAGCAGAGCCTGCTGGTGCGCCTCAAGCGCAAGCTGGGCCTCGAACACCTGGCGCCGCTGCACCGGATCGACCGCGAAACCGCGGGCATCGTGCTGTTCTCGGTGTTGCCGGCCAGCCGTGGCCCCTACAGCGCGCTGTTCGCCGATCGCGCCATCCACAAGCGCTACGAGGCGATCGTTCCCTGGCAGCCCGGCGGCGCGCTGCCGGCCACGCGCCGCAGCCGGCTCGCGCCCGACGACCATTTCATGCGCATGACCGAGGTCGCCGGCGAGCCCAACGCCGAGACGCACTTCGAGCTGCTGGAAGCGCACGACGGCTGGGCGCGGCTGGGCCTGTCGCCGGTCACCGGCCGCCGGCACCAGCTGCGGGTGCATTGCGCCGCGCTCGGCATGCCGATCCGGAACGACGCGATCTACCCGGCGCTCCTGCCCGAAGGCAGCGACGACTTCGACCGCCCGCTGCAGCTGCTGGCCCGCGAAGTCGCCTTCCTGGATCCGCTGACCGGCGCCGAACGGCGCTTTGCGAGCCTGCGCTCCCTGGCCTGGCCAATGGCCTGAGCTGGCACCAAGGTGACGCCGTCCGGCGGCCCTGCGCACTAAGCTCCGGCAAGCCGCTCGGCCGGCGAAACGCACCGCATACCCAGGAGACACACCGCATGGACACCACCCGACTCTTCTCGCTCGAAGGGCGCACCGCACTCATCACCGGCGGCTCGCGCGGCATCGGCCGCATGATCGCCGAGGGCTTTCTGGCGCAGGGCGCCCGCGTCTACATCTCGGCGCGCAAGGCCGCGGCCTGCGACCAGACCGCGAAGGAGCTTTCGGCCTTCGGCCACTGCGTCTCGCTGCCGGCCGACGTCTCCACGCTGCAGGGCGCGCAGGGGCTGGTCGACGCCTATGCGAAGCACGAAGGCGCGCTCGACATCCTGGTCAACAACGCCGGCGCAGCCTGGGGCGCCCCCTATGACGAGTTCCCCGAAAGCGGCTGGGACAAGGTGGTCGACCTGAACCTCAAGACGCCCTTCTTCCTGACCCAGGCGCTGACGCCGATGCTCCGGAAGGCGGCCACCGACCACCTGGCCAAGGTCATCAACATCGCCTCGATCGACGGCATCTCGGTCAATCCGCAGGAAACCTATTCGTACGCGGCGAGCAAGGCCGGGCTGATCCAGCTGACGCGCCGGATGGCGCTGCGGCTCGCGCAGGACCGCATCGTGGTCAGCGCGATCGCGCCGGGCGCCTTCGCGTCCGACATGAACAAGGACGCGCGCGATCACGGCGAAGAGGTGAAAGAGCGCATCCCGGCCGGCCGCATCGGCGCGCCGGAAGACATGGCAGGCGCCGCGATCTACCTGGCTTCGCGCGCTGGCGACTACGTGATGGGCTCGACGCTGGTGGTCGACGGCGGCGTGACGCACGCGAGGTAGCAGACCCCCACGCTCCCCCACTTCGTGTGGGTCGCTGCCCCCCGAGGGGGAGTCAGCAGGCCGCCCGTCTGCGCGAAGCGCGGACTTCGCCGCGCTGGCGGCCCGGCGCCGGCCTGGATGGCCCCCACGCTCCTCACTTCGTGTGTCGCTGCCCCCCGAGGGGGCCGCAGGCCGCCTTGGGGCGGCCCGGCGCCGGCCTGAGCGCATCTACCAGCGCGGCACCGGCTCGTCCTTGAGCTGCCTGCGCAACTGCTGGTAGTCGGGCAGCACGCTTTCCACGGTCTCCCAGAAGCGCGGGCTGTGGTCCATCACGCGCAGGTGGCTCAGTTCGTGGGCGACCACATAGTCGATCACCGACATCCGGAAGTGCACCAGTCGCCAGTGCAGGCGAATGGCGCCGTCGGCGCTGGCGCTGCCCCAGCGCGTGGAGGCGTTCGACAGCGACAGCTTGTGCCAGGCGACGCCCAGGCGCGGCGCGAAATGGTCGAGCCGCTCGATGAAGATGCGGCGCGCCTGGCGCATCAGCCAGGCCTGGGCGGCATCGCGGATCTGCGCTGCGCTCGCGTTCCTCGCCAGCGCCAGGCGCAGGACAGGAGCCTCGCCGCCGTGGCCGGCACCGGCGTCGAGCACCGCGCCGACGCCATCGAAGGCGTGATGCGGATCGAGCCGCACGCTCACCTGCTGGCCGAGGAAAGGAAAGACGACACCGTCCGCCCACTCGATGCGCGCCGACTCCAGCCGCGCGTGGCGCTGCTGCGTCTCGGCCAGCTTGCGCAGGATCCAGTCGCCCTTCTCCTTCACCGCGGCATCGACGTCGCGCAGCGCCACCCAGCGCGGCGCCCGCACCGACAGGCCTTCGGCCCCGACCACGAAGCCGATGGTGCGGCGCTTGCCGCGCGTGAACTCGTAGGCCACGCGGGCGTCGGCCAGCAGGATCTCGCGCGTGGCACGCGGGTGGATGAAGCTCGCCGGACTCAGCGCGTCGGCCAGCGGGATCGCCGGCACGCGCGGTCCCTCGGTCGGCGGCGGACTCGGCTCGGCCGCAGGCGCGTCGAACAGATCGAGCGTGAACTGCAACAGGCCGCGCATGGTCGGGATCTCAGGCAGCGGTGGATGCGGCGGCGGCGGCCGGCGCATAGGCCTCGGGATCGAGCCGGCGCATCTCGGCCTCGATCCACGCCTCGACCTCGCGCATCAGCTCGTCGGGCTTGCGGCCGACACTCGAAATGGCCGGCCCGATCGAGACGTCGACCACGCCCGGGCGCTTGATGAAGGCCTTGCGCGGCCAGACCTTGGCCGAAGTCACGGCGATCGGGACCACCGGCACGCCGGTCTCGCAGGCGAGCCGCGAGCCGCCGTTCTTGTAGTTGCCCTTCTGGCCGCGCGGGATGCGCGTGCCTTCGGGAAACATGATGATCCAGATGCCCTGTTCGAGCAGCTTGCGGCCCTGCGCCACGACCTTGTTGAAGGCCTGCGTCTTCTGGCTGCGATCGATGTGGATCATGTCGAGGCGGGCCATGGCCCAGCCGAAGAACGGCACGTAGATCAGTTCCTTCTTGAACACGTAGGCCAGCGGATGCGGCATCAGCGTGGGCATCAGGAAGGTCTCGTAAGTCGACTGGTGCTTCACCAGCAGCACGCAACCCGCGAGCTTGTCGGTCGGCAGGTTCTCCATGCCGGAGACGCGGGTGCGGATGCCGAGCAGCACCCGTGCGCCGCCGATGGCCCAACCGAGCCAGGTCGCGGCCATCCAGTACAGCGGGATGCCGCGCTTCCAGAGCGAGCTGACGCACATGATGATCCCCCACGGGATCACGGTGACGAGCATCCACAGCGCGTGGATGACGGAACGGACGAAATCCATCAGACAGCTACTTTCAGCGTGGCGCGCTCTTCACGCTCCAGCAGGAAATCGACAAAGGCCGCGAGGTCCTCGTGGACCTGGGTGTTCGGCGGGTACTCGGGGGGCAGCGGCACGCCGCGCAGAGCCTGGCCCATGCCGGTCAGCAGCAGGTGCGGCTCGCAGCCCGCGGCCGCGCCGGCCTGCAGGTCGCGCAGGCTGTCGCCCGCGGTCGGCACGTGGGACAGATCGACGCCGTAGCGCTCGCCGATCTGCAGGAACAGGCCGGGCTTGGGCTTGCGGCAGTCGCAGCCCTCGTCGGGGCTGTGCGGGCAATAGAACACGGCATCCACCCGGCCACCCACGGCCGCCAGCATCTTGTGCATCTTGGCGTGCATCGCATTGAGCGAGACGACATCGAACAGCCCGCGCCCGAGGCCCGACTGGTTCGAGGCGATGACCACGTGCCAGCCCGCATGGTTGAGCCGCGCCACGGCCTCCAGCGCGCCCGGCAGCGGCGTCCACTCGATGTCGCTCTTGACGAAGTCCTCGCGGTGCGCGTTGAGCGTGCCGTTGCGGTCGAGGATGACGAGTTTCATGGTGTCTCTTTTCAGGCGGCCAGCCGTTCGAGCTGCGCCACCCGGTTCATCGCGGCGTGCAGCAGCATCAGCAGCCCGAGGCGGTTGAGACGCAGGTCGGCCTGCTCGGCATTGACCATCACGCCGTCGAAGAAGGCATCGACCGGCTCGCGCAGCGCGGCCAGCGTCTGCAGCGAGGCGGTGTAGTCGCCCTTGTCGAACTGCGCGTCCGCGACCGGCACCACCTGCCGCATCGCGGCATGCAGCGCCTTCTCGGCCGGCTCCTGCAGCAGCAGCTCGCTGACGTGCGCATCGGCCTCGGGCGATTTCTTGAGGATGTTGCCGATGCGCTTGTTGGCCGCGGCCAGCGCGGGCGCCTCGGGCAGCGCGGCGAAGGTGCGGACAGCGTCGAGACGCCTCGGGATCGTCGCCCACGCCCCCAGCTTGCGCACATAGACGGCCGCGTCGATCTCGACCGCCGAATAGCCTTCGTCCTTGAAGTAGCTCTTGAGACGCTCGATGAGGAACTCATCGAGTTCGACACTCCGGTCCTCCAGAAGGCCCGGCGCAAAGACACCGAACGCCTGTCGCGTGAGCTCATGGAACTGCAGCGGCAACGAACGCTCGATGAGCATGCGCACCACACCCAGGGCATGACGCCGCAGCGCGAACGGGTCACGATCGCCCGTGGGCAGGTTTCCAATGCCAAACATGCCGACCAGCGTTTCGAGCTTGTCGGCAAGCGCAACGGCGACGCCCACCATGTCGCGCGGCAAAGCGTCCCCGGCGAAACGAGGCTTGTAATGGTCCTCGATGGCATCGGCAACCGTCGCATCGAGCCCGTCGTGCAGCGCGTAGTAGCGGCCCATCGTGCCTTGCAGCTCGGGGAATTCGCCAACCATGTCCGTCACGAGGTCGGCCTTGGCGAGTTGTGCCGCCTGCACAGCATGCGCGGCCAGCTTGGTGTCGCCGGACGCAGCGCCCAACTGCTCGCCGATGAGGTGGGCGATCTGCATCACCCGCCGCACCCGCTCGCCCTGGGTGCCGAGCTTGTTGTGATAGACCACCTTGGCCAGCGCCTCGACCCGCGAGGCCAGCGACTTCTTGCGGTCCTGGTCGAAGAAGAACTTGGCGTCGGCCAGCCGCGGGCGCACCACGCGCTCGTTGCCGCCGACGACCGCGCTGGCGTCGTCGGGGCGGATGTTGCTGACCACCAGGAACTTGTTGGTGAGCTTGCCCGCCGCGTCGAGCAGCGGGAAGTACTTCTGGTTGGCCTTCATCGTGAGGATCAGGCATTCCTGGGGCACGTCGAGGAACTCGCGCTCGAACTCGCACACCAGCACGTTGGGCCGCTCGACCAGGGCCGTGACCTCGTCCAGCAGTGCGTCGTCATGGATCGCCTGCGTGCCGCCACCGACCTTCACGGCCGCTTCGGCGAGCTGCCGCGCGATCTCGTGGCGGCGGGCCTCGAAGCCGGGGATGACGGCGCCCTGTTCGCTCATCTGGCCGGCATAGCTGTTGGCGTCGCGCAGTTCGATCGGATCGACCGCGGCCTCGAAACGGTGGCCATGCGTCTGCCGACCGGCCGTGAGTCCGAGCGCTCCGACCGGCACGATCGCGTCGCCGTGCAGCGCCACCAGGCCATGGGCCGGCCGCACGAAGCTCACGCTGCTCCAGCCCGGCAGCTCGCAATTCGTCTCGAGCTGGTAGCTCATGACCTTGGGGATCGGCAGCTTCGCGATCGCCTCGGCCAGCGCCTTCTGCAGGCCTTCGGCCAGCGTTGCGCCCTTGGCGATGCTCTGGAAGAACAGCGCCTCGGCCTTGCCGTCCATCGCGCGCTGCAGCCCCGGCACCGCGCTGGCATCGGCGCCCAGCGCCGCCAGCCGCTTGAGCAACGCGGGCGTGGCCTGGCCCGCGCCATCGAGGCCCACCGTCACGGGCATGAGCTTCTGCGACACCGCCTTGTCGGCGGCCTGCGCCAGCACGTCGGTCAGGTGGGCGGCCAGCCGCCGCGGCGAGGCATAGGCCGTGAGCACCGAGCCGGCATCCGCCAGGCCCAGGGCGACCAGTTGGTCGCGCAGTTGCGAGGCAAAGGCGTCGCCGAGCTTCTTCAGCGCCTTCGGCGGCAGTTCCTCGACGAACAGTTCGACGAGCAGGTTGTTCTTGGTGGTCATATCGCTCAGGCCGCCTTCTTCGTCATCTGTGCGACCCACTCGCGCGGCGCCATAGGGAATCCGAGCCGCTCGCGGCTCTCGTAGTAGCTTTGCGCGACGCTGCGCGCGAGATTGCGGATGCGGCCGATGTAGGCCGCGCGCTCGGTCACGCTGATCGCGCCGCGCGCGTCCAGCAGGTTGAAGCTGTGGGCCGCCTTGAGCACCTGCTCGTAGGCCGGCAGCGCGAGTTGCGCCTCCATCAGCACCTTGGCCTGCTTTTCATGCGCGGCGAAGGCCGTGAACAGGAACTCGGCGTCGCTGTGCTCGAAGTTGTAGGTCGACTGCTCGACCTCGTTCTGCTTGAAGACGTCGCCGTAGCTCAGGCCCTCGGTCCACTTCAGGTTGTAGACGTTGTCCACGCCCTGCAGGTACATCGCCAGGCGCTCCAGCCCGTAGGTGATCTCGCCGGTGATCGGGCGGCAGTCGATGCCGCCGACCTGCTGGAAGTAGGTGAACTGCGTCACCTCCATCCCGTTGAGCCAGACCTCCCAGCCCAGGCCCCAGGCGCCGAGCGTGGGGTTCTCCCAGTCGTCCTCGACGAAGCGGATGTCGTTCTTCCTAAGGTCGAAGCCGAGCGCCTCGAGCGAGCCCAGGTAGAGCTCCAGGATGTTGCTCGGTGCCGGCTTCAGCACCACCTGGTACTGGTAGTAGTGCTGCAGCCGGTTCGGGTTCTCGCCATAGCGGCCGTCCTTGGGACGGCGGCTCGGCTGCACGTAGGCGGCCTTCCAGGGCTCGGGGCCGAGCGCGCGCAGGAAAGTGGCGGTGTGCGAGGTGCCGGCGCCGACCTCCATGTCGTAGGGCTGCAGGAGCGCGCAGCCCTGGGCATCCCAGTAGGCTTGGAGCTTGAGAATGATTTGTTGGAAAGTCAGCATGTTGAGCCTGGTGGCCGCAAGGAAGCGAAACGCCCCCGACGCGGCGAACCGGCCATTTTAAGAGCCAGAACCGCACCCCACGAGCCGCCCCGCGCCAGCCGGGGCGCGTTCCGGAAATACCGCGGATCCGGCTCAGCCGGTCCGCCGGTATTGCCCCCCGGCAGGGGGGTGGGCGGCTACACGCAGTGAGCCAACCTGGGGGGCGAGTCAATACTCCCAGAAAATCCGCTGCAGTTCCTTCGTATCCTTGGTCTTGGTGAGGGCCACCATCGCCAGGATCCGCGCCTTCTGCGGCCGCAGGTCGTGCGCCACCACCCAGTCGTACTTGTCGTCCGGCTGCTCGGCATTGCGGATCACGAAGCCGTCCGGCACCCGCGAGCTGCGGATCACCAGGACGCCATCGGCGCGCAACTTCTGCAGGACCGGCACGATGCGATCAGCCACCGAGCCGTTGCCGGTGCCGGCATGAACGAGCGCCTTGATGCCGCTCTTGGCCAGCGCGTCGATGGCCGTCGGCGGCACGCTCTGGTAGCCATAGGCGATCTCGACCGGCGGCAATGCATCGATCTTGTCGATGTCGAACTCCGACTGCATCGTGTGGCGCTTGGCCGGGAGGCGGAACCAGTAGTTGCGGCCCTCGACGATCATCCCGAGCGGTCCCCATTGGCTCTTGAATGCCTCGGTCTTGACGTTGACCGTCTTGTTGACGTCACGCCCGGTATGGATCTCGTCGTTCATCGTCACGAGCACGCCCTTGCCGGCGGCATCCCTGCTGGCCGCCACGTTGACCGCGTCGTACAGGTTCAGCGCGCCGTCGGCCGACAGCGCGGTGCCCGGGCGCATCGAGCCGACCACGATGATCGGCTTGGGGGTGTGCACCGTGAGCGTCAGGAAGTAGGCGGTTTCCTCGATCGTGTCGGTCCCGTGCGTGATCACGATGCCGTCGACATCGGCCTGCTTCGAGAGCGCCGAGACGCGCTTGGCGAGGACCAGCAGGTTGTCGTTGGTCAGGCTTTCGGAAGCGACCTGGAACACCTGCTCGCCACGGACGTTGGCCACCTTCGACAGTTCGGGCAGCCCCGCGATCAGCTTGTCGACCGGCACCTTGGCCGCCGAATAAGTGGCGCTGTTGGCGGCCGTGGCGCCGGCGCCGGCGATGGTGCCGCCGGTCGCGAGGATCACCACGTTGGGCAGGCCCTGGGCATGCGCGAGGGCGCCGGCGACGAGCAGCGCGGCGGCGGCCGCGAAGGCTCGGGTTCGAGAGGCGAGGGTCATGGCAGCTCCTTCGAATGTGGACGAGACGAAAGGAACGTTAGCGGAAAGCACACCGGCGCGGCAAGCGCCGCGCGAGCCACCCTCGCGGGCCGGCCAGGAAGGCCTGCGCTCAGGCGATGTAGAGCCGGTCGGAATCCAGACGCCGCAGTGCCGACAGTTCGCGCACGCTCGGTGCCTCGGTGGTCGCGATGTGCTTGTCGTGCAGCAGCGTGAAGCCGGTGTTGTCCTGCACCTGCTCCAGGGTGACGCCCGGGTGCAGCGCGACGATCTTCATGTGCCTGGTCTTGTCGTCGAAGCCGAAGATGCCCAGGTCGGTCACCACCCGGAACATGCCGCCGGCCAGCAGGCCGCGGTCGCGGCGGCTGCTGCCGCCGTCGAGGAAGCCCGGGCTGGTGACGAAATCCACCTTGTCGACGAAGCGCCGGCGCTCATGGCGCATGGCGACGATCATGTTCGTCAGGCTCGAGATG